>NZ_JAUYQL010000115.1 GCF_030697305.1 Phenylobacterium sp. | reverse complement strand
GGAAAGCCCAGGCCGGCGACATAGGTCGACATCGGCGGGAAGACGTCCTCGTCCGACCCGGAAACCTGATGGCCGGCGTCGCGCATCATCAGCGCAGCCGCGCTCATGCCCGCCCCGGCGACCCCGGTGAAATGGATGCGCACAACGGCTCCGATTCGACTGGGCTAACAATCCTCCCGCTGACTAACCTTGCGCGTCGTCGGCGTCGACCCAGTCAAGAGAGCGGTCCACCGCCTTGCGCCATTTGCGATAGCCGCGCTCGCGGACCTCCGCCGACGCTTGCGGCGCCCACTCCGCGTCATGCCGCCACTGGGCGCGAAGGGTCTCCAGGTCCGGCCAGACGCCGACCGCCAGACCCGCAGCATAGGCGGCCCCAAGACAGGTGGTCTCGGCGACCGCGGCGCGGATCACCGGCGCGCCCAGGGCGTCGGCCTGGATCTGCATCAGCAGGGCGTTGCGGGTCATGCCCCCGTCGACCCGCAGGGACGCCAGCGGTGTCCCGGTGTCCGAAGCCATGGCGTCGGCGACCTCTCGGGTCTGCCACGCCGCCGCTTCCAGCACCGCGCGGGCGATGTGCGCCTTCGTGATGTAGCCGGTCAGGCCGGTGATCACGCCACGCGCGTCGCTGCGCCAGTGCGGCGCGAACAGCCCCGCGAAGGCCGGGACGAAATAGCACCCGCCGTTGTCCGCGACACTGGCGGCCAGCGCCTCGATGTCGGCGGAACTCTCGATCAGGCCGAGATTGTCGCGCACCCATTGGACCAGCGCGCCGGTCACCGCCACCGAACCCTCAAGCGCATAGGCCGCCGGCTGGTCGCCGATCCGGTAGGCCGCCGTGGTCAGCAGGCCGTGGCTGGAGAACACCGGCTCGGTGCCGGTGTTCACCAGCAGGAAGTTGCCGGTGCCGTAGGTGCACTTGCCCTCTCCCGCCGCGAAGCAGGTCTGGCCGAACAGCGCCGCTTGCTGGTCGCCCAGGGCGGCCGCCACCGGCACCCCGGCCAGGCCATCGCGGGCCTCGCCATAGACCTCGGACGAGGCGCGGATCTCGGGCAACAGGCTGCGTGGCACGCCCAGGCCGTCCAGTAGGGCCTCGTCCCAATCCAGCGTCCGCAGGTTCATCAGCATGGTGCGGCTGGCGTTGGTCACATCGGTGACGTGCCGCCCGGTGAGGTTCCAGATCAGCCAGGTGTCCATGGTGCCGAACATCAGCTCGCCCGCCTCGGCGCGGGCCTGGGCGCCCGCCACATTGTCCAGCAGCCAGCGGATCTTCGGGCCCGAGAAGTAGGTCGCCAGCGGGAGGCCGCAGATGTCGCGGAACCTGTCGGGGCCCGCCTCCCCGCCGATCTCACGGACCAATCGGTCGGTGCGGGTGTCCTGCCAGACGATGGCGTTGTGGATCGGCTTGCCGGTATCGCGCTCCCAGATGACTGTAGTCTCGCGCTGGTTGGTGATGCCCACCGCGGCCAGATCCGCCGCGGCGATGCCCGCCGCCTCCAGCGCCTCGCGCACCACCTGCTGCACATTGTCCCAGATCTGCACCGCGTCGTGCTCCACCCAACCGGGCCTCGGGAAGATCTGGCGGTGTTCCTTCTGCGCCATGGCGACGATGGCGCCCGCCTTGTCGAAGACGATGCAACGCGACGAGGTGGTCCCCTGGTCGATGGCGGCGACGTAGGCGGTGCTCATAGGAAGGACTGCGAAGCGGTTGGCGTCATTTACAATTCCTTAACCATGAGAGCCGAGTCTCACAGCGTCTTCCTTGAAGACACCCACCATCACCGACTTTTTAAGCCCGGCGCACGCGTCGGGCTTTTTTTTGAGACAGTAGGGTTGGCCCGGCGCTTGCTTCCATGGAATGGCCAGCGTATACGGCCGGCCCGCTACGGTGCTGTTCCTCGGTAGCTCAGTTGGTAGAGCAGTCGGCTGTTAACCGACTTGTCGCAGGTTCGAGTCCTGCCCGAGGAGCCAGCAGCGCCCGATTAGGCGGTGTTTTTGCAGCCCGTCGCAGAGGTCGAGCCGATCAGAGCGAACTGCGCTCGATCCACATCAGGCTGGCGACACCGATCCCTAGCACCAGGCAAAGCGGCGAATAGAATAATGTGTCGAGCCGCGCGAAGCGGCTGCCGTTCGGCCGTTTGAAGAAGCCGACGAGCTTGAAGTCGCCGATGGCGCGCGCCAACAGCACCAGCGCCAGTCCGATGGCGGCGAACGCCAGTATCCAGTGCGGAACCGGCGTCGGCAGGACGCCCGCCAACGCCCCGAGCAATGCCGCGGCGCCCATCAGCGCGACCGCCACCAGCAACGTGCCAGCCCGCGATGGCCGGAATGTCGCCACCCCATCCACCTGTGGAACGGCTGCGGCCTTTCCGTGCTGACCGCCCATCGCCCAATAGACGTGCGTCAACGAGAGCACAGCGAAGACGCTCGCGAGCAACACCCCCAGAACCACGCCCATCGACGCCTCCTTCAGCGCAGCTTCAGCGCCAGGATCACCAGCAGCGCGGACACCCCGAGATGCACGAGCATGAAGCGCACGAGCACCTGACTGTTCGACCAGCCCAGTTCCTTGCGGCAATGGTCGTGGAGCGGGAATCTGACGCCGCCCAGCACTTTCAGGCCCAGGAAGCGCATCAGCGCGACCTTCACCAGGCCCGTAGCGCCATTCAGCAGCAGCATCGAGGCCACCAACGCCAGGAACAGCGGATTGTTTGTGGCGACCACCAGCATGCCGATCATCAACCCGATCGGCCGGGAGCCTGCGTCGCCCATCAGCACTTGGCTGGGCGGTGCGTTGTACCAGAGGTAGCCCGCGAGGCAGCCGACCATCAGGAACGCCATGATCGCCCAATTGGCGCCTTCACGGACGAACGGGATGTGCAGGTGACGGACGACCTGCTCATTGCCGAGGACCGCGTACAGCAGGCCTCCGAGCAGCATCATGGCGGTTGCGCTCAGGCTTCCCGACACCCCGTCGACCCCGTCGGAGCAATTGGTGGCGTTGATCGCCAACCAGATCACGCCGGTCGCGATAAGTGTGGCGAGCCAGGGTGCAAGCACGACCGCATCCCTCCAACCCGGCAGCCAGATTGCGGTCGGCTTCAGGCCGTAGACCACCATCGCCGCGCCAAGCGCGATGACCAGATCCATGACCGCCAACTGATACTCGGTGAACCCGCCGCGGCGATCGTCCAGGTAACCGACGACCATGGCCGCGAGGATGAAGGGCAGCGTCAGCAGCGGTCGCGCCGTCAGCGGAACGAACAGCGCAGCAGCGATGCAGAAGATGGTTACGAAGATCAGGCCGGCGCTTATCGGCTTGCCGACGCTCTTGTCGGCGTCGACCGCGAAGGCGCGTCCCCGGTCCATGGGCAAACGGGCCCAGAGCTTCGGCAGTGCGACCCAGGTGGCGAGCGCGGACACCGCGAAGCCCGTGGCCGCAAGAAAGAAGAACGAGTCGAACAGGCGAAGCGGCCCCCAGGCGTGGCCGGCCACCTCGTAGATCCAATTCAGCATGCGATTCGACCCCGACTCGGCGACCGATCATCGGTTCCCCAGGCGCGCGTGTCGATCAACCCGTTGCTGGCCGGTCAGTGTCCGAGGCTACACACCCCAGCGGTATTCTTCTTGGTGGCGGAACCGCGCCCGACCCATCCCGCTTCCAATCGTGACGCGTACAGCCAGCGAGGAACAGATGAGCGATCCCCTAGGACAGTCCCCGCTCGGCGGTGGCCCGGAGGTGTTGAAGGACGTGCTTCAGCGATCGCAATCGGCGATGCAGGAGCTGAATGTCGCCACCCGCCACAGCCTCGAGGCCATGGCCGTCAGCGTCCAGACCGCGCAGCGTGGGGCGGAAGCCGTGCGCGCGCAGACGCTGTCTTACTGCCAACAGGTGGCGCAGGACGCGAGCGCCGCGGCCCACGCGATCGCTTCGGCCAAGACCCCCATCGAGGCGTTCCAAGTGCAGGCCGACTACAGCCGCAAATGGTTCGAAGGTTACATGACCGCGCTGCGAGGCATCTCGGAGGCGATGGGCTCGTCGGTGCAGGCGACATTGCAGGCGACGCAGAACGCCATGCCTTCAGCGACCAAGCCCCTGGGCGACCGGCCCGCGCATGCAGAAGGCGGTGTAGAGTCCTGACGCGCGCGCCGTCCCGAAATCTCATGACCATAGGAGTTCAACGGGTGATGACCGCCAAGGACTATCGCGCGCGCGCCGACGAAGCGCTGGAGATGGCCGATGTCGCGTTCAGCTATGACCTGATCCTGACCTACGAACGCCTTGCCCGCGATTGGATGAGGCTGGCGACAGCCTGCACCATCGGGCGCGACGACCGCTCAAGGCCCGCCGACCCGCGGTAGCGCCGCGCCGAAGCCCCACAGCGCGAGCGCGTCCGCGTCGATCGTGCGCCGTAGCCTACTCAGCCGAACGCGGCAGGGTCCGGGCCGATGCGGCCATTGGCGTCGTCCAGGGCGCTGATCGCGGCGATGTCCTGGGCGTCGAGCTTGAAGTCGAACACCTGGAAGTTCTCGACGATGCGCGACGGCGTGACGCTCTTGGGGATCACCATCAGGCCTAGGTCCAGGTGCCAGCGGATCACCACCTGAGCAGGCGTGCGTCCGTGCTTGGCGGCGATGGCGACCAGGGCCGGATCTGCCAGCAACACGCCCTGACCCAGCGGGCTCCAGCTCTCGGTGATGATCCCCAGGGCGGCATCCAGGTCGCGCATGGCCTGCTGCTGCCAGCGCGGATGCAGCTCGATCTGGTTGATCGCCGGCGTCACCCCGGTCTCGTCGATGATCCGCTTCAGGTGCTCGGCTTTGAAGTTCGACACGCCGATGGAGCGGGCGCGGCCCTCCTCCTTCAGGCGGATCAGCGCGCGCCAGCTGTCGACGTACAGCTCGCGCGACGGGCACGGCCAGTGGATCAGGTAGAGGTCGACGTAATCGAGGCCCAACCGCCCCAGGCTGTCGTCGAACGCCTTCAGCGCGCTGTCGAACCCCTGTTGTTCGTTCCACAGCTTGGTGGTGACCGCCACGTCGGCGCGCGCCACGCTGGCGGCGCGAAGTCCCTCGCCGACGCCCTTTTCGTTGCGGTAGATCGCAGCGGTGTCGACCGACCGGTAACCGGTGTCGAGGGCGGCCTTCACGGCCTGCGCCGTCTCGTCGGCTGGGGTTTGCCAGACCCCGAGGCCCAGTTGCGGCATTTCGCGCCCGTCGTTGAGACGCAGGCTCGGTTGTACGCTCATGATCACTTCCTGTTTCGTGTGTTCACCAGACCCCGACGTTCGGGGCCGACATCCAGGGCTCGGCTGGCGCTAACGCCGCGCCGGCCTGGAGCAATTCGATTGAAACGCCGTCCGGCGAGCGGACGAACGCCATGCGACCATCGCGCGGCGGGCGCGAGATCGTAACGCCGCCAGCCTGCAGCCGAGCGCAGGCGGCGTAGATGTCGTCGACCTCATAGGCCAGGTGGCCGAAGTTCCGGCCTCCCGTGTAGTCTTCGGGATCCCAGTTGTAGGTCAGCTCCACCAGGGGCGCACGGCCGGCCCGCGCGGCCTCGACGTCGTTCGGGGCGGCGAGGAACACCAGGGTGAAGCGGCCGTTCGGGTTTTCCGAGCGCGACACCTCCTCCAGGCCCAGCTTCGCGCAGTAGAAGTCGAGCGAGGCCGGCAGGTCGCGCACGCGCACCATGGTGTGCAGATACTTCATGGGCAGCCTCCCGCTTGTGCAGTCCATCTCGTCGGACGGCGTCGTCGCCCCGCTGTTCCGGGATGCTTAACGACCTTCGGCGCACTATGCCCGCGCGCCAGCCCGAGGGGGAATTTTCATTTCAGATTCACGTAACGGTGGCATCAAAAGATCGGTCTCCGCAAGCGGCGGCCGGGGCGCGGTCGGCCGCATGAAAGCGGGTCGTTCGCACGGGAAAGTCGGATGCGCGTAAAATCCTCTTACCTGTTCGTCGCGGTGGTCGCCGCGGCGGTGGCGCTCTACTTCATCGTGGGGTCGTTGCTGCACGCCGGCAAACCCTCTGGCGAGGCCCAGGCCAAGGCGGCGGCGAGGCCCGTCGACGCCATACCGACAGTCCAGGTCCAACTCGCCGAACCCGCGGCGCGCGAACAACTGATCCTGTTGCGGGGCCGTACGGAGGCCGCGCGCAATGTGACGGTGCGCGCAGAGACCGCCGGCGTGGTCGCCCGCACGCCCGCCGTCGAAGGCTCCCAGGTCGGCAAGGGCGCGCTGCTCTGCCAGCTCGCTGTCGACGCGCGCCAGGCCGCCGTCGACCAGGCCCGCGCCGCGCTGAGGTCCAAGCGCCTGCAGCAGCAGGCCTCTGCCGAACTCGCCCGCAAGGGCTACCGCTCCCAGACCCAGGTCCTGCAGAGCCAGGCCGAACTCGATGCCGCCCAGGCTGTCGCCCGGCAGGCGGAGATCGCGCTGGAGCAGGTCAACATCCGCGCTCCGTTCGCCGGCGTATTCGACCGCCGCGAGGCCGAGATCGGCAGCTATCTCGCGCCCGGCCAGCCCTGCGGCACGGTGATCGAGCTCGACCCCATACTCATCGTCGGCGATGTGCCCGAGACCCAGGCCTCGCAGCTCCGCGTCGGCTCCGGCGCGCGCGCCGCTTTGGTTTCCGGCGGTACGTTGGACGGCACGGTGCGCTACGTGGCGCGCGACGCCGACCCGCAGACCCGCACCTATCGCGTCGAGATCACCGCCCGCAATCCCAGCCTGCTGGCCCGCTCGGGCCTGTCGGCGGACGTCAGGATCAACGCCGGGATGGGCGCCGCCCATCTGATCCCGCTATCCTCGCTCGTGCTGGATTCCGCCGGTCGCCAGGGCGTGCGTTTCGTTCAGGCGGACGGGCGCGTCGCCTTCGGCGCGGTGACCGTGCTGGAAGAAACACCCCAGGGCGTCTGGGTGTCCGGTCTGCAAGGAGCGGTTCGGGTGATCACGGTCGGCCAATCCTATGTGGCGGAGGGCCAGAAGGTCCGCCTGGCGGCGGCCCACTGATCATGCCCGTGGATCGCCAGGCATGATCTCGGCCCTGATCCAGGGCGCCATCGCGCGTCGCAAGGTGGTGCTGGGCGTCACCCTGGTCGCCTTCCTGTTTGGCGTCGGCGCCTATGTGTCGATGCCCAAGGAGTCCAACCCAGACATCCCCTTCCCGTTCGTCTCGGTGGTGGTGCCTTATCCCGGCGTGAGCCCCGAGGACGCCGAGCGTCTGCTGGTCAAGCCGATGGAGGTGCAACTCCAGACCATCGAGGGCGTCAAGGAGATGAACGCCGTGGCCCGCCAGGGCACTGCGATCGTCAATCTCGAGTTCGAGGCGAACTTCGACAAGGATAAGGTCATCGAAGACGTCCGCGCCAAGGTCGACCTGGCCCGCGCCAAGTTCCCGCCGGACGCCGAAGAGCCGATCATCTCCGAAGCCAACGCCAACGACAGTCCGGTGATCGGCATCGTGCTGTCGGGCGCCGCGCCTGAGCGTGAGCTCTATCGGCTGTCCCGCGAACTGAAGGACCGGTTGGACAGCCTGCCCGGCGTCCTCGAGGCCGACATCCGCGGCGCGCGCGACGAGGTGCTGGAAGTCACCATCGATCCACTGCGCATGGAGACCTACAACGTCACCACCGGCGAACTCGCCCAGGTGATCGGCCGCAACAACCAACTCGTGCCTGCCGGCGACCTGCGCTCGGGCGCCGGCCAGTTCGCGGTCAAGGTGCCTGGCGTCGTCGAGAAGCCTGAGGACATCCTGTCGCTGCCGGTGAAGACCAACGGCGACCGGATCGTCACCGTGGGCGACATCGGCGAGGTGCGCCGCACTTTCAAGGAACCCTCGACGATCACCCGCATCGACGGTCGCCCCGCCTACACCGTCGAGGTCACCAAGCGCACCGGCGCCAACATCCTGAAGACCGTCGAGGCGATCCGCGCCGTGGTCACCGAGGAGCAGGCGCGCTGGCCGGAAACGATCCGCGTCGACTACACCTTCGACGAAAGCGAGTTCATCGGACGCAGCCTCTCGGTGCTGGAATCCGGCCTGCTGATCGCCACCCTGCTGGTCATGCTGATCGTCGTCGCCAGCCTGGGCGTACGCCAGGGCCTGATGGTGGGTGCGGCGATTCCCGTCTGCTTCATGCTGGGCTTCCTGATGCTGCATGCGCTGGGCGTCACGCTGAACCAGATGGTGATGTTCGGCATGGTGCTGGCCGTGGGCATCCTGGTCGACGGCGGGATCGTCGTGGTCGAATACGCCGACCGCAAGATGGCCGAGGGGATGCCGCGCGCGGAGGCGTTCGCCGCCGCCGGCACGCGGATGTTCTGGCCCGTGGTCAACGGCACCATGACCACGCTGTGCGCCTTCATCCCGTTCATGTTCTGGAACTCGATTCCGGGCAAGTTCATGAGCTTCCTGCCCCTGACGCTGTTTTTCGTGCTGGGGGCCTCGATCTTCGCCGCGCTGGTTTTCACCCCGGCGCTGGGCTCTCTGGTCGGCCGCTCGACCGGCGTCGATGCGCGCCACCTGATTGAGATCGAGAAGTCCGAGCACGGCGACCCGCGTACGATGACCGGCTTCATGGGCCGCTACGCCCGCGCCATTGCGTTGCTCGGCCGCCACCCGTTCATGGTGGGGGCGGCGGCGATCGCTTGCGTGGCGCTGATCGGCGTGTGGTTCGCGATG
Source organism: Phenylobacterium sp. (assembly GCF_030697305.1). Classification (GTDB taxonomy): domain Bacteria; phylum Pseudomonadota; class Alphaproteobacteria; order Caulobacterales; family Caulobacteraceae; genus Phenylobacterium. The sequence goes on along the minus strand of NZ_JAUYQL010000115.1, from coordinate 45,116 downwards.
ACACCGCATCGCACTGAGTTCTTCCTGGAGTCCGACCCGGAGACGGTGTCGATCTACGTCAAGGCGCGAGGCAACCTGTCGCCCGAGGCCGACGACGTGCTGGTGGGCCAGGTGGAACGTCGCCTGCAGGGCCTGTCCGGCGTGAAGTCGACCTATGTCCGCACCGGCGCGATGAGCCCGGCCGGCGGCGGTTACGGCCCACCCAACGACACCATCGGCCGCATCCAGGTCGACTTTGTCTCCTACGAGGATCGCAAGGCGTTGGGCCTGAGCGGCCGCGCTCTGTCCGACGAGATCCGCAAGCGCGTCGCCAACCTTCCCGGCCTTCAGGTCGAGGTGCGCGAGCCGCAGAACGGGCCGCCGACCGGCAAGGACATCCAGGTCGAGCTCCGCAGCCAGGACGCCGCCGCCCTCGATCGGGCCGCCAACCTCGTGAAGGCCAAGCTCGCCGCCGACCCGCAACTGGTCGAGCTGGAAGACAATCGCACCTCCCCAGGCATCGAGTGGAACCTCAGCGTCGATCGCCAGGCGGCCGGCCGCTACGGCGTCGACGTGGTCAGTGTCGGCCAGGCGATCCAGTTCGTCACGGGCGGCGTGCTTGTCGGCCGCTTCCGGCCAGACGACGCCGACGACGAGCTGGACATCCGGATGCGCTTCCCGATGGGCGCGCGCGGCATCGGCGCCCTGGACGAACTGAAGATCCCGACGCCGTCAGGCCCCGTTCCGGCCAGCTACTTCATCAAGCGCACGCCGACCCAGCAGGTGACCAATATCCAGCGCCGCAACGGCCAGCGCGTGGTGATCATCCAGGCCAACGCCGCCGACGGCGTCGCAGCCAATCAGAAGATCGAGACCATCAAGCCCTGGCTGGAGAAGGCAGGCATCGAACGCAGCGTGCGCTGGAAATTCCGCGGCGCCGATGAAGAGGGCCAGAAGGCGGCGCAGTTCTTCGGCATCGCCATGCTGGTCTCGCTGTTCATGATGGGCGTGATCCTGCTGTGGCAGTTCAACAGCTTCTACGGCGTGATGGTGACGCTCTCGGCGGTGGCGCTGTCCACGGTCGGCGTGCTGCTGGGCGTCCAGGTGAACCTGGGGCACACCTTCGACTACATCTCGGTGATCATGCTGGGCACCGGCGTGGTGGCTCTGGCCGGCGTGGTGGTCGGGCACAACATCGTGCTGGTCGACACTTTCTACCAGCTCAGGCGCGCCGGCTACGCCGCGGACGACGCCTCGGTGCGGGCCGCGACGCAGCGGTTCCGCCCGGTGATGCTGACCACCGTGGTGACTGTGGTGGGCCTGCTGCCGCTGATGTTCCAGATCCACCCGAACTTCCGGTTCGGCACGCTCGAGTACAAGGCGCCTGGCTCCGAATGGTGGGTGCAGCTTTCCGGAGCCGTGGTCTGGGGCCTCAGCTTCGCGACCCTGCTGACCCTGGTGGTCACCCCCGTGCTGCTCGCCGCACCCAAGGTGGTCGCCGACCGCTTCGACACGCTGCGCCGCAGGTTCAGTGGCCGGCCGGCGACGCCGCAGGATCAGCCCGAGGCGCGGCACGACTATCCCGCGGCGGCCGAGTAACCACCTCAGGCCTCGCGGGTCTGACGCCGCCACAGCGCGGCGTACTCTCCAGCGTTCTCCAGCAACTCGGCGTGCGTGCCGCGCTCGACGATGCGGCCGCGCCGCAGCACCAGGATCTGGTCGGCGTCGACGATCGTCGACAGCCGGTGGGCGACAACCAGGGTCGTGCGGCCGGCGCGCACCCGGCGCAGGGTGTCCTGGATCGCAGCTTCGGTCGGTCCGTCGAGTGCGCTGGTGGCCTCGTCGAGGATCAACAGGCGGGGGTTGGCCAGCAGGGCGCGGGCGATGCCGACCCGCTGGCGTTCGCCGCCGGAGAGTTTCAGGCCACGCTCTCCCACCCGAGTGGCCATGCCTTCGGGCAAGCCGTCCACGAAAGCGCCAAGCTCGGCGGAGTCGGCGGCGGCGCGCACCTCGTCAGGGCCGGCGGCTGGCCGCGCGAAGGCGATGTTGGCGTAGAGCGTGTCGTTGAACAGGGCGACATCCTGTGGAACCAGGGCGATCGCGCCGCGCAGACTGGTCTGGCGTACATCGCGCAGATCGAGCCCCTCAAGCGTCACCGCCCCGCCCTGGGGATCGATCAGACGCAGCGCCAGGCGCACCACGGTGGTCTTGCCGGCGCCGGACGGGCCGACCAGCGCCGTCGTCGTGCCCGGGGCCGAGACGAAGCTCACGTCCAGCAAACCGGAGGCTCGCGCGTCGTGGCGGAAGTCCACATGCTCGAACGCGAGCGCCGCGCCGCGCCCAGTGGCCGGCGGCAGGTCGACCGCGGCCGGCGCGTCGGTGATATCTGGCTGCACGCCGGTCAGCACCGCCATCTGCTCCATGTCGATGAACGCCTGCCGGATCTCGCGATAGTTCGAGCCGAGCGTGTTCAGAGGCGTGTAGACGCCGATCAGCAGCAGCACCGCGGTGGTGACATCGCCGACGCTCATGCGTCCGGCCAGCACCTCCGTGCCGGCCATCACCGCCAGCAGCGCCAGCCCGCCGTTCAGCACCACCGCCTGGACGCCGTTGAGCAGCTGCAGCGACACGTTGGAGCGCACGGCGGCCTGCACATAGTCCTGCATCGCGCCTTCGTAGCCGCTGACGGTGCGCACCTCGGAGCCGAAGGTCTTGACCGTCTCGTAGTTGATCAGCGCATCGACCGAGAGGCCGGCGGCGCGGCTGTCGGCCTCGTTCAACTCGCGTCGGTGGGCGATGCGCCAGTTGGTGATGCGGAAGGTCACCGCGCCGTAGATCAGGATGGTCGCCGCCGTGGCGACCGCGAAACGCCAGTCGAGCCGCACCGTCATCACGACCATGGCCATGATCAGTTCCAGGCCCGTGGGACCCAGGTTAAACACCACGCTGCGGATCAGGAATTCGGTGGAGCGGGCGCCGCGGTCGATGATCCGCGAGAGCGTGCCCGTCTGCTTGGTCTGGTGGAAGTCCAGCGACAGCACCAGGGAGTGCGCGAAGGTCTCGGTGGCCGCCTTGGCCATGGTCGATTGGGCGACGGGCGTGAAGATCGCGTCTCGGGCGTAGGGCGCGCAAGCCGACACCAGCCGCAAGAGGGCGAACACCACCGCCAGCGCCACGAAGCTCGCCCCCACGCCAGTCGCCACGCCGACGGTGGTCGTCGCAGGCGCGAGGCGATTGATTGCGGCGCCGATCGCCACAGGCGCCGCGACGCCCGCGGCTTTGCCGACCACCACCAGAGCCAGCGCCGCCGCCAGCCTGTAGCGCAGGTTCGGAGCGCCGGAACGCAGCACCAGACGCCAAAGCTCGGCCATCGAAGCCCAGCCGTCGAACTTGACGCCAGCGGGCGCTACCGGTCCAGCCCGACCGCCTGCGCGCATATTGGCGAATGTCATCGCCCGCCCCTCAGTTCAGCAGCAGGGTCGACTGAACCCCGCCGCCGGGCGTGATCCAGTCCACCCGCAAGCCGTAGGGGGTGTTGATTGCGCGATACGGCTGGCCGGCCAGCGGGGCGGCCGGCGTCACGCCGACCTCGACAGTGCGCCCCCCGGTGTCGCCGGTCAGCGCGAAGCTGTGCGAACCCTGGCGCAGCGGCTGGGTGAGCGCCAGCGTCAGGCGGCCAGATGCGTCGGCCCGTCCGGTGGCGGATGGTCGACCGTCGATCTCCAACGCCAACGGAGCGTCCGGCTGGGCGACGCCCGAGACCACCGCCCCGCCGCCCTGGTCGAAGTCGATGGCGGTCAGGCGCGTCGCTTGGCCCGCGGCCAGCACCGCGGCCCCCGCTCCGGCGCGGAGCTGCGCCACCTCGCCAGCCGGGGTCACCAGCACATAGCCCTGGGCCTGGGCGACGCGGCCCGCGAGGTTCATCGACAGGCCGAAGATCCTCGCCTCCCCGGCGTTCGGCAGCACCAGGCTCCAGGCGCCGCGCGCGTCGGCCTGGGCGGTACGAGCCTCGCCGGCCGGAGTAGCCAGGCGCACGCTGGCGCCCGGCGCGGCCTGACCTAGCAGCGCCACCTGGCTCGACTCGCGACGCACGCCGCGAATCGACGGTGGCGCGAGATAGCCGGAGTCGCCAACCGCCTCGGGCTTCGCCGCAGGCCCCGATGGCGGCCGGCTCGGCGCGTCGCAGGCGCACAGCGACAGCAGCGCAGCCGCCACGGCGGCGCGACCGGCGTACAGCCCTGCGGCGAACGACGTCGTCAGCTTGCAACTCCCTGATCCAGGCCATAGCTAATCGGGCTTTCGGCGGTCATGTACAAGCCGCCCGCCCTCCAAAGGAGACGCTCGCCGATGCGGCGCCCGCCCGAACGCCTCGAATCGGTCTGCGTGTTCTGCGGCTCGTCTGACGACGCCGACCCGGCGCTGTTGCTCGACGCTGCGGGCGTGGGCCGCGAGCTGGCGCAGGCCGGGCTGAAGCTGGTCTATGGCGGCGGCGGCGTCGGCCTGATGGGCGCCTGCGCGCGGGCCGCCCACGAGGCCGGCGGCGCGGTGCTGGGCGTGATCCCGGACTTCCTCACGGCGCGGGAAGGCGCTCTCGATCTGGTGGAGACCCTGGTCGTCACCTCGATGCACGAGCGAAAGCAGATCATGTTCGACCGCTCCGACGCCTTCGTGGTGTTGCCTGGCGGGATCGGCACGCTGGAGGAAGTGGTCGAGCTGTTGTCGTGGCGCCGGCTCGATATCCATCGCAAGCCGGTGGTGTTCTACAGCCCGCAGGGGTTCTGGACGCCGCTGTTCCAACTCTTCCAGCACACCGTCGACCACAGGCTGACGCCGGTCGAGTTCATGGATGCGTGGACGGCCGTCGACTCGGTCGAGGGCGTGGTCCCGGCTTTGCGTGCGGGGTTCACCGGCGAGACCGACACCGCGCCCGCGGCCCTGCGCCTGACCTAGCGCGAGACCATGTCGCGAAAGCCGTTGACCAGCGGATAGCGGCGGTCGCGGCCGAACGCCTTGCCGCCGATCTTCACACCGGGCGGGGCCTGGCGGCGCTTGTATTCCGACCCGTAAAGCAGCCGCTGAATGCGCTCGACCGTCTCCGGCGCGTGACCGCGCGCGGCGATTTCGTCCAGGGTCGCCTCCTGCTCCACCAGGCCGAACAGGATATCGTCCAGGTCCTCGTAGGGCGGCAGGCTGTCCTGGTCCTTCTGGTCGGGGCGCAGCTCGGCCGACGGCGGCTTGGTGAGGATGCGGATCGGGATGGGATCGGCGGCGACGCCGAACGGGTCGTTGGCGTTGCGCCACTCGCAGACCGCATAGACGTCGGTCTTGTAGAGGTCCTTGAGCACGTTGTAGCCGCCGCACATGTCGCCGTAGAGGGTGGCGTAGCCCACCGCCATCTCCGACTTGTTGCCGGTGGTCAGCAGCATCAGCCCGAGCTTGTTGGACAGCGCCATCAGCGCCACGCCGCGGCTGCGGGCCTGCAGGTTCTCTTCGGTGATGTCCGGCGCGCGGCCTTCGTAGAGCGGGCGCAGCATGCCGTCGAAGGCGGCGACCGCAGGCTCGATGTCGATCTGGTCGAGACGGACGCCGAGCGCCTGGGCGCAGCCGGCGGCGTCCTCCAGGCTTTCGGTGCTGGTGTACTTGGACGGCAGCATGAAACAGCGCACGGCGTCGGGACCCAGGGCGTCGGCGGCGACCACCGCGGTGATCGCGGAGTCCACCCCGCCGGACAGGCCCAGCAGCACGCCCGGGAAGCCCGACTTGCGCACATAGTCGCGCAGGCCCAGCACCATGGCGCGGTAGATCTCTCCCGGCCCGGTCGGCCAGTCGACCATCGGCGCCTCGACGCAAGCCCAGCCGCCTTCGCCGCGCTCCCAGACGCTGAGCGCCAGCGCCTCCTCGAACATCGGCAGGCGCATGCAGATCTCGCCCGCCGCGGACAGCGCGAACGAGCCCCCGTCGAACACCAGCTCGTCCTGGCCGCCGACCTGATTGACGTAGACCATCGGCAGGCCGGTCTCGGCCACGCGAGCGCGCGCGGCGCGCATCCGCTCGTCGTCTGCGGTGCGGCGGTAAGGCGATCCGTTCGGCACCAGCAGGATCTCCGCGCCATGCGCCTTGAGGTCGGCGCAGACCTTGTCGGCCCAGATGTCCTCGCAGATCGGCGCGCCCAGCTTGATCCCCTTGAGGTCGAACACCTCGGGGCCGAGGCCCGGTTCGAACACCCGCTTCTCGTCGAACACGCCGTAGTTCGGCAGGTCGCATTTGAAAGCCACGCCCTTGATTACGCCTTCGGCGAGATAGGCGAGCGCATTGCGCGGACGCCCGCCCTCCTTCTCGGGCGGCCAGATCAGGCCGATCAGGGCGGCGCAGCCGTCGGCGGTGTCCGGGGCGAGGTCTTCAAGCGCACGCTTGCAGGCGCGCCAAAGCGCCGGCTTCAGGGCCAGGTCCTCCGGCGGATAGCCGACCAGGAAGAGTTCGCTGAACAGGGCGATATCGGCGCCGGCGGCTCGCGCCTCAGCCAGCTTTTCACGCGCCAGGGCCGCGTTGCGCGCCACGGCGCCCACGGTGGGATTGGCCTGAACGGAGGCGATCACGAGACGGTCGGACATGGCGGTCATTTAGACCGCCATCGCGTGTCGCGCCACTGGGGCCTCAGTCGTCGCGGTGGACGCGTTCGCGGCGCTCGTGCCGCTCCTGGGCTTCCAGGCTGAGGGTGGCGATCGGCCGGGCGTCGAGACGCGCCACGCCGATCGGTTCGCCGGTCTCTTCGCAGTAGCCGTAGCTGCCGTCCTCGATACGGCGGATCGCCTCGTCGATCTTGGCGATCAACTTGCGTTGTCGGTCCCGGGTGCGCAGTTCAAGGGCGCGATCGGTCTCCGACGACGCGCGGTCGGCGATATCGGGATGATTTTCAGTTTCGCTCTGAAGATGAGTCAGCGTTTCGCGCGACTCCTTCAGAATGTCTTCTTTCCAGTTCAGCAGCTTTTGTTTGAAGTACTCAAGCTGCCGCAGATTCATGAACTCCTCGTCCTCGGATGGACGATATTGCGAGTCCGCAATCAACACTTCATCAGACGTCACCGACATCGTAAACCCCCAGACGCCCCCAGGAACACACCGTCGAGGCGCGGCTTATATCAAAACATCCGCCGGTTTCAATGAACCGGCAGAACGGCGTGCGATTACGCCGCACGACCGCCTTGTTCAAGCTTGGCCATCTCAACCGCAGCGCGGGTCTCGATCTGATCGAGCAGCGCTTCAAGGCCGGGATCGTCGGTTTGCGAGCGTTCGTCGCGAATGGCGCGGCGAAGCCGGTCAAGGTCGCCGCCGTCCAGCGCGCCGTCGAGCAGCGCCACCTTCACATCGTCCAGCACGTCGAGGATTCGCCCTGCTCGGCCAACCGCACGGCGGCGACGCTCCAGCGGTCCGCCGACATCCTGCAAGGCCAACAATGCGTCGACGCTGGCGACGCCCGCGACGCCGTTGGCGCGCGCGGTCTGCGCAGGCCCCGCGGCCGGCGCCGCAGTGTCTATCCGGAATCCGCCACCGACCCCGGCGGGTCGCGCGGCCTTCGCCCCGCTGGCCGATCCGACGCCGCTGGTTCCGTTGACCTTCATGCACGTCCTTCGCGCGAACGCATTACTCTAGGCTCCTTCATCGCACGCACGTGCTTAGGGCATGGTTAATGCCGGGCAATTTCTGCCCAGGGTCGAGGATGCGTGGGCTCCCCATCTCGCCACACGCTGAATTTGCTTCCTTTTCAGGCTGGCACGGGGATCGCAAGGCGTGCGCGGTGAAACACATCGCCCCCCGCCTTCCCCTGCGCCTGTTCGCCGCCGCCCTGCTGGCCGCGGCGTTTTGCGCGCAGCCGGCGTCCGCCAAGTCGCGGATCAAGGACATCGTCGAGTTCGAGGGCGTGCGCGAGAACATGCTGGTCGGCTACGGCATCGTCGTCGGCCTGAACGGCACGGGCGACTCCCTGCGCAACGCGCCCTTCACCAAGCAAAGCCTCGAGGCGATGCTGGAACGGCTGGGCGTCAACACGCGCGACGCCAACCTCAACACCAAGAATGTCGCCGCCGTGATGGTCACCGCGCGCCTGCCGGCGTTCGCCGCCACGGGCGCGCAGATCGACACCTCGGTCTCGGCGATGGGCGACGCCAAGAGCCTCCTGGGCGGCACGCTGCTGGTCACCCCGCTGCTCGGCGCCGACGGCCAGGCCTACGCCGTCGCCCAGGGCACCGTTCAGACGGGTTCGGTCAGCGCCGGCGGCGCCTCAGGCTCCAGCGTCTCCAAAGGCGTGCCGACCGCCGGCCGCATCGCCTCGGGCGCCTTGGTCGAGCGCGAGATCGGCTTCCAACTGGCGAACATGACCCAACTGCGCCTGACCCTGCGCAATCCGGACTTCACCACCGCGCGACGCATCGCCGACGTGGTCAATTCAAGCTTCCCCGGCACCGCCGTCGCCGAGAATCCGACGATCGTCGCGGTGCGGCCGCCGGCGGGTCAGGACATGACCAGCTATCTCGCCCGCGTCGAGAACCTCAGCGTCGAGCCGGATGGTCCGGCCAAGGTGGTGATCGACGAGGTCGCCGGCGTGATCGTCATGGGCGACGCCGTGCGCCTGTCGACCGTCGCCATCCAGCAGGGCAATCTGACGATCACCGTGCGCGAGAGCCCGCAGGTCAGCCAGCCTGCCCCCTTCAGCCGGACCGGCGAAACCGCCGTCACGCCGCAGAGCGACGTGTCCGTGGACGAGGAGAAGGGCCGCCAGTTTGTCACCGTCAACAGCGGCGCCTCGCTCTCCAGCCTGGTCAGCGGGCTGAATGCGTTGGGCGTCACGCCGCGCGATATGATCTCGATCCTGCAGACCATCAAGGCGGCCGGCGCGCTGCAGGCCGAAATCGAGGTGATGTGATGGCTGACGCCGCACTCTCCGTCTCGCCGAACCTGCTCAGCACGCCGCAGGCGGCCACCGGCGCCGAACTCGCCAAGCGCGGCGAGATCGAGAAGACCGCCAAGGATTTCGAGGCCTCCTTCCTGTCGATCATGCTGCAACAGATGTTCTCGGGCCTCGACACTGAGGCGCCGTTCGGCGGCGGGTCGGGCGAGAAGATGTTCCAGTCCTTCCTCACCGACGCGATCGCCAAGCAGACGGTGAAGTCCGGGGGGATCGGCGTCGCCGACATGGTGAGCCGCGAGATGTTGAAGCTGCAGGGGCTGGAGTAGGAACACGCCATGGCCATCGACGCCCAGGACGCGGACGACCGCGTCGACCAGCTGATCATCCTCACCGAGCGCCTGACCGAACTGGTCGCGATGGAAGCCCAGGCCTTCGAGCAGCGGCGCCCGCAGGACGCGGCCCAGAACATGGAAGAGACGTCGCGGCTGGCGAACCTCTATCGCCACGAATCCGCGCGCGTCCGCTCCAATCCGGCGATGGTGGCCTCCGCGCCGCTGGCCATGCGCGCGCGGCTTGTGCGCGCCACAGAGGCCTTCGACGCCGTCCTCGCCCGCCAGGGCCGCGCCCTGGAAGGCGCCAAGACGGTGACAGAGGGCCTGGTCAGGGCGATCGCCGAGGAAGTCGCCAACCAGCGCGGCGGCGGCGCCTCCTATGGTCCCGGCGCGACCCCCGGCGCAGGCCAGGCCACCTCCATCACCCTGAACCGCCGGGCGTAGCGGCCTCACTCCGCACGTCATCGGCGAGCCTGCGCCCTTGCCTGCACGTGTCCTGCGCGGCATCATCGCTGTGCTGTCGGACCTTCCGACGGCACGCGTTCTCAGGGCGGGGTGAGACTCCCCACCGGCGGTGATGGCGTCCTTTGCAGGATGTCGAGCCCGCGAGCGCCCGCCCGCAAGGCGGGGTCAGCAGACCCGGTGTGATCCCGGGGCCGACGGTCATAGTCCGGATGGAAGAGAACGACTGGTCGTTGCGACGGCGCGCCTCGGCGTGGCGTCGGGCCGCCCGGTCAGACGCGCCTTGAGTCGTGGTCACCCCTGCTTTCGGGAGCAAACCATGACCCAGAGTCCCTATCAGATCCCCGTCCACGCCGCCCAGTCCGCCGAGGCCCGGATCGCCTTTGTACAATCCGGCTGGCATGGCGACATCGTCGACCAGTGCCGCCAGGGCTTCCTGGAGGCGATGGCCGGCCTCGGCCTCGCCGACAACCCGGTCGACGGCTTCGAAGTGCCCGGCGCCTTCGAGATCCCGCTGCACGCCAAGCTGCTGGCCAAGAGCGGCCGCTACGTGGCGATCGTCGCCGCCGGCTTTGTGGTCGACGGTGGCATCTACCGCCACGAATTCGTCGCCCAGTCGGTGATCGCGGGATTGATGCAGGTTCAGCTCGAGACCGAGACGCCGGTGTTCTCCGCCGTGCTGACCCCGCATCAGTATCAGGAGAGCGAGGCGCAGCGGCGGTTCTTCCACGACCACTTCCGCATCAAGGGTGCGGAGGCCGCGGAGGCGTGCGCCCGGACGCTGAAGAGTCTGGGGCGTCTGCCGATCGCCGCCTGACGCCTGAAATCGCGGGATCCGGACTTTGCGCGCGGGCGGCAGGTTCCGCTCGCGCGCCGAGACGGGCAGACTTGTCCGATGGACAGCATCGAGACGCGGGTGGACGCCCAGGACTGGTCGGCGGCGCAGGTCGCGCTGGACGCCCGCGGCAACGCAGTGCTGCCAGGGTTGCTGAGCGCAGCGGAATGCGCGGCGCTTGCCGAGCTGTATGCGCAGGAGACGCCGTTCCGCAGCCGTGTGGTGATGGCCCGCCACGGGTATGGCCAGGGCGAATACCGCTACTTCGCCTATCCCCTGCCCGACCTGGTCGCGAGCCTGCGCGCGAGCCTTTATCCGCAGCTTGCGCCGATCGCCAACCGCTGGAACGCGGCCATGGGCCTGCCGGCGCGCTATCCGCCGGCCCACGCCGACTTCCTCTCCCGCTGCCACGAGGCCGGCCAGACGCGCCCCACCCCGCTGCTGCTGCAGTATGGCGAGGGCGACTACAACTGCCTGCACCAGGACATCTATGGCGAGCACGTCTTTCCGCTGCAGGTCGCAGTGCTGCTGTCGACGCCGGGCGCCGATTTCACCGGCGGCGAATTCGTTCTGACCGAACAGCGCCCGCGCATGCAATCCCGCGCCGAGGTCGTGCCTCTTAGCCAGGGCGACGCGGTGGTGTTCGCAGTGCGCGAACGGCCGGTGCAGGGCGCCCGGGGAACCTATCGGGTGAACATGCGCCACGGGGTCAGCCGGCTGCGGTCGGGGGCGCGGCGCACAATGGGCGTGATCTTCCACGACGCCCTTTGACGCGGGTTCGATTGTTCGCTTAATGTTCCAGTGTCATCGGCGAGTCTCGCCACTACATTAGCCAGGCCCTTCGAGCGCGCCCGACATGGCGCAAAGCGTTTCCCGGGACAGCATGGCCGAACAGTTGAATTTCATCCGCGTGCGTGGCGCGCGCGAGCACAATCTGAAGAACGTCAGCGTGGACATCCCCCGCGGCGAGCTCGTCGTGCTGACCGGGCTCTCCGGCTCGGGCAAGAGTTCGCTGGCGTTCGACACCATCTACGCCGAAGGCCAACGGCGCTACGTCGAGAGCCTGTCGGCCTACGCGCGCCAGTTCCTGGAGCTGATGAGCAAGCCGGACGTGGACCTGATCGAAGGCCTGTCGCCGGCGATCTCCATCGAGCAGAAGACCACCAGCCGCAATCCGCGCTCCACCGTCGGCACGGTGACGGAAATCCACGACTACATGCGCCTGCTGTGGGCGCGGGTCGGCGTGCCCTATTCGCCGGCGACCGGCCTGCCGATCGAGAGCCAGACCATCAGCCAGATGGTCGACAAGATCTCCGCCCTGCCGGAAGGCACGCGGCTGTATCTGCTGGCGCCGGTCGTCCGCGGCCGCAAGGGCGAGTACCGCAAGGAGATCGCCGGCTGGCAGAAGCAGGGCTTCCAGCGCCTGAAGATCGACGGCGAGTTCGTGCCGATCGAAGACGCGCCGGCGCTGGAGAAGAACCTCAAGCACGACATCGACATCGTCGTCGACCGGCTGGTCACCAAGTCCGGCCTCGACAGCCGCTACGCCGACAGCCTGGAGACGGCGCTGAAGCTCGCTGACGGCATCGCCGTAGCGGAGTGGGCCGACAAGGATCCCGGCGAAGAGGAGGCTCGGCGGCTGATCTTCTCGGAGAAGTTCGCCTGCCCGGTCAGCGGCTTCACGATCAGCGAGATCGAGCCCAGGCTGTTCTCGTTCAACAACCCGTTCGGCGCCTGTCCAGCCTGCGACGGACTGGGGGCCAAGCTCGCCTTCGACGCCGACCGCGTGGTGCCGGACAAGGACAAGCCGCTGCACAAGGGAGCCATCTCGCCCTGGGCCAAGGGTCCTTCGCCCCTCTACACCCAGACCCTGCAGGCGCTCGCCCGCCACTACGGCTTCTCGATGGACGAACCCTGGCGGAAGCTTTCCGATGAGGCTCGCCAGGTCGTGCTGCAGGGCTCCGGCGCGGACAAGATCCGCTTCATCTACGACGACAACGCGCGCAAGTACGAGGTCAACAAGACCTTCGAAGGCGTGCTGCCGAACCTCGAGCGCCGCTGGCGCGAGACCGATTCCGCCTGGGTGCGCGAGGAACTGGCGCGTTATCAGTCCGAGACGCCCTGCGAAGTCTGCCAGGGCTATCGGCTGAAGCCCGAGGCGCTGGCGGTGAAGATCGACGGCCATCACATCGGTCAGGTGTCGCTGCTGTCGATCCGCCACGCCCGGGAATGGTTCGAGAGCCTCGAGACCGCGCTGACGCCCAAACAGATGGAGATCGCGCGGCGGATCCTGAAGGAGATCACCGACCGGCTGCGTTTCCTCGTCGACGTCGGGCTGGACTATCTGAACCTGTCGCGCGGCTCGGGCACGCTGTCCGGCGGCGAGAGCCAGCGCATCCGGCTGGCCAGCCAGATCGGGTCAGGGCTCACTGGCGTCCTGTATGTGCTGGACGAGCCATCGATCGGCCTGCACCAGCGTGACAACACCCGCCTGCTGGCCAGCCTCAAAGGCCTGCGCGACCTCGGCAACTCGGTGCTGGTGGTCGAGCACGACGAGGAGGCGATCCTCACCGCCGACTATGTGATCGACATGGGCCCAGCCGCCGGCGTGCACGGCGGCGAGATCGTCGCCGAGGGCAAGCCCGCCGACATCCTGGCCAATCCGGCCAGCATCACCGGCCAGTACCTGTCGGGCGTCCGCGAGATCGAGATCCCGGCGCAGCGGCGGCCGATCTCCAAGAAGAACGTGCTGCGCGTGATCGGCGCCACCGGCAACAACCTGAAATCGGTGACCGGCGAGATCCCGGCCGGCGCCTTCACCTGCATCACCGGGGTGTCGGGCGGCGGCAAGTCCACCTTCACCATCGAGACGCTGTACAAGGCCGCCGCGCGGCGGCTGCACAACGCCTCCGACGCGCCCGCCGCGCACGATCGCATCGAAGGGTTGGAGCTGTTCGACAAGGTCATCGACATCGACCAGTCGCCGATCGGCCGCACGCCGCGCTCCAACCCGGCGACCTATACCGGCGCCTTCCAGCCGATCCGCGACTGGTTCGCCGGCCTGCCCGAAGCCAAGGCGCGCGGCTACGGGCCTGGACGCTTCAGCTTCAACGTCAAGGGCGGCCGCTGCGAGGCCTGCCAGGGCGACGGGCTGATCAAGATCGAAATGCACTTCCTGCCGGACGTCTATGTCACCTGCGACGTCTGCCACGGCCACCGCTACAATCGCGAGACCCTGGAAATCCTGTTCAAAGGCAAGAGCATAGCCGACGTTCTGGATATGACAGTCGAAGAGGCGGCCGAGTTCTTCAAGGCGGTGCCGCCGGTGCGCGAGAAGATGGCGACGCTGAAGCGGGTGGGCCTCGGCTACATCAAGGTCGGGCAGCAGGCGACGACGCTGTCCGGCGGCGAGGCCCAGCGGGTGAAGCTGTCCAAGGAGCTAGCTAGGCGCGCCACCGGCCGCACCCTCTACATCCTCGACGAGCCGACCACCGGCCTGCACTTCGAAGACGTGAAGAAGCTGCTGGAGGTGCTGCACGAACTGGTCGACCAGGGCAACACCGTGGTCGTCATCGAGCACAACCTGGACGTCGTGAAGACCGCCGACTGGATCCTCGACTTCGGTCCTGAAGGCGGCGACGGGGGCGGCGAGATCGTCGCCTTCGGCTCGCCGGAGAAGGTGGCCGCCGACGCGCACAGCTGGACCGGTCGCTACCTCGCCGAACTGATGGACCGCCAGAACGCGCGCCGCCCCTCTCCCGGACGCCGCAAACGGGCGTGAGCCCGCGCGACTGGCGTTCTAGACGTTCGCCTCGACCGCCGTCGACTCCGCGGCGCGGCGGCCGTGGGGCGTCGGGACGCCGGCCAACTCGCCGTAGGCGACGGCGAACGGCGCGTTGATGGTCACCGCCTGGATCACCGGCATGATCATCGGCACGATCACCGAGGTGATGATGAAGGCCGCCAGCGACACCGGAGTCAGTCTGGAGATGTTCTTGACCGCTTCCATCCCGCCGGACAGGGCGACGATGATGGTCATCAGAATGTACACCAGGATGAAGATCATGATGTAAAAGATCAGTGACAATACACACATGCCCAGGATCGACCAGAAGCTGCCCTTGGACAGATTCCAGGCCGACATGAATTTCACCTTCTTCTCATAGAAGATCAGCGGCATGGTCAGGGACAGGCGGATACCCATCCACACCATGCCGACGACGATCACCGCCGCCAGCAACCACATAGACGGATGCCCGCCGGCGCGCAGCGCCGAAAGCGGGAAGTCGAGCCCGATCAGGAACAGAATGCCGATCGCGCCCAGGACCACCTGACCGACCGCCAGGCGCACCTCGTCCATCCCGATCCGCACATAGGCGAATTTGGAGTCCTCCGGCCGCAGGATGGAACGGTAGATCGCCGCCTTCAGCATCGACCAGAAGAACACCGCGACGGACGCGACGATGATGAACGCCGGCCAGGATTGGGCCAGCAGGTCGCCGAGCGCATCGGTGTCTTCGATCTGCCCGCCGCTCTCGCGCATCAACGCGACGAACTGCGGCCCGAGCGCCGCGCCCATGGTCAGGATCAGCAGCATGATGCCGAGGAAGTAGAGGCCCGCCCAGGTGGCGATCAGGCCCGGACGCTCCCGCGTCAGCCTGAAGCCCTCCAGAGCCGCCTCGCTCGGCGAAAACTTGCTCATGCCTATCCTCGCGGCCTGCGGCCCAGCCAAGGGCGCGCGACCCATCAACGAGTCGCCGAGGCCATTGGCTGCAATGCTTTGGCGAGCCGCAGGCTCATGCGCAAGGCCGCGCTCGCGACGCGTCGCATTCGTTGCTAGTTAGTCGCCCATGACCTTGCCCATTCATGTAATCGGCGGCGGGCTCGCCGGCTCCGAGGCCGCCTGGCAGATCGCGCAAGCCGGCGCGGATGTCGTCCTGCACGAGATGCGCCCCGTCCGCGGCACCGACGCCCATCAGACGGACAAGCTCGCAGAGCTCGTCTGCTCCAACTCGTTCCGGGCCGACGACTGGACCGGCAATGCAGTTGGCCTGCTGCACGCCGAGATGCGGCGGCTGGGGTCGATCATCATGTCGGCGGGCGATCTGCATCAGGTCCCGGCCGGCGGCGCGCTGGCGGTTGACCGCGACGGGTTCGCCGCCGAGGTCACGCGCCGCCTCGAGGCGCATCCGCGGATCAGCATCGCGCGCGGCGAAGTGGCGTGCCTGCCACCGGCGGAATGGGACAGTGTGATCGTCGCCACAGGACCCTTGACGTCACAGGCCCTGTCCGACGCGATCCTGGGCGTGACCGGCGAGGGCCAGCTATCGTTCTTCGACGCGATCGCGCCGATCATCCATCTGGAGTCGGTCGACATGAATGTGGCGTGGCGACAGTCGCGCTACGACAAGGAAGGCCCGGGCGGGGACGCCGCGGCCTACATCAACTGCCCGATGGACCGCGACCAGTACGAGGCGTTCATCGACGCCCTGCTGGCGGGCCCCAAGGCCGAGTTCAAGGACTGGGAACATGTCCCCTACTTCGACGGCTGCCTGCCGATCGAGGTGATGGCCGAGCGGGGCCGCGAGACGCTGCGCCACGGGCCAATGAAGCCGGTGGGCCTGACCAACGCCCACAATCCCACGGTCAAGCCCTGGGCGGTCGTACAGCTGCGCCAGGACAATGCGCTGGGCACCCTGTGGAACATGGTCGGTTTCCAGACCAAGCTGAAACACGGCGCCCAGAGCGACGTTTTCCGGATGATCCCCGGCCTGGAGAAAGCGGTGTTCGCCCGCCTGGGCGGCCTGCACCGCAACACCTTCATCAACAGCCCACGCCTGCTCGACGGCGCATTGCGCCTGAAGGCGGTACCGCGCCTGCGCTTCGCAGGCCAGGTGACCGGCGTCGAGGGTTATGTGGAGAGCGCCGCAGTGGGCCTGCTGGCCGGTCGCTTCGCGGCGGCCGAGCGGCTGGGCCGCTCGATCGAAGCGCCGCCCGCGACGACTGCCCTGGGCGCGCTTCTCGGCCACATCACCGGGGGGCATCTGGACGGCGGCGCGCGGTCGTTCCAGCCGATGAACATCAACTACGGCCTGATCCCGCCGCTGGAGGACGCGCCCCGGCGCGACGCCGAAGGCCGCCGCATGGGCTCGAAGGAAAAGGGACGCACCAAGAAGCGCCAGATCGGCGAAAGGGCATTGGCAGATCTCGACGCCTGGCTGTCCGCCGCGACCGTGCCGGAGCCGGCGGAATAGCCACACCCAACTCCGCTCACCCCGGCGAAAGCCGGGGCCCAAGCTGAGTTACGGTTTGTGCACGGCCAGCCCGCTTGGGTCCCGACTTTCGCCGGGATGAGCGGATGTGGATATGCTGGCGGTTCAGACCCTGCCGCGGGCGACCGCCCAGGTGATCCGCAGGCGTCGGCCAAGATCGGAGCCTGCCCGCCCACGAGCCAGCGCGGCGTGGGCGACGGCGGGAAAGCCGGCCGGCGTCAGGCGCGACGCGCCGCGCTTAGCCTCCGCACGCAGGGCGGCATCGTCCCCGTCACGCTTCCAGAGCGCCCACAACGCGCCGGCCGCGCGCGCCGGCTCGGGGTCATGGGCCGGGTCCAGGATGCGGGCCGCCAGCACGGCGACGCCGCCGCCGGTCTCGCGCGCGAACTCCAAAGCTTCGGCGGCGTCCATCGGGGCCTCGTCCAGTTCGCGGTAGCGGGCGTCGATCAGGGCCTCCAGGCTTGGGCGCGCCAGGCCGTGCCCGGCGATCGCCGCGGCCAGGGCTTGGGCGGTGGGGTGGCGGCGCACGGCGCGCGCCTCGAACGCTTCGTCGAGGACCTCCCGCCACCAGGCCAGCCGCATCTCGCCCAGCAGCGGATTCGACGCCACCCGTGGGGCCCGCGCCAGCTCATGGTCGAAGGCGTAGACCGCCTCCACACCTGCGCGCGCACGCAGATCGCCGATGAAGCGGCTGGACAGCCAGCGGTCCGGGTCGACGCGACGCAACAGGTCGTCCAGACCCTCGTCCTGGGTGTCGATGTCGGGTTGGACGGCGGTCATTCGCAACTGCCCAAAGCAAAAGGCCCGCCTCGGGGGCGGGCCTTTCTAGTCGCTCATATCGACCCTGGCGTCAGCCGAAGATCGTCTGGTTCATGGTCATGGTCGCCAGCATCGGCACCGACAGCAGGGTGTTGACCCGCGAG
The DNA here is from genome assembly GCF_030697305.1 of Phenylobacterium sp. GTDB lineage: Bacteria > Pseudomonadota > Alphaproteobacteria > Caulobacterales > Caulobacteraceae > Phenylobacterium. The sequence goes on along the minus strand of NZ_JAUYQL010000115.1, from coordinate 27,408 downwards.
AACAGCATGGCCTTGCGGCCGGCCGCCGCCTTCGCGTCGGCGTCGCCTTCGACGATACCCAACGCGATCTTCTGCGCCGGCCAGATGAAGGCCCAGACGTTGAAGAACATCACGGTGCCCAGCCACATGCCGACGCCGATGAAGGTGTGCTGCGGCACGGTGAAGCCTTCTGTAGCGCCCAGCGTGACCGTCTGCAGCAGGTAGCCGCGATTGATCGCCAGGATAATGCCCATCACCCAGGTGAACAGCGCCGCCCAGCGGAACCAGAACAGCGCTTCAGGCGCGATGTACTTGGACACCGCCGGCTTCAGCTCGGCCGGAATCTCCGGCATTTTGCGGATCTGGACGAAGTTGAAATAGTACAGCAGGCCGATCCAGAGGATCCCGAACACCACGTGCAGCCAGCGGAAAACGCCCTGCCAGAAGATGGCGTCGGCCGCACCGTTGTGCATGCCGTAGCCAGCGATCAACACCAGCGCGAGTAGGAAACTCACGATCAAGGTGTTGCGGAGGTTCGAAAGAAGTCCGGCCATTTTAGCGCCCCTCGTGATTCCTACCCTACGGCACCTATAGATTGTTTCATGGGCGACGAAAAGGCGACCAGAAACTCAGCCGGGCTGGGCCGCCAGGCGCACCACGCGGCCAAGGAGGGTGTTTTGCAGGGCGCCTCGGTTCAGACGGCGATGAGCGCACAGGCCAAGCGGCGGCCCTCCGAGGTCAGCACGTTGTACAGCCTGGCCGCCGACGGCGTGTCCATGAATTCCAGCCCGAGGCCGGCGGCGCGCACCGCGTCGCGGACCTCGCGCGTCGGCAAGGCGTTGGACGCCCCCATGCCCAGCAGCAGGAACTCGACCTGTGCGCGCCCCGCCGCGAACACCGCGGCCAGTGACTCGACGTCGAGGTCCTCGCGTCGGCGCACGGGCCAGTCATACGCCGCGTCCCCGACGATCAGCAGCGAGCCTTCATGGCGAGCGCCGGCCACGCGGAATCCGCCGTCGCCGTAGGCGTCGATGGGAGGAGCATCGCGCGCCATGGCCGCTGCCTTAGGCGCCTAGGAGCGGACGTTGGCGGGCTTGAGCGGCTCGGCTTCCTCTTCGCCGCGCTTGACGCCCCACAGCAGGATCACCGGGGCCGCCACATAGATCGACGAATAGGTGCCCAGGATGATCCCGAACATCAGGATGATCGACATGCCGAACAGCGTCGGCCCGCCGAAGATCGCCAGGCCGCCCAGCGCCAGGATCGCGGTGAGGCCGGTGATGATGGTGCGCGACAAGGTCTCGTTGATCGACAGGTCGATCACCTCACGCAGCGGCATGCGCTTGTATTTGCGCAGGTTCTCCCGCAGCCGGTCGAACACCACGACTGTGTCGTTCATCGAATAGCCGATGATGGTGAGGATCGCGGCGATGGTCTGCAGGCTGAATTCCAGCCGGAACGCCGCGATCACCCCGAAGGTCAGGATGACGTCGTGGAACAGCGCCATGACAGCGCCCAGGCCGAACTGCAGTTCGAAGCGGAACCAGATATAGATCAGCATCAGGCCGATCGCGAGGCCCAGGGCCAGGATGCCGCTGCGGAACAACTCCCCCGACACCTTCGGCCCGACCACGTCGGTGCGTTCGAATCTGATCGGGCCCAGCGCCTGGCGGAGCGACGCCTTGATCTTGTCGACCTCGACCGTGGGGTTGGCGCCCTCGGGCGTCTCGAAGCGGACCATCGCCTCGGCCGGCGAGCCCATGGCCTGAACCTGAACGTCGCCAGTGGTCATATTGGACAGGGTGCTGCGCACCACGCCAAGGTCGATCGGCTTCGCCGACGCCATCTCCAGCACCGTCCCGCCGCGGAAGTCGATGCCGCAGGCGAGGCCGGCGCAGGGCGCCTCGAACGGCAGCAGGGTGCGCGCCAGCGAGGCGATGACGCAGACGACCGAGATCGCCGCAGCGATCCGTGAGAACGCGACGAACCGGAAGTTCGTCCTGATCGGGACGATCTTGATGAGGGGCCACTTGGAGGACACGTCGAGGCTCCTTACGAGATCGGCAGGGTCTTGGGACGGGTGGCGCGGAACCACCAGGCCAGCAGGACCTGCGTTATCAGGACGGCGGAGAACACCGAGGTCACCACGCCGATGGACAGCGTCCAGGCGAAGCCTTTGACCGGACCGGAGCCGAACTGGAACATGATCAGCGCCGCCAGCAGCGTCGTTACGTTGGCGTCGATGATCGTAGTCATGGCGCGCGAGAAGCCTGCGTCCATCGAGGCGATGACGCTTCGCCCTGCCCGCAGCTCGTCGCGCATCCGCTCATAGATCAGCACATTGGCGTCGACCGCGACGGCGAGCGTCAGGATCAGCCCGGCGATCCCGGGCAGTGTTAGCGTCGCCTGGGTCAAGGACAGGGTGGCGATGATCAGCAAGCCGTTGACCAGCAGGGCGACCACGGAGACCCCTCCGAACAGCAGGCCGTAGGCCAGCAGCATGAACACCAGGATGGCCATGAAGCCCACCAGGGTGGAGGTTTGGCCGGCCTTGACCGCATCGGCGCCGAGTTCGGCGCCGACCGTGCTTTGCTGTTCGACCTTCAGCGGCGCGGGCAAGGCGCCGGCGCGCAGCAGCAGAGCCAGGTCGTTGGCGCTTTCCTCGGTGAAGTTGCCGGTGATCTGACCGGAACCGCCGGTGATCGCGCCCTGAATGACCGGTGCGGAGATCACCTGCTTGTCGAGGACGATGGCGAAGCGCTTGCCGATGTTCTGGGTGGTGGCGTCGCCGAAGCGCCGCGCGCCCTGCCCGTTGAAGCGGAACGACACCACTGGACGGCCGCTCTGCTGGTCGAACTGCATGCGTGCATCGGTCAGCATCTCGCCTGAGACCAGCGCGCGCTTTTTGATCAGATAGCCGGTGCTGTAGCCGTCCTGGCTGGGCAGCAGTTCGGAACCCGGGGGAATGCGGCCGGCGGCGGCTTCTTCGGACGAGACGGTTTCGTCGACCATCTGGAAGGTCAGCTTGGCGGTCTGGCCGATGACGTTCTTCAGCCGCTCCGGATCGCTCTCGCCCGGCGCCTGGACGACTATGCGGTTGGAGCCTTGGCGGATGATCGTAGGTTCGCGCGTCCCGAGCTCGTCGATGCGGCGACGGATGATCTCAATGGATTGTTCGACGGCCTGGGCGGACTCGGCCGCGAGGGCCTGGGGCACGAAGGCGATGCGGACGCGCTGGCCGTCCTCCGAGCGCACGGTGACATCACGCCCGCCGGGCACGCCCGCGAGCGGCGCGCCGACCGCGTTGCGGATCGCCGTGGTGGCCGCCTGCACCTGAGCGGGGTCGGTGACGCGCACCAGCACCTCGCCGTTCACCTGTGCGAGGTCGCCGAAATCGATCCCCTCCTCGCGCAGCGTCTTGCGGACGTCTTCCAGCACGTTGGTCAACCGCTCGGCGCGCAGGGCTCCGGTGTCGACCTCGAGCAGAAGGTAGGACCCGCCCTGCAGGTCGAGGCCCAGGTTCAGCACGTTCTTCGGCATGAAGCTCGGCAAGGCCGCGCGCTGCGACGGCGTCAGCAGGTTCGGGAGCGTGAAAAGCAGGCCGAACACCACCGACAGGACGACGGCGATGATCTTCCAGCGTGAGAGGGTCATCATGGCGCTGGGGCGCCCCTATTTCTTGGCGTCGTTCGCCGGGGCGGGCTCGCCCCGCGTACGCACTTCGGAGATCATCCCGCGGACCACCTTGATGGTTACGCCGGTGGCGATCTCCAGGCCCACCTCGCGTTCCTCGACCCGGACCACCTTGCCGATCACGCCGCTGTTCAGCACCACGGTGTCGTTGCGCTTCAAGTTGGCGACCATCGCCTGGTGCTGCTTCATCCGCTTCTGTTGGGGGCGGATCATCAGGAAATAGAACAGCACGACCAGGCCCACGAGCGGAAGCATCGAGCCGATCGGCCCCGCCAGGAAATTGGCGGCGTCGCCCGAGGCGCCGGCGGTTTGGGCGAAGGCGGGGGTCGCGAACATGAGGTCTCCGAGGTGCAGATCGCACGGCGCGGGAGCGCCGGTTTCGAGGTCGGCGGAAGCTATGCGCTGGCGCCCTGTTTTGCAATGGAACGCCCGCCCGGTTATGGACCGCGGCATGTCCCTAGAGCCCAACTCCTTCGCGAACGCCGATCTGAAAGCTATTCTGGAACGCATCGCCGAGGCGCTGGAGCGGCTGGCCCCGCCACCGTCAGGCGCGCCCTCGTTCGCCGACGCGCGCCTGTTCCGTCACGAGCCCGACGACAACAGTTTCCACGCCGCCCCTGACTATCCCCTTCCTCTCGACGCCCTGGTGGGGGTCGATCGCCAGAAGCAGCGCTTCATGGAGAACCTGGAACGCTTCGCAGACGGCCTGCCGTTCAACCACGCGCTGCTGTGGGGCGTGCGGGGCGCGGGCAAGAGCTCCATGGCCAAGGCCGCCTTCATGGCCGCGGGCGAATCCCGCACGCATCTGAAGCTGGTCGAGGTCGATCGCGACCAGGTGACCGCCCTGCCCGGCCTGTTCGACGCGCTGCGGGTCGCCGAACAGAGTTTCGTGGTCCTGTGCGACGACCTGTCGTTCGAGGAGGGAGCGGCCGCCGCGAAAGCATTGAAGTCGGCGCTGGAAGGTGGCGTCTCCGGCCCACCGGAGAATGTGCTGTTCGTCGCCACCTCGAACCGGCGCCATCTGATGCCGCGCGGCCACGGAGAAGGCGATCGCGGCGCCATCGCCTCGGCCGAGGACGCCGAGGAAGAGGTAAGCGTCTCCGACCGTTTCGGCCTGTGGATCGGTTTCCCGCCGATGGACCAGCAGACCTACCTGCAGGCGGTGAACACCTACGCCAAGCGTTACGAGCTCGCCTCGCCCGAGCTGGAACGTCGGGCGCTGCAGTGGGCCCAGCTTCGCGGGGGGCGTTCGGGTCGCGTCGCCTTCCAGTTCATCCGCGACCTGGCCGGCGAGCTGGGCAAGGCGCTGCCGCTGTAGGCAGCGCCCTACCCGCTCACCCCGGAATTTCCGGCGTAAGCGCCCTACCCGCGCGCTAATTCAGAATCACCTTCGAGCCCGGCTTTCACCGGGATGGGCGACCGAACCCCTAAGGCAGCACCAGCGCTGGGTTGATCGGGCGGGCGCGATCGGCGGGCGACGGGGCGTAACGGACCTCGAAGTGCAGCTGCGGCTCGGCCGCCCCCCCGGACGAGCCGGCCTGGCCGATCTGCTGACCCTGCGTGACCTTCTGCTGCATCTTCACGTCGACGCGCGACAGGTGGCCATAGGCGGTGACCCAGCCGTCGGTGTGCTTGATCAACACCAGGTTGCCGAAGCCGGGCACCTGGTCGCCGGCGTAGACGACGTCACCCGCCGCAGCGGCGCGCACGGAGTCGCCCTGGTTGGCGCGCACGTTGAGGCCGTCATTGCGCTGGCCCGTGCCCTTGGGACCGAAGTCGGAGATCACCTCGCCTCGCAGCGGCCAGGCGAAACGTCCCCGACCGAGCTGCGAGATCTGCACGTCGCTGAGTGCGCCGCTGCTGGGCACGATGGTCGGCGCGGGCGTGGCCGGGCGCCCCGGCGTGGTGGTCGCTGGCCGTGGTGCGGGCGGCTGCGGGGTCGTCGGCCGCGAATAGGGCTGCGGCGCGGGCGGAAGCGTCGCCGGCGGCTGCACCGGCCGCGAGTAAGGCGGCGGCGTCGGGCCGACCACCGGCTGGGTCGGGCGCTGGTAGGGCGGCGCGGCGGGCGGCGGCGCGGCGACCACCACGGGCGGCGCGGCCGGCGCAGGCGCCGGCACGGTGACCTTCACCTGGATCGGGCCCTTGTCCTTGTATCCGTCCGGCAGCACCAGCTTGCGGCCCGAGCGGATGGTCGCGTTGGGTTTCAGGTCGTTGGCGTCGGCCAGGGCTTTGGCGGTGACGCCGAAGCGGCGGGCGACGGCGAACAGGGTGTCGCCCGATCCGACGACATAGGCCTTGGCCTTGCTGGATGGCCCTTTCAGCGTCTGGCCGGGCTTCAGCGCGTAGGGCGATTTCAGCTTGTTGTCGTCGGCAAGTTGCTTGCGGTCGGTGTCCAGCTTGCGGGCGATGCCGTCGAGGTTGTCGCCCTTCTGTACGGTGTAGGTCTTGGGCGGCGCGTCGACCTCGACCACCTTGCCGGTGACCGTGGCGCGGGTGACCGTACGGGTCGCTGGCGCCTGAGGCCGCACTGGCGGCGCAGCGATCACGGCGGGCGGCGGCGAGGTTGGGAACGGGTTGTAGGTCGGCGCGGGCGAAGGTTGCGGGCGCGGGCCCTCCGGCGGCGTCGAGGGCGTCACATAGCCTGGACCGGACGGTGCGGCGGGTTCCAGCGGGCGGGCCTGAACCGGCGTCGTGGGACGAGCCTGCGGTGCGGCGGGATCGTACTGCGGAGCGGGTGTGGCCGCGCCGTCCGGCAACCGCGTGGGAAAATTCGGCCGCGGCGCCTCCATCTGAGTCGCCTCGAACGGCTCGTAAGACGCGCACCCAGCCAAGGCCAGAGCGCCGGCCGCGACCGATGCGGCTCGAATCAGGAATTGGGTCATCGCCGCTCCTGCCAGAGAGTCTGAATCACTCGGGGCGCCATGGTTGACGGCGAGTTAAGACCGCGGAGATGGATGCTCCGCGAATGCGCTCAGAGATCCTTCGCCACACCGTCGAGCAGGGGCACGAAACGAACCTCGGTCAATTCCTCGACCGTGATCCCGCCCCCGCCGTCGCCGGTATAGCGTTTGAGGCTCTGCACAGGACCGCGACCGACGGGCGCGACCAGGATTCCCGACGGCTTCAGTTGCGCGAGAAGGGCTGTCGGCTCGTCCGGCGCCGCGGCCGTGACCATAATGCGGTCAAAAGGCGCCTGCTCGCGCCATCCCTCCCCCCCGTCGCCGAAGCGGGTGATGATATTGGTCAAGCCCAGGGTACGAAACCGCGCCTCGGCCTCGCTCATCAGCGTGCGGTAGCGTTCGACCGTGTAGACCAGCCGCGCGAGCTTGGAGAGGATTGTAGTCTGGTATCCAGACCCGGTGCCGATCTCCAGCACACGCGAGCGCGGCTCCAGGTTCAACGCCTGGGTCATCAGGCCGACGATGAATGGCTGGCTAATCGTCTGGCCGCAGGCGATCGGCAGGGCCGAATCCTCCCATGAGCGCTCGCGGAACAGGTCGGGAGTGAACAGGTCGCGCGGCGTGCTCTCGATGGCGTTCAGCACCGCAGGCTCGGTGACCCCTTGCGAGCGGAGCACGAGCACCAGGCGGGCCAGGCGTTCCTGCGGCGTGTCGTCGTCTTGGGCCATGGCGGGTGTCGTCAAAGCGATGGGGCCGCGCCGTCCAGCACCTTCTTCAAGGCCTCGACGGTGGCGGCGTGCGTAAGATCAATGTGCAAGGGCGTAACCGAGATCCGGCCCTCGTAGAATGCGCGCAGGTCGGTGCCGGCCGCAGGCTCCGAACGGAATTGCCGAAAGCCGATCCAGTAGTAGTCGCGGCCACGCAGGTCGGTGCGCCGCTCCGCGTGGCGCACCTGCACGTCACGGAATCCCTGGCGGGTGACCTCGACCTCGGCGGCGGCGCCCGGCTCGATCACCGGGAAGTTGACGTTCATCACGACATCCCCCGGCCAGCCCTGCGCGGTCAGACGGCGGATGATGCCGGGCGCGAAGGTCTCGGCGGGGGCGAAGAAGCCTTCCATGTCATCGGGGCGGCCGGCCTGCGAGAGGGCGATTGCGGGGACGCCCAGCGCCATGCCTTCGATGGCGCCGGCGACGGTGCCCGACATGGTCACGTCCTCGGCGATGTTGGGGCCGCGGTTGACGCCTGACAGCACCAGGTCCGGCCGATCGCCATCGATCAGTTCGTTGATCGCCAGCATTACGCAGTCGGTGGGCGTGCCCGTGGCGGCGAAGCGCCGGTGGCCGACCTTGCGCACGCGGATCGGCTCGGACAGCGTCAGCGCGCGCGAGGCCCCCGACTGCTCGTATTCCGGCGCGCACACCCAGACGTCGTCGCTCAGCGAGGCGGCGATACGCTCCAGCGCCCCCAGACCCTCGGCGTGGATCCCGTCGTCGTTGGTGACCAGGATCCTCATCGCGGCGCGCCGATGTGCGTCGCGTCCGACAGATAGGGTTGCAGGACCTTGGGAATGGCGATGCGGCCGTCCTCTTCCTGGTAGTTCTCCATCACCGCCACCAGGGTGCGCCCGACCGCGAGCCCCGAGCCGTTGAGCGTGTGAACGAAGCGCGTGCCCTTCTCACCGGCCTTCTTGGCGCGGGCGTCCATCCGCCTTGCCTGGAAGTCGCCGCAGTTGGAGATCGAGCTGATCTCGCGATAGCGGCCCTCCGAGGGGATCCAGACCTCAAGGTCGTAAGTCTTGCGCGCACCGAATCCCATGTCGCCCTTGCAGAGCAGCATGGTGCGATAGGGCAATTCCAACGCCCTCAGCACGGCCTCGGCGCAACCGACCATTCGCTCGTGCTCGGCCTCGGACTCCTCGGGAGTCGTGATCGAGACTAGCTCGACCTTGTAGAACTGATGCTGGCGGATCATCCCGCGTGTGTCGCGGCCCGAAGCCCCGGCCTCGGAACGGAAGCATGGCGTCAGCGCCGTGAAGCGCATCGGCAGGTCTTCCTCGGCGACGATCTGTCCCATGACCAGGCTGGTTAGCGGCACTTCCGCCGTCGGGATCAGCCAGCGTCCGTCTGTGGTCTTGAAAAGGTCTTCGGCGAATTTCGGCAGCTTGTCGGTACCGTAGGCGGCCGCGTCATTGACCAACAGCGGCGGCGAGACCTCGATGTAGCCGTGCTGCTGGGTCTGCAGGTCGAGCATGAACTGGCCAAGCGCGCGCTCGAGCCGCGCGATCTGGCCCTTCAGGATCACGAAGCGCGCGCCGCTCATGCGTGCGGCGGCCTCGAAATCGACCAATCCCAGCCGCTCCCCGAGGTCCACGTGGTCGCGAGGATTGGCGATAGCGGCGGGTTCGCCCCAGCGCCGAACTTCGACATTGTCGTGCTCGTCAGCCCCCGCCGGAACGTCGGGAAGCGGGATGTTCGGCATTTGCGAGAGCAGATCCTGCAGCGCGTCGGCCGCGGCGCGCTCGGCCTCGGCCTGCTCGGCCAGCACGCCTTTGACCTGCTCCACCTCGGACATCAGGCGCTGGGCTTCGGCTTCGTCCTTCTTGGCCTTGGCCTGGCCGATCAGTTTGGAGGCTTCATTGCGGCGGCTCTGGGCGGTCTCCAGCGCCAGCTTCGCCGCACGCAACCTGGCGTCCAGCGCAATGGCCTCGGCGGCGACGCCTGACTTGCCCTTCGCGGCCCAGGCGTTTTCGTAGACCTCGGGGTTTTCGCGAATGGCTCGGATGTCGTGCATGGATTCGCCGCGGCTCGTGGTGTCAGGCGGCCCTGTCTAGAGCGCGTTGAGGAACCGGCCAACCCTGCAGCCGCAAGGCGGAGCCGAGAATCGCTAGACCGGGACCACGCCACGGGCTTCGTCCTCGCGCCGGCGACCGCGCTCGATGAGGCGCACGCACAGGATCGAGATCTCGTAGAGAAGGATGATCGGCACCGCGAGCAGGGTCTGGCTGATCGGATCCGGCGGGGTCAGCACGGCGGCGACCACGAACACCGCGACGATCGCATAACGCCGGCCCTGCGACAGCGCCTTGGAGGTGACGATCCCGCCCATCCCCAGCAGGGTCAGCACCACCGGCAACTGGAAGCAGAGCCCGAACGCCAGCAGCAGGGTGGTGACCAGGGTCAGATAGTCCGAGACCTTGGGCAGCAGCTCCACCGAGATCGCACCCGCGCCGAAGATCTGCTGCGACAGCGAGAACCACAGCACGAACGGCAGGATGATGAAGTAGACGAGCGCCGCCCCCAGCGCGAACAGCGCCGGCGCGGCCAGCAGGAACGGCAGGAAGGCCTTGCGCTCGCGGCGATAGAGGCCGGGCGCGACGAAGGCGTAGACCTGCGAGGCGAGCACCGGGAAGGTCAGCACCACCGCGCCGAACGCCGCCAGCTTAAGCTTGGTGAAGAAGAACTCGAGCGGCGCGGTGAACACCAGCTTCAGGCCGGCCCCGGCGACGCTGGGCACCTCCTTCATGCCGACCAGGGCCAGCAACAGATCGAAGGCGCCGTGGCTGTGACCGGTCTTCTGGGCGGCCAGCAGTTGGGCGGCGATCTCGAAGGGATGCAGCAGCGCGATGTAGATCTGCTTGGAGAAGCCGAAGCAGATGGCGAAGCCGATGATGATCGCCGCCACGCAGACGATCAGCCGCTTGCGCAGCTCGATCAGGTGATCCAGCAGCGGCGCGCGGGAAGCCTCGATCTCTTCCTCGTCGTGATGCGGCGCGCTCACGTCGCCTTGGCCTTTGACTTGGCGCGTGGCTTGGGCGCGGCGCTTGCCGACTTGGACTTCGGCGCCGCGCGCACGGTCTTGGGTTTCGCCGCCGCCTCGCCGGCCGGCTTGGCGGCGCGGGGCTTGCGCGGCTTCGGCGCTGACGCCGGCGCCTCTGGAACAGGATCGTCGGCAGGCAATGCGGGTTGCGGCTGCGTTGTCACGCCCGACAGGCCACGCCCGAGTTCGTCGTAGATGTCGGCCATCTGGGCTTCGCTGGCGGCCAGGGAGGCGTGGTCGGCCATCTGGCCGCGGCGCATCGCCTCGACCTCGGCGCGCAGTTCGTCCAGCTCTGACTGGCGGGCCATCTCGTCGAAGCTGGCGCGGAATTCCGCCGCCATACCGCGCAGGCGGGCCATCATCTGGCCGAGCTTACGCAGCAGCACCGGCAAGTCCTTAGGACCCACGACGATGAGGGCGACCACGGCGATCACCAGAAGTTCAGTCGCGCCAATCTCGGGAAGCATGGCCCAGGCCTAAAGAGCATGGCCGGCGCGCGCGCAAGCGCATTGAAGCGCCGCGCACGGGTCCGCCGGGAAATCAGCCGCGAACTTCGTCCTTTTCCCGCTCGGCGGCGGTCAGCGGCTTGGCCGCAGCATCGGCTTTCTCCGGCTCGTCCTTGAGGCCGTCCTTGAAGGCGCGGATGCCCTTGGCCGCGTCGCCCATGATGCCGGAGAGCTTGCCGCGTCCGCCGAACAGCAGCGCCACGACCACCAGCACGATCAGCCAGTGCCAGATCGAAAATGAGCCCATCAGGCGAAACTCCTATCGCGGCGCGGCGTCCTGCGCCGCACCCATCGTCATAGCGGCTATATAGACGCTCGCGCGCACCAGCGCCACGGCGGGCCGAACGGTGCGGCGAGGATCGCGACATCTGGCCACCAAGCGTCAGGCGTCCGATCCGTCCGCGGCGAGGTAGTCGGTGTGGAATTGCGCGGCGTCGGCGTCATCCAGCGGGTCCTCGTCGGGATGGCCGGCGGCCGGATCGGGCACGGCGAAGTCCGGCCCCATGTCGAGGGTCAGGAGGCCGGCGGCCTTCATTTCCGCGGCGCCCGGCAGGTCGACCAGGTTGGCCAGCCCGTATTGTTCCAGGAAGGCGTCCGTCGTCCCGTAGGTCACCGGCCGGCCGGGCGTGCGACGGCGTCCGCGCATGCGCACCAGGCCCAGCTCCAGCAACACGTCGAGGGTGCCCCGACTGGCCTGCACGCCACGCACAGCCTCGATGTCGGCCCGGGTCACCGGTTGATGGTAAGCGATGATCGCCAGCGTCTCCTGCGCCGCGCGCGACAGCCGCCTCGGCTCCTCGCGCTCCAGGGTCATCAGCCAGGCAAGGTCCTGAGCTGTCTGGAAGCGCCAGCGCCCGGCGACGCAAGCCAGCTCCACGCCCCGGCCCGCATAGCGGGCCTGCAGGGCGGCGAGCGCGCCGTCGATGTCCGCGCCCTGCGGCAGGCGCAGGGCGAAATCATCCAGGCCAAGCGGGCCCGCCGCGGCGAACAGCAGCGCCTCGACTTCGCGCTCGGTCTGGCTCCCATTCGTCTGACCGGGATCGCTCACGCGGCGTCCCGCCGTGTGCGCAGGAAGATGTCGGCGAAGGCCTCCAGCTGGCGGGACTCCAGAGCGCCTTCCTTGACAAGCTCCAGGCTCGCCGACAGCGTCGAGGCGAGATAGGAGGCGCGGCTGGGTCCCGCGCCCCTGCCTTCCAGCGGCGCGACCCCGGCGAGCGGCGTCCAGCGCTCCAGTTCCGGCAAAAGGGCACGCAGGCGCGCGCGCGCATCCTCCAGCGGATAGGCCTTGGGCGCGGCCGGCGTGTAGCGGCGTTCACGCACCCTCGCCCGCTGGCCGACATAGGCGCTCATCAGGCCATAGAGGTCGCCCTCCAATCGAGTAGAGGGAATCACCTGGATCGCCTGCGGATCGCCGCGACCGAACACGTCGCGGCCCAGATGCGGCAGAGCGGCCAGCGCCTCGGATGCGCGGCGCATGGCGTCCAACTTGGCCAGGCGGAAGGCCAGCCTGGCGGCGACCTCGTCGGCCGGCGGCTCCTCAGCGGTCGGACGCTCGGGCTTCGGCAGCAGCAGTCGCGACTTCAGGTAGGCCAGCCACGCGGCCATCACCAGATAGTCCGCAGCGAGCGAAAAGCGCGCGCGCCGCGCCTGATGGACGAAGGCCAGGTACTGGTCGGCAAGCTTCAGCACCGACAGCTTCAGCAGGTCGACCTTCTGGCTGCGCGCCAGCGCCAGCAGCACGTGCAGCGGGCCTTCGTAGCCGTCCAGGTCGACGATCAGGCCCTCCCCCGCCTCGGCCGCGACGCCTGCGGCCTCGAAATCGAGTTGCGGTTGGAAACCCTCGCTCATGCGGCGTAGCGCCCGTCGAAGGCGGCGTCGAACCGCGCGCGGGCCTCCTCCACGTCGAACGGTTCGCGCGCGCGTGCGATGCGGCCGAGGGCCGCAGCCGCCCGGCGCTTGGCCTTGCCGGACAGCGAACCGACGCCCGCCACCACGGCCTTCATCTCGTCCATGTCGCCGTTGCAGTGCAGGACGATGTCGCAGCCGGCGGCCAGCGAGGCCCTGGCGCGATCGGTGAAGTCGCCGGACAGCGCCTTCATCGACAGATCATCGGTCATCAGCAGGCCGTCGAAGCCCAGCTCGCCGCGAATCACCCGGCGGATCGCCTTGCGTGAGGTGGTCGCCGGGCGTTTGGCGTCGATCGCCGTGTAGACGACGTGCGCGCTCATCGCCATCGGCATGTCGGAGAGCATACGAAATGGCGGGAAGTCACGTTCAGCGAGCTCTTCGTAGCTCGCCTCCACCACAGGCAGCGCCAAGTGGCTGTCGGACTTCGCCCGCCCGTGCCCGGGCATGTGCTTGATCACCGGCAAGACGCCGCCGGCGATGAGGCCCTCGGCGGCGGCGCGGCCCAGCAGGCCCACCGCGTCCGGCGTGTCGCCATAGGCCCGGTCACCGATGATCTCGTGGCCGCTGGGGTCGGGCACGTCGAGCACCGGCACGCAGTCGACATTGATCCCCACCGCCGCCAGGTCGTGGGCCAGGAGCCGCGCGCCGAGGCGGGTGATCTCGCGGCGCGTCAGCATGTCGTTTCCGGCCAGCTCGCCGTAGGCGCGGCCGGGCGGATAGCGCCGCCAGTGCGGCTGGCTCAAGCGCTGGACGCGGCCACCCTCCTGGTCGATCAGCACCGCCGCGTCGGGCCGTCCGACGCAGTCACGCAAGGCGTCCACGAGCGCGCGCACCTGATCGGGCGTGTCGACGTTGCGCTTGAAGAGGATGAACCCCCACGGACGCACGTCGCGGAAGAAGGCCTTCTCCTGCGGGGTAAGCTCCAGGCCGGAGCAGCCGAGGATGCAGGCCTGCGTCACTTGACGAAGCAGCTCTTGCCGGCCGCCTTGAGCTGCCCGCAGAAGGCCTGGGCGTCGGCGCGCGAGGCGAAGCCTGCGACCGAGGTGCGGTACAGGGTCTGGCCGCCGCGTTGGATCGGCTCGACCCGACGTGCCTTGCCGGCGATGGCGCCGGGCGCGATCCGAGCCGCATCCGCCCAGCCGCTCTCGACCTGGGCCTGCGACGAGAAGGCGCCGATCTGCACGGAGGCCGCGCCGCCGCCCGTCGCCGGGGCCGGCGTCGCCTTGGCGACCGGAGCCGCGGCGGGGGGAATTGTCTTCGCGGCAGGAGCCTTGGCGGCCGGCGCCGGGATCGGCTGTGCGGGCTTCAGCCCGGCGGCGGTCGCGGCCGGCGCAGGCTTGGCGACGACCGGCGAGGTCGGCGCGGCCTTGGGCGGCGGCGGCGTAGCGGCCGGCAGCGGTGCGGGTTCTGGCCGCGCGGCGGGCTGTTCCGGCGGAGCGGTGAAGGTCGGCGACACCGGCGTCGCCGGCTCTCCAGCCTCGGACTTGTAGATCTGCAGCCCCGCGGCGGCGTCCTGAGGCTGGGCGTCGGCTGGTGCAGGCGCGGTGATCTCGCCCACCGGCACGCCAACCGTCCGTGGGGCTTCGCCCGCCTGCCGCACGCCGGACCGGTAGAACGCGACGATGGCGATCGCCAGCAGCACCAGCACCACGCCGCTGGCGATCAGGGTCAGCGGCAGCGGCCGAGACCCCCTCACCGGCTGGCGCGCGTCGAACGACAGCGGCGAGTCGGTGGGCGGGGTGTAGGCGCCGCGATCTTGGTCGCTCATCGCGAAGGCTCCGAAACGAATGGCGGCGCGCGATCAAGGCGAATCACGCGTGCGCAGGCATGCAGTCTACCGAAGCGGCGCCGCGTTCGAACCGCCCCTTTGCGACCAATCGTCCCTCTGTGGACGCTGGCGGCCTGGGTCTGCGAAACAGGCCCGGCGCGGGCTCTAGTTCCAGACCTCGAGGTGGAACAGCTTGCGGTGCTCTTCAATGGCGAAACGGTCGGTCATCCCCGCGATGTAGTCGCACACCACCTGGGCTGGCCCGTCCTCGTCGCGCTTCTGCGACCGGGCGAACCACTCCGTCGGCAGGACGTCGGGTTCGGCCATGAACAACTGGAACATCTCGGCCAGAATACGGCGGGCTTGGCTGCGCGTCCGATTGACGCGCCAGTGGCGGTACATCCGCTCCATGAGGAAGCTGCGCAGCCGCGCCAGGTCCTCGGCCATGTCGCGGGAGAAGCCGACCAGGGCGTGGTCCAGGTTGCGCACGTCCTCTACCGTGGCCACGCGGCTGTCAGCGGCCCGACGGCGGGTCTCGGCGAGGACGTCGCCGACCATCGCCCCGATCATCTCGCGCACCGCTTCCAGCCGTTGGATTGACGGATCGGTGTCAGGGTATCGGCGTTGGACGTCGGCCAGGATCGGACCGATCAGCGGCACGTCCAGCAGCTCGGACAGCCTGAACAGCCCAGCCTGCACCCCGTCGTCGACGTCGTGGTTGTTGTAGGCGATGTCGTCGGCGATCGCCGCCACCTGCGCTTCGGCCGAGGCCCAGCCGTCCAGCCGCAGGTCGAACTCCGAATCGAACGCCGCGATCGCCCGCCACGACGGGCGGTTCAGGCGGTCGGACACCGGGCCGTTGTGCTTGATCACGCCTTCGAGCGTCTCCCACGTCAGGTTCAGGCCGTCGAAGCGCGGATAGCGGCGCTCCAGCCGGGTGATCACGCGGAAGGTTTGGACGTTGTGGTCGAAGCCGCCGAAGTCGCTCATCTGGCGTTCCAGCTCATCCTCGCCGGCGTGGCCGAACGGCGGATGGCCGAGGTCGTGGGCCAGCGCGATGGTTTCGGCCAAGTCGGCGTCGAGACCCAGCGCCGTGGCCAGGGACCGCGCGATCTGCGCCACCTCCAGCGAATGCGTCAGACGTGTGCGGAAATTGTCGCCTTCGTGGGCCACGAAAACCTGGGTCTTTTCCTTAAGCCTGCGGAAGGCGGTGGCGTGGATGATGCGGTCGCGGTCACGGGCGAACGGCGTGCGCGTCGCGCTCTCGGCCTCCGGGAATCGGCGTCCGCGCGATCGGGCGGGGTCTTCGGCGTAGACGGCGCGGGGGGTCGGCATGACGGCCATGGAACCGATCTGGCTAGAGGCCTCTTGGTCGAAGCCGGTTGTGATCACATATAGAACAGGCCAAGGTTTGGTTTAACGCACATGACAACACAGTCCGTCACTCTCTCCCCCTCGGCCGCGCGCCGAATCCAGGCGCTCGGCATGACCGAGGGTCGCCCGCTGAAACTGCGTGTCGCAGTCGAAGGCGGCGGCTGCTCGGGATTCCAGTACCAGTTCGATCTGGTCGAGGATGTGGAGCCCGACGATCTGGTGGTCGAGCGCGATGGCGCGGCGGCCCTGGTGGACGTGGTCTCGCTGGCCCTGCTCAACGGTTCGGAGATCGACTACGTCGACGAACTGGCCGGCGCGGAATTCAAGATCCGCAACCCGAACGCCAAATCCAGCTGCGGCTGCGGCGTCAGCTTCTCGATCTGAGGTCTGAGCCCGGTTTTCCAGTCAGACGTCGTCCTTGGGACAAGCCCGAAGATGACGGGCGGTGATGGGGCGTGCGAATCGCCCCTGCCAGTGGCGCGCCCTCGCTGCGGCGCCTAAGAAGGTCGCGTAGAGCCTAGGAGCACCGGCCCATGCGAATCGCCACCTGGAACGTGAACTCGGTGAACGCGCGGCTGGAGACCGTGCTGAAGTGGATCGAGGAGGCGAGCCCCGACGTCGCCTGCTTCCAGGAGATCAAGTGCGTCGACG
Source organism: Phenylobacterium sp. (assembly GCF_030697305.1). Taxonomy (GTDB): domain Bacteria; phylum Pseudomonadota; class Alphaproteobacteria; order Caulobacterales; family Caulobacteraceae; genus Phenylobacterium. The sequence continues at coordinate 10,810 of NZ_JAUYQL010000115.1, read as the reverse complement.
AGAAGTTCCCCGCCGAGGCCTTTGAACGGCTTGGCTATAACGTCGCCGTCCACGGACAGAAGTCCTACAACGGCGTCGCCATGCTGTCGAAGACGCCGCTCGAGGATGTGCGCCGAGGTCTGCCCGGCGAGGATGAAGACGACCACGCCCGCTACATCGAAGCTGTGGTCTCCGGACCGCAACCGGTGCGGGTCGCCTCGATCTACCTGCCCAACGGCAACCCCATCACCACCGACAAGTTCGCCTACAAGCTGCGCTGGATGGAGCGGTTGAACGCCCACGCCCGCGACTTGCTGGCCCTGGAGGAGCCGCTGGCTCTGGTCGGCGACTACAATGTCATTCCCGAGACCCGTGATGCGGACCGCCCCGACGCCTGGTTGGGCGATGCGCTGTTCCAGCCGCAGAGCCGCGGCGCCTTCCGGGCGCTCAAGTGGCTGGGCCTCACCGACGCTTTCATGGAGATCGACGGCGCGCCGGAGACCTACACCTTCTGGGATTACCAGGCCGGCGCCTGGCAGCGGAACAACGGCATCCGCATCGACCATGCCCTGCTCTCTCCCCAAGCCGCGGACAAGCTGATCGGCTGCGTGGTGCACCGAGACGTGCGCGGCTGGGAAAAGCCGTCGGATCACGTGCCGGTGGTGGTCGAGCTCGACCTTTGACCCGCACGGCCGCCTTGCTTCTCGTCGGCGTCGAAGCGGGCTAGCGTCGCAGGCATGAGCGAAATCGCCCGCCTCCTGCTGCTGCTCCTGCTGGCGGGCGCGGCCCTCACCGCGCTGGGGGCCGCCGCCGTCTGGTGGATGGAGGAGGAGCGCCGCCTTCGCCGGGCGATGCGCCGCGTGCTGAGCGGTGAGGCCGATGCGGTGGTGATCGCCCACGGGCGCGGTCGCGCGGCGGGATTCAACTTCACCTCGGGGTCGGTGGCGGTGGCCTGGGATGCCGGCGCCTGGTGTCTGGTCTATCGGATCGACGAGTTGGTCGGCGCCGAGCTGATCGTCGACGGCCTGGTCACCGCGCGCGCCTTCCGCGACGAACCGCGCCGCGCCCTGGACGAGATCGCCGGCATGGCGAACGAGGTGGTGCTGCGGCTGGTGTTCGACGACGTGCGCCACCCCGACTTCGAGCTGGAACTCTGGAACGACGACGGCGTCGCCCGCAAAGGCGGCCCTGCCACCGCGGCCAAGGCCGTGCAGGAGGCCAACCGATGGCTGGCCCGGGCCGAGGCGATCCTGCGCCGGCACGCAGCCTGGCGTGAGGGGCCCGCCCCCGTTCGGCCGCCACAGCCGCCGCCGCCGCCGATCCCGCCCGAAGAGCAGCCCGAGCTGTTCGAGGAACCGGAACTGGCCGACGCGCCGCCCTGGGATGAGCCCGGCGACGATCTGGACGAGGACTTCGACGACGATCGCAAGTCCTGATCCGCCCGCCCGGCGCAAAGCCGGGCAGGCGGACGAGGCGTATCAGATGTCGGCGTAGACGTGACGCTCGGCCACGCCGCCTGGATGGGTCACCGCGCCCAGATAGGCCGGTCCGACAGTCTGGGAGAACTTCCAGATCGCGCCGGTGGCGTAGTCTGTGACGCGAGGCTTCCAGTCCCGCGCCCGATGCTCCAGCTCGATCGGGTCGACCTCCAGGTCGATGGTGCCGGCGTCGCAGTCGATGTTGATGATGTCGCCGTCGCGCACCAAGGCGATCGGGCCGCCGGCCTGAGCTTCCGGGCCGACGTGGCCGATGCACAGGCCGCGCGTGGCGCCGGAGAAGCGGCCGTCGGTGATCAGGGCCACCTTGTCGCTAATGCCCTGACCGTAGATCGCCGCCGTGGTCGACAGCATCTCGCGCATGCCGGGGCCGCCGCGGGGGCCTTCGTAGCGGATCACCAGCACGTCGCCGGGCTTGTAGTCACGCGCCTCGACGGCGGCGAAGCATGCTTCCTCACCGTCGAACACCCGAGCCGGGCCGCGGTGCTTGGTGTGGCCCAGGCCCGCGACCTTGACGATGCCGCCTTCGGGCGCGAGCGAACCCCAGACGCCGACCACGCCGCCGGTGGGCGACAGCGGGTTGGAGACCGGACGGATGACGTCCTGGTCCTCATTGAACACCACGCCTTCCAGGTTCTCACGCAGGGTCTTGCCGGTCACGGTCATGCAGTCGCCGTGGATCAGGCCGGCGTCCAGCAGTGTGCGGAGCAGGATGGGCATGCCGCCCGCCTCGCCCATCTTCTTCGCCGGATAGCGGCCGCCGGGCATCAGGTCGGCGAGATAGGGCGTGCGGCGCATGATCTCGGCCACGTCGCGCAAGGTGAAGGAGATCCCAGCCTCATGGGCCATGGCCGGCAGATGCAGTCCACCGTTCGTGGAGCCACCGGTGGCCGCGACCACGACCGCGGCGTTCTCGAAGGCCTCGCGGGTGCAGATGTCACGTGGGCGGATGTTGCGCTCGATGAGCTGCATCACCGCCTTGCCGGTGGCCACCGCATAGGCGTCGCGGTCAAGGTAGGGCGCCGGCAGCGCTGACGACAGCGGCAGAGCGAGGCCGATCGCCTCCGACACGCAAGCCATGGTGTTGGCGGTGTACTGGCCGCCGCAGGCCCCGTCGCCCGGACAGGCGTGCTGCTCCAGGTCGCACAAATCCTCCAGGCTCATGGTCCCGGCTGAATGAGCGCCGACGCCTTCGAAAATGTCCTGCACGGTGACTTCCTTGCCGCGCCAGACGCCTGGCAGGATCGAGCCGCCATAGAGGAAGGCCGAAGGCACGTTGAGGCGCAGCATGGCCATCATCATGCCGGGCAGCGACTTGTCGCAGCCGGCGACCCCGACCAGGGCGTCATAGGAGTGCCCGCGGATGGTCAGCTCGACCGAGTCGGCGATCACCTCACGGCTGACCAGTGTAGAGCGCATGCGCTCGTGGCCCATGGCGATGCCGTCGGTGAAGGTGATGGTGCAGAACTCTCGCGGCGTCCCGCCTGCGGCCTTCACACCCTCCGACACCGCGTGCGCCTGGCGCATCAACGAGGTGTTGCAGGGCGCGGCCTCGTTCCAGCAAGACGCTACGCCGACGAACGGCTGGTTGATCTCACGGGTGCCGAGCCCCATCGCATAGAGGTAGGAGCGGTGCGGCGCGCGCGACGGCCCCTCCGTCACGTGGCGGCTGGGCAGCTTGGACTTGTCCCAAGTTCCGTCCGGGTTCCTGGTCATGAAGACGCCTCCGAGAAACAGCCGTCTTCCCTAACGGTCGCGCTGGTGGGCGCCAAGTGACGCGCCGAACTTGCGAACCGTCCGCAAGTCGGACGCAACCCTCACAGCGCCTGCTTGACCGCGGCGACGACGTCCGGGTCGAGGGGATCGGTGCGCGAGCCGAACGCGCGGATCAACTGGCCGTCCTTGCCGACCAGGATCTTGTGGAAATTCCACGCCGGCACGGCCGCCTCGCCCAGCCCGGCCTCAGCCCATTTGTAGAACGGGTGCGCGCCCTCGCCCTTCACCTCGACCTTGGCGGTCATCGGGAAATCGACGTCGTAGGTCAGCGCGCAGAAATCCTGGATTTCGGCCTCGGTCCCCGGCTCCTGGCCGGCGAACTGGTTGCAGGGCACGCCCAGCACCACCAGCCCCTGGTCGCGGTAGTCGCGATAGAGCTTCTCCAAGCCTTCGTACTGCGGAGTCAGGCCGCACTTGGAGGCGGTGTTGACCACCAGCACCGGCTTGCCTTTGAAGCTGCTCAGCGGCAGCGGCCCGCCGGCGATGGCGTCGAACCCGTAGTCGTAGGCATCAGGCATGGTCGTCTCCTTGTCCCTGCCGAGCGTAGACCCGATCAGCCGTGCTCCTCCAGGGCCTGTTCAATCGCCAGCGCCAGATCGAGCGCGCGTGTGGCCTCGGCGGCGGTGACTTCGGGGCGCGGGGCGTCGCCGCGCACGGCGTTGAGAAAGCTCTCAACGCTGGCGCCGAGCGTGTCCTTGACGGCAGGGGCCTCGGCGAAGTCGGGGTCCAGCGGCCAGCCGGTGGTGTTGCGGAAGGCGCGTGAGATGAAGTCGATCTCCACCTCGCCGGTGGCGTAGACCACCCGCATGGTGCGCTTGCGCTCCGGCGCCATCCGCGAGACGTCGAAGGCGGCCGTGAAACCGTCGGCGAAGGTCACCTCGGCGCGCGCCGCATCCCAACCGCCGCTGTAGTCCCTGACCCCATCACCTTCCGCGGTGACCGCTTCGGACGGCGAAAGCGCCAGCGCCAGGTCGAGGTCGTGGATCATCAGGTCCAGCACCACCGAGACGTCGAGGCTACGGTCGGAAACCGGCCCGTGGCGCACCGCCTCCAGCCGCAGCGGCGGCTCGGGCGCGTCGAACAGGCCGATCGCGCGAAACAGCACGCGCTCCTGATGGCCGCAGGCCACGACCAGGTCGCGCTGCGCCGCCAGCGCCTGGATGCGCTCGGCGTCGTCGAGACTGACCGCCAGCGGCTTCTCCACGTAGATCGGCTTGCCGGCGGCGAGCGCGGCCAGGGCATGCTCACCATGCAGCACTGCGGGCGAGGCTACCGTGACCACGTCCACCGCCTCGAAGAACGACGCGAGGTCGCCGAAAGCCCGCCCGCCCAGCGGCATGGCCAGGGCAGCGGCGCGCTGGGCGTCCACGTCATAGACCGCCGACAGCACAGAGCCCGGCAGCGACGCATATTTGCGAGCGTGGTGGGCGCCGAACACACCGGCGCCGATGACGCCGCCTCGCAGGATCTGTGACATGGATTCGCGCTCCGCAACCGCCGCGGCCCGAGCGCTAGCACGGCCAGGGCGGCGGCGGCAAAGTGGCGCGCCACAGCGCGTCGAGCGTATGGTCGCGCAACATCCAGGAACAACACTCAAGGGAAGGCTGCGCCATGACCGCTACGCGCGAGATCCACCTGGTCGGCCGCCCGTCCGGCGCGCCGACCCCCGACCTCTTCGAGATCATCCAGGTGGAGCTGCCTGATCCGGCGCCGGGCGAAGTGCAGGTGCGCAACCGCTGGATCTCGGTCGATCCCTACATGCGCGGCAAGATGAACGCAGGTGGTCCCGCGCCCTATGCCCTGGGGACGGCCATGGCCGGGCGCTCGGTTGGCGAGGTGACCGTTTCCAATGCTCCGGGCCTCGGGGTGGGCGACTGGGTGTTCGGCGACTACGGCTGGCGCGAAGGCTACAACGCGCCTGCCGACAAGATCGAAAAGCTCACCCTGCACGGCCTGCCGCCGCACGCGTTCCTGAGTGGCGCGGGCGCGCCAGGCCTCACCGCCTACGCGGGTCTGCTGCGAACCGCCGAGATGAAGCCGGGCGACGTGGTGTTCGTCTCCGCCGCGGCTGGCGCGGTGGGTTCGATGGCCTGCCAGATCGCCAAGCTGCGTGGCCACACCGTGATCGGCTCGGCCGGCGGCGAGCGTAAGCTGAGGTTCCTGGTGGACGAGCTCAAGATCGACGCGGCGATCGACTATAAGCAGGCGCAGGGCTCTCTCGCCCAGGCGCTGCGCCATGCCGCGCCCGGCGGGATCGACGTCTATTTCGAGAACGTCGGCGGCGAGCACCTGGAAGCCGCCATCGATTGCGCCAAGCCCGGCGGGAGGGTGGCGATCTGCGGCATGGTGTCGACATACAACGCGGCGACCCCGCCGCCCGGGCCGCGCAATCTGATGCAAACGATCGGCAAAGGCCTGACCCTGCGCGGGTTCAACGTGAGCCAGCATATGGATATGCGCGGCGAGTTCCTGGCGGAGGTCGCCGCCTGGCATGCCCAGGGCAAGCTCAAATTGACCGAGACCGTGGTCGAGGACCTGGAAGCCGCCCCCGATGCGTTCATTGGGCTGTTCCGCGGCGAAAACCTCGGCAAGATGCTGGTGCGGGTGGGCTGAGCCCCTACCTTGCCTTAACCTCGGTGAGTACAGGTTCCGGCTTCCAGTCCTGGTAGTTGAAGGCGACGCGCGCGCCGGGCTCCAGCGGGGCCTGAGCGGCCACGTCGCCGTACAGGCGGAAGGTGTTTCGGCCCGCAGGCAACCCGCCTTCGACCGCTTCGTGGTCGATGACCAGGGTCCGCAGGCTGACCTCGGCGACCGTGCCGACGCCGCTGAGGACGGGACCGGTGGGCGCGGGGTCGGCGGCCTTGGCCGAGGGGGCCTTGGGCGCCTCCTTCGACGGCTCTGCGCCGCAACCCGCCAGCAACAGCGTCGCCGCGAGGCTCGGGACCAGGGTTCTCACGAATCGTAACTCCTAACGGGCGTCCCGGCATGGTAACGGCGCAGACGCGGTTGTGAACGCTGCGCCATTGGCCCGTTTCGGCGGAACCGCTACAAGCCGCAAGTCTGTGCATGGGAGCCCTGTGATGGCGCCGCGTCTTTTTAGCGCCTACGTCGTCGTCGACTGGAGCGCCGCGGCTAAGCCGTCGACGGGGCCCGACTCCGTATGGATCGGCGTGCTCAAGCGCGACGCCCGTTTCCGCATGCACTTCGAGTCCCACAACCCGCCGACGCGGGCGGCGGCAGAAAAGCTGCTGGCCGGCGTGCTCGACGACCTGAAGAAGCGCGGCGAGCGCGCCCTGGTGGGCTTCGACTTTCCGCTGGGCTTCCCGCGCGGGTTCGCCAGCGCCTTGAACCTCGCGGGCGACGCGCCGTGGCAGGCGGTCTGGACGCAGATCGATCGGATGGTCAAGGACAAGGCCGACAACACCAACAACCGCTTCGGCGTCGGCGCGGAGATCAACCGGCGGCTGACCGGGGGCCCCTTCCCGTTCTGGGGTTGCCCACCCAAGGACACGCTCACCACGCTGCAGCCGAAGCGTTCGCGCCCGCATGGACCGGACGACCTGCCGGAATTCCGGCACGCGGATTTGGCGGCCAAGGGCGCGGCGTCGATCTGGAAGCTCTATTACAACGGCTCGGTGGGCGGCCAGGCGATCCTCGGCATCCCGGCGGTGCGCCGGCTGAAGGCCGCGCGCGGCGAGGCTGTGCGGGTCTGGCCGTTCGAGACCGGCTACCGCGCGCTGAGCGCCGCCGACCTCGACGGCGTCGAGGTGGTGGTGGCCGAGGTCTATCCCTCGCTGATCAAGGTCCAGCCGGCGGCTGGCGAGGTCAAGGACCTGGCCCAGGTGCGCGCAGCCGCCGAGCACTTCGCCCGCCTCGACGAGGCCGGCAAGCTGGGCGCCGCCTTCGCCCCCGGCAAGGACACGCCCCCCGACACCGTGGTCGACGCCGAACGCGAAGAAGGCTGGATCCTCGGGGCTTAGAGGCGGCGCCTCACGGGCAGACCGTCGAAAACGGCCGCAAGACGACCATTGGCTCGGCGAGGTCGCTGTATCTGGCGAGCGATGGAGACTCTCCGACCCTTCTGAGCGTCGCGACGAGCGACATGTCAGGCTTGATCGTCAGACGCAGCAACCAACTCTCCGTTGGCGGTCGCTCAAGCCTGGGAACCTCGTAGTGATGCTTGCAAAGCCCGCTCGTAATGCTCAAGGTCGGGTACGCTGGGATCGCTCCCGTCAGCAGGGTTCTTGAGCGCCCAGGTTGAACGGTCACGCTCCTGGCTCTGGGCTTTTCCTCCACGGTCTCCAGTTGCAGCGTCACGATCCGATCGGTGGCGTTTGTGAAGATGAACTGGCTCGGCAGCGCACAGCCGGCCAGCAAGCCCAAGAGGGCCACAAACGCCGCGGCTCGCGCGACGGTCACTTGCGCGAAGGCCATGGCCGCGGCGGCGTCGACTTCGGACCCGCCTCGTTCCAGTTATGATCTCCGTGCCAGCGGCGGTCGAGCAGCAACCCCGCCAACCCTCCAAACAGGTTGGATGGAAAATATAGAGGCCCCAGTACTTCGCCCTGGCGAGTATGTGCGTCTTCGTGCTTTTCAGGTAGATTATCCTGACCCCTCGGCACTTCTCCGCACCAGAAATCATCGCTCATATTGTACGGATCATCTCGATAAATAATGGCATTTCCCAATGTAAGCGCCCCGAACGGTGTCAGCGGATTATTCCTGAACTCTATTGCGTTCCGGCCCAACGAAATCTGTGGATTCTTGCCGGCGATTTCGCCGACCAAATGCCCCGTAAGCCCATACGCCAGGCCGAGTGCGGTGTTGGGAGCGTTCCAGACCTTGCCCGCGATGCTTCGCGCGAAGGGGCCCACACCCGACCGCCTTCGATAGCGCTGGAGCGACTGGAGTTCCTGCGGAGACATGAGCTCGACGTTCGGTAGGCCGGAAAGAGATCGTCCACGCGGCATTGGATCGCCTTTGCGGTGGCTGGGATGCCACCCCCGATAGAGGCGTCGCGCAAACGAACACTGCCATGGATTTCAGATTTTGGGCAGTTATATACTTGACGGAACGTCCCAAAACGAGACACTGATTCGTAGCGTGACAGGCCGGAAGGAATAGCTGCCCTCAGAGTCGAGGACAGACGGTGGCCACCGAGGCCAACAAGGATGCGGTGGTTACCCCCGAGATGATCAGGGCAGGGGTGGCTGCTTATGTGGAATGGGCGACAGCCCCCGACCGCCCGAATGAGGATGAGCACTCCTTAGAAACGCTCGTACGAACTGTCTTTCGTGCGATGGCGGCTCAGGGTCCTCGCCGATAGCGTCAAGCAGGCCATGCATGTGGCCGACGCGCATGAGGAAGGCGCGAAGGCTCTCGGCGCCGTACTCCAGTTCTATCAGCTTGCCGTTGTGCTCCCCGACCGCCTTGAGCACGCCAGACCCATCCGTCGCACCCGTGCGGATCTCGCCGTGGAGCACGATGTTGCGGCGCCAATGAAGCTGCGCCGCCTCGTTTAGCATCCGGTCCAGCGTGGCGCAGATGGTCGGGCACGTCTCGAACACCGAAACCATGTGCTGGCGAAAGAGGGCCTTGCGGGTGCGAAACGGCCCGATGTGGGCGCGTCGTGGGTCCTCGCCTGCTTTGAACAATATGGCGTCAAGCATGGCGTTTAGGTCTCCCTCGAACCCTCCCCAAGCCACTGCGAGTTGACCGACATAGCCGTACAATAATCCATCCGAGGGCGGCCACACCGCTGGTGCTTTCCGTCCCTTCTCAACCATGTAATCCATGATCGGCGCGTAGCCGTGCGGATGCTTGGATGCAGCCATGACCGATAAGCCCCCTGAAGATGAACCCGGCGCTGACGAGCGCTTCAAGCGCGGGATCGCGAACGCGCTGCGGACGCCACCGAAGCCGCACAAACCGAAAGAGGGGCGCGAGCCGAAGCCCGCGCCCAAGGGCAATTAACCAGACGTTAACTAGGCGGCGTACCTGATCGGCGTGCCTGCGCCCTGGCCGGTGCTGGCGACCAGATTGATGGCCGCAATACAGTCCTGCTTGTTGTGGTAGCCCTCGCCGGAACTGGCGATCTTGCGATTGTTCGCCGCGTAAAGCGTCCAACGGTGCTGGCGGTTCACATCGAGATAGACGTAGAAATACATGGGTTCTGATTCCTCAGATGATGCGCAAAGCCGGTTCCTCTTTGAGTACCGGCACGAGGGATCGGAATGGGCCCTGGAGGTGCGGGCTCGCGATCTGAACGACGCCAAGGCTCGGCTGCAAACTCTGCCTTCGGCGGCGTACAGGGGCGAGATCGTCGCCTCCGGGCACATTCCGGCCGCGAATCGATTCGCGACAGAACGAGGTTATCACGTCGCCAACGACCTCTAGGATCGCGTTCCCGGTGCGTTCTTTTGGCGCATCTTCTGGATGCGCTTAGTTTTTTGCTTACGCGTTCGCGCCTTGACCAGACCGCCGATAGGTCAGGCGCTTGCCGGTGGAACCTTTGAGCATCGCGTTCGTACGCATGACGTCATCGACGCCCAGGCCCGAGCGGTTCGAGTAGCGGAAGTCGAACTCGTCGAGGTAGCGCGAGAGGTGCGCTTCCGAGACGTGGTGATAGGTGCCGATCACGCCGCGCTTCAGGATGGAGAAGTAGTTCTCGACCGTGTTCGAGTGGTGGTGCCCCAAGCGGACGTACTCGCCGGACGCGTGATCGACAGCGCTGTGAGCCGCGAACTCGCGACCTACGCGGGGGTACATGCGGGCACCGTCCGTCATCAGGTGCGACTTGCGGCTGGCGTTCTTCACGATCACCGGGCGCAGGGTCTTCGCGGTCACGTTGGCGACGTGGAACGAGCGCGCCGCGCCGCCACGTTCAACTAGGGTTACGACTGCTTCCTTACGGCCGAACATGTCGCGGGAGTTGCGCTTGTTGGCGTGTTTGTTGGCTTCCTTGCCGCCCACGTAGGTCTCATCGACTTCGACAACCTTGCCTTCGCCGCCCAGCGGCTCAGGTGCATCGAGGCGCATTGCTTCGCGGATGCGATGGGCCATGAACCAAGCCGACTTGTAGGTGACGCCCAGCGTGCGGTGCAGTTGGTGAGCCGAGACGCCCTTCTTGCTCGAAGCCATCAGGCGGAAAGCCAGCATCCACTTGGCGAGGCCGATATGCGAGCGTTCGAACACGGTGCCGACGGTCACGGTGAACTTCGTGCGGCAGGACTTGCAGATGTAGGTGCCCGGCTTCGTGGACTTGCCGCCAAGCAGGGTGACGTTCTCAGCCTCGCCGCAATGCGGGCAGTACGCGCCATCAGGCCAGCGTTGAGCCTCAAGGTGGATGCGGGCGGCTTCGTCGTCGTGGAAGGTTTTGTCGGTCAGATTCATCGGCTTGTCCTCTTGGAAACAAGCTATGCCGATGGGTCTGTTCCGTCAAGTATATAACTGCCAGATTTTGTCAAGAACAAATCAAGAACAAATAGATGTTCACGACCTCAGCCAGCGCAGCTCTGGTCCCGACGTTCATCGGCACGTGCTGCGTGGAGGTCAGAGCG
>NZ_JAUYQL010000116.1 GCF_030697305.1 Phenylobacterium sp. | reverse complement strand
GTCACCTATTGGATGAACCAACTCCAGGCGGTGCGCGGGGCCGGCGACCTGTTCGTCACCCTCAACCCCACCCGGCCGATTGCGCCGGAGAAGGTGCTGCGCGCCGAGGCCTACGACCATCCGCTGTTCGACGCCGGGGCGATCGCCGCACAGTCCAGCCTCTGGGACCTGCAGGGCGTGCGGCGCACCTGGTTCTGCGGATCCTACTTCGGCCACGGCTTCCACGAGGACGGCTTGCAGTCGGGCCTGGCGGTCGCCGAGCAACTGGGCGGCGTGCGCCGGCCATGGACGGTTGAGAACGAGTCCGGGCGGATCAGCCTGCCGGCGGCGGGCGTGGAGCCGGCCAGGGCCGCGTGATGCGCCTGCTCGGCCTCTATTGCGGATCGACCGCGCACGTGCGGATCCGGCCCAGGCCGCACCGGCTGCGCTATCGCATCTTCATGCTGCTGCTGGAGCTCGGCGCGGCTTCAACCGCAAAGCCACGGCTGTTCTCGGTCGGCCGCTTCAACCTGCTGGGCTTTGAGCCGCGCGATCACGGCGACGGCTCCGACACGCCGCTGAAGGCGCAGGTGGAGGCGAGGCTCGCGGCGGCGGGGATCGCCGGCGGCGGCGCGATCCGGCTGCTGTGCATGCCGCGCATCCTCGGGCGCGGGTTCAACCCGCTCAGCGTCTACTATTGCCACGCTCGTGACGGACGGCTGGCGGCGGTGCTTTACGAGGTCAACAACACCTTCGGCGAGCGGCGTTGCTATCTGATCCCGGCGGAGCCGGATGACGGCGGCCGCACGCGCCAGACCTGCGCCAAGGACTTCTATGTCTCGCCATTCATGGACATGGCGCTGGACTACGACTTTGACGTCGCCGCGCCGGACGCCGCCGCACGCATCGCCATCACCGCCCGCGACGCGCAAGGGCCGGTGCTGCAGGCCTGGTTCACAGGACGCCGCAGCGAGCCGACGGACGGCAACCTTTTGCGCGCCTGGATCACCCACCCCTGGATGACCCTCGGCGTGCTCGCCGCGATCTACGTCGAAGCGGTCAAGATCTTCCTCAAGGGCGAACCTGTGCGGCCTCACCGCGTCGGCGCGAGATCCTCAGGCGCCGAAGATCCAGTCGCCGCTCAGTGACGATAGCTGCACGCCAACCAGGATCATCCGATTGCCGCCGCCCATGTCGACGATCACGTCGCCGCCGGACTGACTGACGGTGTAGGCCGTGCCCGGATCTTTAAAGCTGCGCGGCTTTGAAGGTGTCGCAGGCTGCGGGATCGGCGGCGGAGACTCCGGCCTTGAACCAGCGCATGCGCTGGGCGCTGGTGCCGTGGGTGAAGCTGTCAGGCGCGACGCGACCCTGGGTCTGCTCCTGCAAGGTGTCGTCGCCGACGGCGGAGGCGGCGCGCAACCCGTCCTCTATATCGCGCGGGTCCAGCGACACCGCGCCGCCCGAAACCTGGCTGGCCCGCGCGGCCCAGACGCCGGCGAAGCAGTCGGCCTGCAGCTCCAGGCGCACCGAGCCGCTGTCGGCGCCGCGCGCGCCCATCCGCTCGGCGCGTTCGGTCTGGCCGGTCAGGTGCTGGACGTGGTGCCCGATCTCATGGGCGATGACATAGGCGCGGGCGGCCTCGCCCTGGGCGCCGAACTTGGTCTCCAGCTCGTTCCAGAACGACAGGTCCAGGTAGACCTTCTGATCACTCGGGCAATAGAACGGACCCATGGCCGCCTGGCCCGTCCCGCAGCCGGTGCCCGTCGCCTGATCGTAGAGCACCACGCCGGCCGGCGGCTGGTAGCGTTCGCCCTTGGATTGGAACACTTGGGTCCACACGTCGTCGACCGAGGTCGAGACCACGTCGACGAACTTGCCGCCTTCGTCCTTCGGCTGGCCGACTTCGCCTGCCTCCTGCTGCTGCCCTGGCGACACCGCGTTGACCGCATTCAGCGTCGTCGACGGATCGATGCCGAACACGAAATAGCCGATCAGCGCCAACACCACGCCGCCTGCGCCCAGACCGCCCACTGCGCCGCCGCTCATCCCGCGGCGATCCTCGATATTGCCTGAACGTCGTCCGCCGCCCCAGCGCATGGCTGTCTCCTTGCCGATGTCCCGCCGCAGCCTAACGCGGATCGCGCGGCTAAGCTCCCCTGAAGCGTGTGCGATCTACGCCGCCCGCGCTGACCATCGCGCGCGCAGCGCGTGCTCGGATTGCCCGTTTTCGCGGCGCCGGAAAGCCCTCGCGCCAAGCCCGCAGCGCCGCGATGGATTATTACGAATTCGCCGCTCAGTAATACCGGTGAAGGTCAGCCGCCCGGCCGACCGCACACAGGGGGTCCCCATGCAAGGTTGGCTTAACGGGGTGCGCATCGCCGTCGCGGCGGCGGCGTGCGGCATGATGCTTTCGGCCTGCGGGCCCAAGGCCGAGGAGAAGGCGGCGACGCCCGTCGCGGCGGCGGCCGGCAAGGAATACACCATCGGCTGGACGATCTACGCCGGCTGGATGCCGTGGCCATACGCCGAGCAGGCCGGCATCGTGAAGAAGTGGGCCGACAAGTACGGCGTGAAGATCAAGGTCGTGCAGATCAACGACTACGTGGAGTCCCTGAACCAATACACCGCCGGCAAGCTGGACGGCGTCACCACCACCAACATGGACGCCCTGACCATCCCCGCCGCAGCCGGCAAGGACACCACCGTCCTGATGATCGGCGACTATTCCAACGGCAACGACGGCCTGATCCTGAAGGGCGGCTCCACGCTCGCCGACATGAAGGGCCGTCCGGTGAACCTGGTCGAGAACTCGGTGTCCCACTACCTGCTGGCCCGCGCGCTGGAGACCGGCGGCATGGCCCTGACCGACGCCAAGGTGATCAACACGTCCGACGCCGACATCGTCGCGGCGTTCTCCGCCGCCGACACCAAGGCGGTGGTGACCTGGAACCCGCAACTGTCGGAGATCCTCAAGGCGCCGGGCGCCAAGCTGGTGTTCGATTCGTCGAAGATCCCTGGCGAGATCCTCGACACCCTGTCGGTGTCCACCGAGGCGTTGCAGGCCGACCCGAACCTGGGCAAGGCGCTGACCGGCATCTGGTACGAGACCCTGAGCCTGATGACCAAGGACGACGCGGCGGGCAAGGCGGCGCGCGAGGCGATGGCCAAGCTCTCCGGCACCGACCTCGCCGGCTACGACGCCCAGCTCAAGACCACCTTCCTGTATTCCGACCCCAAGGCTGCGGCCGCCTTCACCGCCAGCCCCAAGCTGGTGGAAGCCAACGACCGGGTGCGCAAGTTCGCCTTCCAGATCGGCCTGTTCGGTCCGGGCGCGAAGTCGGTGGACGACATCGGCATCTCCTTCCCGGGCGGCAAGACCCTGGGCAATCCGCAGAACGTGAAACTGCGCTTCGACTCGACCTATGTGGACATGGCGGCGAACGGCTCGCTGTAGGCTTCCCGCCTGTCGTGTTGAGTTTCGTCGAGTGATGGTGACCGCCCGATGCGTCGTCTGCTGAACGCGAGCCCGCAGGCGGGCGGTCGCCTGTTCCTGGGCCTGGCCCCGATCCTGGCCATGGTCTTTATCTACCTCCTGGCGTCGTCGGCCCGGCACGCGGAGAACCCGACCGACCGGCTGCTGCCGCCGGTCGGCCAGATCGCCGCCGCCGTGCAGACCATGGCTTTCGAGGCAGACCCGCGCACCGGCGAGATCCCGTTGGTCGCCGACACCGTCGCCAGCCTGAAGCGGCTCGCCGTGGCCATCGTCATCGCCACGGCGACGACCCTGCTGCTGGGCCTGATGCTGGGGCTGCTGCCCTATGTGCGGGCGGGGCTGGGCCCGTTCGTGGCGACGGTGTCGGTGATTCCGCCGATCGCCATGCTGCCGATCCTGTTCATCGTCTTCGGCCTGGGCGAGACGGCGAAGATCGTGCTGATCGTGGTCGGCATCACCCCGATCATGGTCCGTGACCTGGCGCTGCACGTGGGCGCCCTGCCGCAGGAGCAGCTGGTCAAGGCCCAGACGCTCGGGGCGTCCACCTGGCTGGTGACCCTGCGCGTCGCCCTGCCTCAGGCGCTGCCCCGGCTGATCGACACCCTGCGCCTGTCGCTGTGCCCGGCCTGGGTCTACCTGATCTCCGCGGAGGCCATCGCCTCGGACGTGGGCCTCGGCTACCGGATCTTCCTGGTGCGGCGCTACCTGGCGATGGATGTGATCATCCCCTACGTCGTGTGGATCTCGCTGCTGGCGGTGGCGATGGACCTGGCGCTGGTGGCGCTGAGCCGCGCGGCGTTCCCTTGGGCGCACGCCCCGAAGGCCGCCTGATGGCCGCGCCCACAGCGCTCTCTTTCCAGGACGTCTGGGTCGAGTACGGCGACAAGATCGTGCTGGAGAAGGTCACCCTCGACGTAGCCGAGGGATCGTTTGTCTCCATCGTCGGGCCGTCCGGCGCGGGCAAGAGCACCTTCCTGCGCCTGACGCTCGGCCAGGA
The DNA here is from genome assembly GCF_030697305.1 of Phenylobacterium sp. Classification (GTDB taxonomy): domain Bacteria; phylum Pseudomonadota; class Alphaproteobacteria; order Caulobacterales; family Caulobacteraceae; genus Phenylobacterium. Next base: position 3,822 of record NZ_JAUYQL010000116.1, on the reverse strand, counting down.
GGCGCCCAGCCGCGGCCGCGTGCTGCTGGACGGCGAGCGCTTGCGCGCCGAGCCCGGGCCCGACCGCGGCGTGGTGTTCCAGCGCTACTCGGTGTTCCCGCACATGAGCGCGCTGGACAATGTGGTGTTCGGCCTGGAGTGCGCCCGCGCGCCGATCCTGGGGCGGCTGTTCGGGGCCGCGCGCCGCGCCGCCCGCGACGAGGCCGCCGCCATGCTGGCCCAGGTCGGCCTGACCGACGCGCTCGACGTCTACCCGCGAGAACTCTCCGGCGGCATGCAGCAGCGGCTCGCCATCGCCCAGGCGCTGATCAAGCGGCCGCGCATCCTGTTGCTCGACGAGCCGTTCGGCGCGCTCGACCCCGGCGTGCGGCTCGACATGCACGCGCTGATCACCGAGCTTTGGCGCGACCACGGCCTGACCATCCTGATGGTCACCCACGACATCAAGGAGGCGTTCAAGCTCGGCACCCGGGTGCTGGCCTTCGACAAGCGCCGCCGAGACCCCCAGGCCCCGCACCGCTACGGCTCGACCGCGGTCTACGACTTCCCCCTCGACGATAAGGCCCCCGGCGCCGTGCCCGCCGAACTGGCCCCGCTGGCGGTGGTGGAGGAGTAGCCGCCCCAGCGGCCGTCATCCTCGGGCTTGTCCCGAGGATCCATGCACATGATCGGTATAGGCGGGATCTCCGCGTCTCCGCGTGCAACCGGCGCCGCGGAGATCATGGAGCCTCGGGACAAGCCCGAGGATGACGTGTGGGTTGGTGCGCCCCGCATGGATGACTTCTTTGCGTCAAAATGTTCCTAATTTGTTCTTGCCACATTGTGAAGCTTGTGAGAGCTTTGAGAGCGGGGCATTGCAGTTGATCTGCGGCGGACAGGCGTCGCCATAACCAAAGGATGTCTGGATGGCGGGAAATTCGCGGAGTCCAAATTCTCAAACCAATCAATCCGCGGGAGGCCCCCAGCCGCCGCTGACATTACTATTTGCAGAGCTGTTCCCGCAGTTCGGCGGACGCCTGAATTCGCTCGATCTGACGCGTCGCCCGGAGCCCACCATTTCAATCGGCGGCCGAACCTATCGAGAGATCGACAACGGGATCGCGAATGTCCTTGTCCCGATCGGTGATCCGACGGTCTCACCAGCCGAACTGGCTGAGCGTCGCCGCACGGCGGAGCGAGTTGCTTACATGGTGGACAACCCGCTGGCGGGCGTCGGCTACGGGCTTGCGTCCATGGCGAACGCATCAACTCGCGTTCGCGACCAGGCGATGTTGGCCGGGGGCGCCCTCAATGCGGCGATGTTTGGGGCGGCGCCGCGCGCTGCGCCGCCGGTTGGCGTGCCGCCGCGCAAGACGCAGCTTCCTGTAAAGCCCTATCAGCGACCTTCGACGCGGATGAGTGAATTGAATGGGCTCGGACAATCGACACTTGTAGGCGCGACGGTCACTCAGGCGACCCTAGGCCAGGGTACAAAGGCGAAGTATAGCCTGAAGCCGCCAGGATGGCTCGGCGACGGCAATGAATTTAACCAGGCTAGAGGGCATCTCTCAGCAAAAGAACACGGTGGAACGGGTCGGGATATGCGTAATCTTATGACGCTAACGCACCATGGGGCGAATACGCCGCAGATGAGAGCATTCGAGCGCAGAGTTTCGCAGCGCGTGCGCGCGGGCGAAGTAATGGAAACTCTCACCTTCCCTTTCTACACGCCCGGAATACTGGCGCCGTCAGCCGTCCTGCTGACGGCATTCGGGTCTCGCGGCTCGCCCATCGCTCGTCTGATTCAGAATCCAGCGGGTAGGCGCAAGTGACGATAGAGGCGCTCATGGCGGTGGTGCCGCCGCCGTCGGAGCCGACCGACGCTTTCGATGGGCCATGGGACGAGATCGAAGCCGACGCCCGCACTCCGCTGCCGCAAGATTACAAAGATTTCGTCAGACTTTATGGTAGTGGCGTATTCATGGAGTTTCTTACAGTAAATATTCCAAGAGTTGAAAGTCCATATATTAGATTTGAAGCTGAAATTCGTACTGTCCGCAAAATATTCTACGACGATGACGACTTTATATATGCGTTATGGCCTGATTCTGGCGGTCTAATAGCGTTTGGCGCAACGGATTTCGGCGATTTTCTCTTTTGGCAACCGATTGGGCCTCCTGAGGACTGGAGAGTCGTCGTTTGGGGGCGTGGTTTCCAGCAGTTCGAGTTCTTCGACTGCGACCTGACAGGCTTCCTTGCGGGCCTCGCGACGGGTGAGATCGAGCCCGACGACTTCGGCGACATGCTTCCCTGCCACGAGATGTTCAAGCGGCACTCAGACTTTCCTGAGCGCGAGGACCCCGGCTTCTGAGAATGCAACCGAACGGGGCCCTTACCTCTTCGCGCGCTCCGCCACATAGGCGCGCCAGCCGCCGAAGGCGGTGACGTCGGCGGCGCCGTCCAGGGCGCGGGGTTCTGCGACGAAGCCTTTGACGCTCGCGCCGTCCTCCAGGGTCACTGTGCCGATGGCCAGCGGCGCGGGCACCTCGACGACGAACCCGCCGAACGCCTCCAGGCCGATCTCGTAGACCTCGACGGCGATGGACGCGCCACCGTCGCCGACGTGGATCAGCGCGGGCTTCGGCGGAACCGAGCCGGCCATGGCGTAGAGCCTGTAGGCGGGTGCGGTGCGGGTGCTGGCGACCAGGCGGGCGTTGCGCGAGGTGAGCTGCCAGTGCAGCGGCATGCCGGCCAAGTGCGCGCCGACCACGGCCAGTCTGACGCCGGCCGGCGGTTCGCTTAGGTCCAGCGGCGGGGCGGCGGCCACGGGCGCCGCGGCTTCGTAGCGAGCGGCCAGCGCCAGCAGGGCCGCGTCGCTCCACGCCGGCCCGACCAGGGTGACGCCGAAGCCGGTGTGGTTGGCGCGGAAACCGGCGGGGATCGCCACGGCGGCCATGTCGAGCAGGTTCACGAAGTTGGTGTAGAGCCCGAGGTGGGAGTTCAGCGCCACCGGCTCGGCCAGCACCTCGGCGATCCGGTAGATGGTCGGGGCGGTGGGGGTCACCAGCACGTCGATGTTGTGCCAGAGGGATTCAGCGGCGCGGGCGTGGGCCTGCAGCGCATAGAGGCCGCGGAACGCGTCGACGCCGGACACCGCCACGCCCTGCTGGACGATGGCGCGCACGGTCGGATGCACCGCGCCAGGGTTCGATGCGAGCAGCGGCTGCAGCGCTGCGGTGCGCTCGGCGACCCAGGGCCCGGCGTAGAGCAGTTGAGCAGCGGCCAGCAACGGGGCGATGTCGACCTCGACCCGCTCGCCGCCTATGGCGGTCAGGCGCGCGACAGCGGCGTGGAACAGAGCCTCGGACTCCGCATCGCCCAGGAACTGGAGCTGCTTGGGCAGGGGGACGCCAAAGCGGAACGCGCCGGCCACCGGCGCGGCCGCAGCCGGCGCACGCCGCGAATACGGATCGTCGGCGTCGAAGCCCGCGGCCACGGAATCGATCAGCGCCGCATCCGCCGCCTCGCCGGCGAACACGCTGACGCAGTCCAGCGAACGGCAGGCCGGCACCACGCCCGACGTGCTCCACCGCCCCTTGGTCGGCTTGAAGCCCACCAGGTTGTTGAACGCCGCCGGAACCCGCCCCGAGCCCGCCGTGTCGGTGCCGAGCGCGAAGGCGACCAGGCCGGCCGCCGTCGCCACTGCGGAGCCGGAGCTCGACCCGCCGCTGACGTAGTCGCGAGTGTAGACGCAGGCCGGCGCCCCGTGCGGGCTGCGCACGCCGACGAGCCCCGTGGCGAACTGGTCGAGGTTGGTCTTGCCGACCAGGATCGCGCCGGCCG
>NZ_JAUYQL010000094.1 GCF_030697305.1 Phenylobacterium sp. | reverse complement strand
CGGAAGCCGACCACGCCTCGGCATGGCCGCCATAGGTCGGGCCGACAATGACCGCCTCGCGCGCGCCGGTCAGGGTGGGCAGCAGGCGAAGCGCGGCCTCCGCGCCGGCCGTGGCCACAATGCGGTCAGCGCCCGTCAAGCCGAACGCCGCCGCAGCAGCGCGCTCCATCGAACGCAACGCCAAGGGGTCGGGCAGCCGCGCCAGATCGGCGCGGGTCGGCCGCGGTCCACGCCAGGGTCGCGGGTTGATGCCGGTCGAGAGGTCGATCCATGGCTCCGGAGCCAGCGGGAAGGCCGCGCGGGCTTCGCCCAACCGCCCGCCGTGCCGACCGAAGCCATGGACCGGCGCCATCTAGAAGCGCGCCCGCAGACCGACGAATGCGCCGCGGTCCGGCGTCCCGAAGTTGAGGATCGTCTGATAATCCTCGTCGAACACGTTCTCGACGCGGCCGTAGACCTCAAGCCCCTCGCGGATCGGATAGGTCGCGCGCAGGTCGACGACGACATAATCGGACACCGCTATCGTATTGGCGTCGTTGTTGAACGTCTTGCCGACGTAACGCGCCGCGATCGCCGTCGACAGGCCGATGGGCCAATCATAGGTCGCCTGGGCGAAGCCCATGTGCTCGGGCCGCCGCGTCAACTGCTTGCCACGATTGGCGCCCGAGTCGTTGAGGGCCTCGGTCCAGGTGTAGTTGGCTCTCAGCGACAGCCTCTCACCGATCTTGGCGGATCCCTCGAGCTCCACGCCCTGCGCCTTGGTCTTCTGGACATTGAGGTAGTAGCCGAACCGGCTCACCCCACGCGGCGCGCACAGCGGATCGGTGGTCCCGGCGTTGCAGGAGTTGAAGCGGATCTCGTTGTCCGCATCGCGGTGGAAGTAGGTCGCCGACAGGCTCACGCCTTCAGCGAACCGATGCCTGATCCCCGCATCCCAGGCGTCGAAGGACTCCGGCGCCAGTGTAGTGTTGCCGAACTCGCTGAACAGCTCGTAGAGGCCAGGAGCGCGAAAGCCCTGGCCGAAGCTGGCCCGCAGCACCGTGTCGCCGTCGTTCAGCGACCAGGCCATGGCCGCCTGCCCCAAGGTCTTGCCGCCATAGGTGTCGTGGTCGTCGTGACGCACGCCGCCGGTGATCGTCAGGCCGTCGGCGATGACGCCCTGCACCTGCAGGTAGGCGCTGTCGAGACCCACCCGCCCGCGGATAAACGCCGGATTGGGCTGGGCGACCGAGGGGGAGCGCGTCCGCATCCGCGCCCTTTCGCTCTCCAAGCCGAACGTCGCATTCCAGGCGTCGGAAAGCGCGAACGACCCCTGGTACTCCCAGCGCCGGTTCTGGCCGGCGGCGTCGAAGGTGACGGGCGCGGCGGTCCTCACGGGATTGACGTTCTCCCGATCGGTGTCGGTGTAGGCGTAGGCCAACCGGTTCTTCAGCCGGCCATCCAGCAGGGCGGCGTTGAGGCCCAGATAGGCGACCAATTCCTCGGTGCGGCCGAACTCGGCGGAATCGACGTTGAAGCCGTCGATGTCCGCGCGGCCCTTGGACCATACCGAGCGCGCCTCCACCGAGACGTTGTCTGTGATCGCAAGCCGCACTCGGCCGCTGACGCCGCCGTTGTGGTAGCCGTCGTCTTCCTTGCCGAGCTTGTAGGCGGAGAATCCGTCAGTGGTGTAGTAGGCGCCGGCGAGCCGCCAGCTCAGTCGCTCGCCCAGGCCGCCGACGCCAGCGCGCAGGTAGGCGGTGTCGCGCGAGCCGACCTCCGCGTCCGCCGTGGCCTCGAATGGGGCCTGCGGTTCGCGGGTGACGACATTGACCACGCCGCCGATCGCCTGGCTGCCCCACAGGGTCGATTGGGCGCCGCGCAGGATTTCGATGCGGCTGATGTCGCCGATGAGCAGATTGCCGAAGTTGAAACCGCCCTGGGTCGACGACGGGTCGTTCAGCTTGACGCCGTCGACCACCACCACCGTGTGCTGCCCCTCGGCGCCACGGATGTTCACCGTCGCCGCCGTGCCCGGGCCGCCGTTGCGACTGAAAGCGACGCTCGGCGCCTCCTCCAGAATGTCAGTCACGGTCACCGCCTGGCTGGCGACGATGGTTTTCTCGTCGAGCACGGTGACCGATTGGCCGATACGCGTCTCCGGCTGCGGCGAACGGGTGGCGGTGACCACGACCTCAGTGAGACCGGCGGAGCCCTCGCGACCGGCGACGTCAGGGGTGGGCGCCGTCGCCTCAGCGGCCTGGGCCGGGCTGGCGACCAGGGTCATCGCCGCATAGGCGGTGGAGAGGAATAGCAGCGTCTTCATAGGCATAAGCCCTCCGCTTGACGACGGGTCGCGGAGGATTACGCGAGGACGGCACGTCGCCGCCCGCGGTCACCCACGGCCCAACAACGTCGCCTCACGGGAAGACCCGTTCGCTCGGCGCACCCCGGCCGGACGAAGGACGACTGCGGCAGGCAGGTCTCCTGGCTCACGGGTCACAGCCCATTGCGCGCCGCCTTCCCAGACCGTCGGTCCAGTGGCTGTTGACGCGCGGGCTCGCCGCTTACAGTTGCGGGGGCAGCCCAGGTGTCGCACCTGAGTTCCCTCTTAGTCCCCTTGCGGGGAAACCTGCCGCAGCCGCCCAGTAGGCCCTGCGCCCAGGGCCGTCAATCATGGAGCCGGGATGGCTTTCACCCTCGTCATCGGCGGCGCGCGTTCGGGCAAGAGCGCCTATGCGAGCCGGATCGCCGAGGCTCACGCCCGGGAGACTGGCGTCCGGCCGATCATGATGGTCACCGCCGAAGCGCTCGACGCCGAGATGGCCGAACGCATCGCCGTGCATCGCGCCGACCGGGGCGAGGCATGGTTGACGGTGGAGACGCCACGGGCGCTCACTCAGGCGGTGACGGCCCTCGAAGGCGGCGACGTCGCGGTGCTCGATTGCGTGACGCTCTGGCTCAGCAACCACCTGCTGGACGACGCCGATCTTGCGCTGGAGGTCTCCGGACTGGTCCTGGCGCTCTCGCTGACGCCAGCGCAGGTGGTCGTCGTGACCAACGAAGTCGGCCAGGGCGTCGTCCCTGACAACGCCCTGGCCCGGCATTTTCGTGACGAGGCGGGCCGCGCCAACCAGGCGCTGGCGGCGGCGGCGGAGCGCGTCGTGCTGATCACCGCCGGCCTGCCGCTGACGCTGAAACCGTGACTCCGCTCTCCGGATCGCGGCGAACGGCGGTCCTCGCCTTCATCTTTGTCACCGCCGTCCTCGACATCCTGGCGATGGGCGTTGTGATGCCGGTTCTGCCGAGCCTGATCGAGGAGTTCACCGGCTCCAACGCGCGCGCCGGCGTGATCAACGGCGTGTTCGTGGCGATGTGGGCGGCGATGCAGTTCGTCGCATCGCCAATCATTGGCTCGCTGTCCGACCGGTATGGGCGCCGGCCCACCATCCTGATCTCCACCGCGGGACTTGCGGCGGACTATGTGCTGATGGCGCTCGCCCCGAACCTCTGGTGGCTGGCGCTGGGCCGGCTAATCGCCGGCGCGACCTCGGCGAGCTTCACGACCGTCTACGCCTACATGGCCGACATCACTCCGCCGGAAGGCCGCGCCCGCGCCTACGGCCTGATCGGCGCGGCGTTCAGCGCGGGGTTCGTGGCCGGCCCGCTGATGGGCGGGCTGCTGGGCGAGATCTCTCCCCGTGCGCCGTTCTGGGCCGCCGCCGCGTTCAGCGGCGTGGCCTTCGTCTACGGCCTGTTCGTGCTGCCGGAGTCGCTGGCCCAGGAACACCGCATGCCGTTCGCCTGGCGACGCGCCAACCCGTTCGGGGCGATGACGCTGCTGCGCCGCCACCGCGAGCTGATGGGCCTGGCGAGCGTCAACTTCCTCGTCCACTTCGCCCACCACGTGTTCTCGACCGTCTATGTGCTCTACGCGGCCCACCGCTATGGATGGAGCCCGGCGGCGGTGGGGATCGTGCTGGCGCTGGCCGGCGTGCTCGACGCCTGCGTCCAGGGGCTGCTGATCGGACCGACGGTGAAGCGGCTGGGCGAGCGCACGACGATGATGATCGGCCTGTTCGGCGGCGCGGCCGGGCTGGCCGGCATGGGGCTCGCGCCCACCGGGCTCGCCTTCGCCTTGGCGCTGCTGCCCAACTGCCTGTGGGGCCTGGCCATGCCGACGCTGCAGGCGCTGATGACCGGGCGGGTCTCGGAGTCCGAACAAGGCCAGCTGCAAGGCGCCAACATGAGCCTCGCCAGCATCGCCGGCATCGTCTCGCCGCTGCTGTTCGGTGCGGTCTACGCGGCCTCGATCGGCCCTGGCGCGGCGTTGCCGCACCCAGGCGCGGCCTTCCTGCTGGCCGCAGTTATCCTGGTCGGCGCCGGCCTGGTGGGCTGGCGCTTGGCGCGCGGGGCGCAGACGCCTGGCTGATCGGGTCAAGGCGAGATGCAGCAAGCCGGTGTCGATGGATCGGGGCGTTTGGCCGGGGAATGGAGCGGGTGGCGGGAATCGAACCCGCGACATCAAGCTTGGGAAGCTTGCGTTCTACCTCTGAACTACACCCGCCAACATGCTGTACTCACGAGCAGATTTCGCAAATTGACCAGCACGAAACAGCCCTTCCGGCAGCATCTTTGACAGGCTGTTCCGTAACGGGTCTGCGGCGGCGGCTCAAGCCCTGTTGCGCTTCTGATCTCAGCAGACGTCCAGCCGCGGGTGACGATCGCGCTGCGGGCGTTCGACGAGCGGGATTTGGCCAGCCCAGGGGATTTCGCCACCCCGAAAGACCGGTTAGCGTCTTGCCGACAGCCGCCTTCGCGGAAGAACGATAACTTCGCGGCGATACGCAAATTGGGAGAATTCGATGCCGGACGAGGCCATGACCGAAGAGACCAACACGATCGCACCCATGGGAATGGCCGATATGGCCAACTACATCGGCGTCCCCTTCGGCCCCAGCCCATGGATCACCGTCACCCAAAAGATGATCGATGAGTTCGCCGACGCCACCGGCGACCACGCCTGGTTCCACACCGATCCGGAACGCGCCAAGCGCGAACTTCCCTACGGCGACAGCATCGCCCACGGTCTGTTCACCCTGTCGCTCACGGTCAAGATGATGGGCGAGATGGTGCGCTCTCAGGGCCAAGGCCGCGCCCTGAACTATGGCTACGACAAGGTCCGCTTCCTTGCGCCTGTCGTCACGGGCTCGCGCATCCGCATGCGCGGCGAGGTCGTCGGGGCGGAACCGAAGCCCGACGGCGGGGTGGTGATCCGGATGCGGATGACCGTCGAGATCGAAGGCGGCGACAAGCCCGCGCTGGTGATGGACTGGATGGAGATTGGCTGGCCGGCCTGACGGAGGGCCCCTGCGGGCGCCGGGTCGTCGACCTGTGGCCGCGCTTCGCGTCAGGCGGCGATCTGCGCCAGTCGCTCGGCGATGATCCGGAAGGCGGCGGCGTTGACCACCAGGCCGATATGGCTGCCGGGCACCTCGATGTTGTCGGCGTCATCGGCGCTGTCGCGGCAGTCGAACGGCGAGACCACCCCGTCGCTGCGGCTGTAGATGACGGTGTGCGGCACCGGCAGCGGCGAACGGTCGGTGACGATGCTGCGGTCCTCGCCGGTCATGTGCCGACGCAGCCAGACGACGCCCTCGTTCATGCTGGTCTCGTCGCCGGCGAACGGACTGCCCAGGCAGATGACGCGCTCGATCTGGTCAGGATGTCGGCGGGCGTACTGGCGGGCGACCACGCCGCCGAGGCTATGGCCGATCAGAATGATCTTCCCTTCGCCCCTGTGGCCGTCGATCTTGGCTCCGAGCCGCCGGCTGTCCGAACCCAGGGTGCGGTCGCCGAAGTTGGGGCCCATACCGAGCCCCGAGACGTGATACCCGAGGAACGTCAGATAGCTGCGAAGGCAGTAGGTGGACGTGTCGTCCAGCGAGAAGCCCGGCAGCACCAGCACCTTGCGCCCATCGCCGCGCGGCGCGGCCCACAGCAGCGGCGCCGCCGCGAACAGGGTCGCAAGTTCGAGCGAGGGCCGGAACGTCTCGGCGAGCGTGAGGGCGAGCGACGGCGGGCCGGCGGAAACTTCTTCGTACATGAACCGATCAACCGATCTCAGAGGCGGGCACTCACAACTGTCGCAGATGCGATAGGTTCACCACCTTGGGCAAGTCGGCTTCGCATCTGCGACAAAATGAACAATTTGACCATCAATGTACAAATGTTGTTCGCAAGTGCGAGATGGATGTGGCTATTGGAGATCTCACGCAGGAGGTCCCGATGTCCGCTCTCGCCATGACCCACGCCGCCAATGACGCCGCGCCCCTGGACATGGCGTCTGATCCTTCGCCGGCCTGGGCGCGGGAAAATCCGGACGACCTGCTGCGTTTCCTCTATGTTTCGCCCCGGCCCTGCGCGGCTCTGGACGAGCTCTTGGGTCTGACCGAGCGCCCGCGACTGACCGCCACCGCCTGAGCATCCGCCGCGCGCGAGCGCAAAGCGTCGCGGCCCGCCTGGTGGTGTAATCGTGAGTTCGCGGCGCATTCATCCGTCCAGCACACGACGAGCCCCATGTCCGACGAAACCAACCAACGGTCCTTCCAAGCCAATCTGCCGGATCCCGCCGCGACGCGTGAAGCGCTGGCCGAGATCTTCATCAACGCAGCGCAGGCGACCCGCGCCGCGGCCAAGAAGGCCTTGGCGCCGCCCACCGCCCTGACCTTCGACCCGGCGGACAAGGCCGGCGCGATGTTCAACTTCGCCCTGTCGCTGATGACCCAGCCGACGGTGCTGGTGGAGGCGCAGCAGAAGGCGTTCGCCGAATGGTCGTCGCTGTGGACCGCGACCCTGCGGCGGATGGGCGGCCAGGCCGCTGACCCGGTCATCGAGCCTGCCCGTGGCGACCGCCGCTTCTCCGACCCCGCCTGGACCGAACAGCCGCTGTTCGAACACCTCAAGCAGAGTTACCTGCTGGCCGGCCGGCAGATGAACGAGCTGGTCGCCAAGGTCGACAATGTCGACCCTGACACCCGGCTGCGGGTGGCGTTCATCCTGCGGCAGTACCTGGACGCCGTGGCGCCGACCAATTTCGCTCTGACCAACCCCGAAGCGCTGCGCAAGTCGCTGGAGACCGGCGGGGTCAACCTGCTGGGCGGCCTCGCCAATCTGCTGGCCGACGTCGCCACCGACAAGGGGATCGTCGAGCGCCGCGCCGCCGACACCTTCGAGCTTGGGGTGAACATCGCCGCGACGCCGGGCGACGTGGTCTACCAGAACACGCTGTTCCAGCTCATCCAGTATGCGCCGACCACGCCGCAGGTGGCCCGCCGCCCGCTGCTCTACGTGCCGCCGCTGGTGAACAAGTACTACCTGATGGACCTGCAGCCGAAGTCGAGCCTGCTCAAGTGGCTGGTGGACGAAGGGCGCACCGTGTTCGTCGTCTCCTGGGTCAATCCCGGACCTGAGCTGCGGGATAAGGACCTCGCCAGCTATGTCGTCGAGGGCGTTGTCGAGGCGATGAACGCGGTTCGTGACGCGACCGGCGAGCCGGACGTCGACCTTGCCGCCTTCTGCATGGGCGGCACGCTGGCGGCCTGCGCGGCGGCCTATCTCGCCGCCAAGGGCGAGGCCGACCGCGTCGGCTCGCTGACCATGATCGGCACCCTGCTGGAGTTCAGCGACCTGCGCGAATGGGCCGTGTTCATGGGCGCCGGCGACATGGAGGCGCTGCACCGCAACGTCCACTCAAAGGGCTACATCGAGAGCCACGACCTGCAGAAGCTGTTCAGCCTGATGCGCGCCAACGACCTGATCTGGTCCTCTGTGGTGAACCACTACCTGCTCGACAAGGAAGCGCCGCCCTCCGACATCCTCTACTGGTTCGCCGACGGCGCGCGGATCCCGGCGGCCTTCCTGCGCACCTACGGCGAGAACATGCTGAAGGGCGATCAGCTCAAGAACCCCGGCGCGGTGGTCCTGCAAGGCACGCCTCTGGATCTGGGCAAGGTGACGGCGCCGGTGTTCGTGATCTCGCTGAAGGACGACCACGTATCGGCCTGGGAAGCGACCTACTCGGGCGCCCGGATGTTCGGCGGCCCTGCCCGTTTCCTGCTGGGCGGTTCCGGCCACAACGCCGGCGTGATCAATCCGCCGAGCGCCAACAAGCATGGCTTCTGGACGAACGCCGCCCTGCCCGATGACGCGGAAGGCTGGATGGCGACGGCCGCCAAGCAAGACGGCTCGTGGTGGCCGGAGTGGCGGACCTGGCTGACCGAGCAAGACGCCGACACCAAGCCCGCCCGCAAGGTCGGCGAGGGAAAGCTGAAGGCGATAGAGCCGGCGCCCGGATCCTACGTCCGCGGCCAGTAGCGCCTAGCGGCAGTCCTTTTCCTGGGCCAGCCGCGCCAGCGTCGCGAAGCGCGGATTGTCCTGCATCGAGCGCGCCACGTCGCCCATGGAGGCGGCGGCGGAGCTGGTCAGCCGCTGCCGCGCCGGCGTCAGTTCCGCATTGGCCCGCTGCCCGAACGCGTTGGTCGCGGCCATGGTCGAGGCGGCCGCGGCGGTGGACGCCGCAGCGCCCACCCCGGGCACGAGGCTGAGCGCAGCCGCACCGGTATTGACCGCCGTCTGCCCCGCGGAGAGCGCAGCGCCTTCCGCCTTCACCCGCTTCTCGGTCGACAGATAGTCCGCGCTGGCCGCCTGCCCCTCGGCGACATGCTCGTGCGAGACCCCCACGTTTTGCTGAGTGGACAGCTCGGCCTTGACCTGATCGCAGGTCATGGCCGCGTCGCCGGGGCGCTGGCCGGCGGGATCGTCCATCGCCGACTGCATGGACTTGGCCTGGCCCATCATCTGCTCGCAGGCGGCCTGGGTCATCGGCGCATTGGGCATCCGCGCCAGCGCCGCGCAGTCGATCGAGGACGGGTCGGCGGCGACGGGTTTCGGACGGCCGAACATCTGCGACTGTGTGGGTGTCGCGGCGGCCAGAACACCGACGATCGACCCCGCCATCAGCAGGAACCTGCGCATCACGAACTCCGGCGTAACGTAACGTCGGCCATGCTAGCACACGAGGACTCCAAGCGTCGCCGCGGCCTGTATTTAAGCAGGTGGCCGCAGATCAGCCGACGGGCTGATTCGGGCGCAGCATCGCCAGCAGGATCGCCTCAACCTTGCGTTCCAGCGCCTCGCGCCCCGCGGCGTCGAGATCCAGGTCGGGGCTGATGGCGCGCGTCACGCCCATGCCCATCATCAGCGCGCCCAGAAGCCTGGACAGGACCGTCGCGTCGGCGCAGCCCAGCCATTCGACCATCGGTCCGTAGAAGCGGGCTTCGATGAACTGGCGGATCGCCGCAGCGGCCTTGGGCGAGGACGCCGATCGCAGCATGATCAGCACGCAGTCCATCTTGGCGTCATCCTGGGGGTCGCGCACCAGCAGCGCCGCAATCCGCGCTGCGAACTCCTCCGGCGCGCCGTAGAACAGCTCGTCGGGCTTGGCCGACAGCTCCAACACCGCGGCGAACAGCTCGTCCTTGCCGCCGAAGTACCGCGAGACCAGCGCGGCGTCGACGCCTGCGTCGCCGGCGATGTCGCGCACGCCCGCCCCTTCATAACCCTCGCGGGAGAAGCGGCATCGCGCCGCCTCGAGGATCGCGGCGCGCGTCGTCTCGGCGCTTCTGCGGCGCGTGACGATGAAGCCCGGGGCGGGCATGGCGTTCCTCCGGAATCTTTGTCAACAAGTGTTGACATAGCTTCGCACGAGGCGCTTTAAAAGTCATCAATTGTTGACTTACGGCCCCCAGCAGGGCCCGCGAGCCTTGGGGATAGGGCATGCGCTACAGAACTGTCAGGGCGCTGATCGGCGCCGCTTTGTCATGCCTCGCCTTGAGCGCATGTGGGAAACCGCCCGCTGCTCAGCAAGGCCAGCCGACCCCGATGGTCTCGGTGTCCACGCCGCTGCGCGAGCGCGTCGTCGACTGGGACGACTTCACCGGCCGCTTCGAGGCGACTCAGCGGGTGGAGGTGCGGGCCCGCGCGGGCGGCTACCTGCAGGGCGTGCACTTTCGCGACGGCCAGTATGTGCAGAAGGGCCAGCTGCTGTTCACTCTGGACCCGCGCCCTGCCCAGGCCCTGCTGACGGCCGCCGAAGCCCAGGCCGCCCAGTCGCGCGGCGAGGTCGAGCGCGCCAAGACCCTGCTCGCCGCCGAGGCGATCTCCCGCGAGGAGTTCGAAGCCAAGCGCGCCGCAGCCCTGGTGGCCGACGCCACCGTTCGCGCGCGCCGGCTGGATGTGGAGTTCACCCGCGTCACCGCCCCGGTGTCGGGCGTCGCTTCCGACCGCAGGGTCGATGCGGGCAACGTGGTTGCTGGCGGCAGTTCGTCCGCCGACGTGCTGACCACCATCGTCTCCACCAGCCCGATCCACTTCGTGTTCGACGCCTCGGAGTCGCAACTCCTGAAATATCAGCGCGAAGCGTCCGGGCGCGGCTCCAGCGTCAAGGTGCAGCTTCAGGATGAGCCGGACTTCCGCTGGACCGGCACGATCGACTTCTCCGACAACGCGGTCAACGACCAGAGCGGCGCGATCCGCATGCGCGCGCTGGTCGCCAACCCGAACGGTTTCCTCAAGCCCGGCATGTTCGGCCGCGCCCGGGTCGAAGGCTCCGGAGCCTATGACGCCCTGCTGATCCCCGAGGCCGCCGTGGTCGCCGATGCGGCGCGCAAGGTGGCGTATGTGGTGGCCAAGGACGGAACCGTGCAGCCGCGCGCTCTGCAGCTTGGGCCGGTCAGCGGCGGGCTGCGCGTGGTGCGCGGCGGTCTGCGTCCCGACGACGTGGTGGTCGTCAACGGCGTCCAGAGGGCCATCCCCGGACAGAAGGTGAAGACCACGACCGTCGCCATCCGTCGCGCGACCTCGGCTGCGCCCACGAGCGTCACCACCCTGGCCCCGCCAGCCTCCGCCGCCACCCCGGCGAACTAGGAGGGCGCGCGCGTGAAATTCTCCCACTTCTTCATCAACCGGCCGATCTTCGCCGCGGTCATCGCGGTGTTCATCAGCATCCTCGGCGTGTTCGCCTACCCGCAACTGCCGCTGGCGCAGTATCCGGAGATCGCGCCTCCGACCATCGCGGTGGCCGCCACCTATCCCGGAGCGTCGGCCGAGACCCTGGCCGAGACCGTCGCAGCGCCGCTGGAGCAGGAGCTCAACGGCGTCGAGGGCATGCTCTACATGACCTCATCGTCGGCCAACGGCCTGGCGCAGATCACCGTGACGTTCCGGCCCGGCACCAACCTCGACGCCGCCCAGGTGCTGGTGCAGAACCGCGTCGCCCTGGCCGAACCCAGGCTGCCCGAACAGGTGCGCCAGATCGGCGTCACCGTGAACAAGCAGGCCACCGGCTTCCTGCTGCTGGTGGCGCTGTCGTCCACTGACCCTGACGTCGGCATCGATTTCATCGGCAACTACGCCAACAGCGAGTTGCGCGACCGGTTGTTGCGCATACCGGGCGTCGGCGGCGTCCAGGTGTTCGGCGGCGGACTCTATTCCATGCGGGTGTGGATCGACCCGGCGAAGGCCGCGGCGCGCAATCTGACCGCGGACGAGATCGTCACCGCCCTGCGCAATCAGAACGTCCAGGTCGCCGCCGGCGCGCTGGGCGCGCCCCCCTATGACACGGGCGTGGCCACCGAGTTGCCCATGCAGGTCGAGGGCCGGCTGTCGGATCCGCAGCAATTCGCCAACGTGGTGATCAAGTCCGACGCCTCCGGCGGCGTGGTCCGCGTCGGCGACGTGGCGCGCGTCGAGCTGGGCGCCCAGGACTACGGCATGCGCGGCTACTTCGGCGGTCGGCCGGGCATTGGCATTGCGGTCATCCAGCAACCGGCCTCCAACGCCCTGTCAGCCGCCAAGGCGGTGCTCAAGGCGGTCGACGAAGCCCGGCCCGGCTTCCCCGCCGGCGTCGTCGCCACCATCCCCTACAACCCCACCGAATATGTCGCCGCCTCGGTCGAGGCTGTGCAGGAGACGCTGCTAGAAGCCGTGCTGCTGGTGGTGCTGGTGGTGATCGTCTTCCTGCAGACCTGGCGGGCGGCGATCATCCCGATCGCGGCCATCCCGGTGGCGCTGGTCGGCACCTTCGCCGTGCAGCTGGCGTTGGGTTATTCGATCAATTCGCTGTCGTTGTTCGCACTGGTGCTGGCGGTCGGCATCGTGGTCGACGACGCCATCGTCGTGGTCGAGAACGTCGAGCGCAACATCCGCGCCGGCCTCACGCCGCGGGAGGCTGCGTTCCGCACCATGGACGAGGTGTCCGGGGCGCTGATCGCCATCGGCCTGGTGCTGCTGGCGGTGTTCGTTCCGACCGCCTTCGTTTCGGGCATCCCCGGCGAGTTCTACCGCCAGTTCGCGGTGACCATCTCGGCGGCGGCGATGATCTCGCTGCTCGTGTCGCTGACGCTGACGCCGGCGCTGGCCGCAATCCTGCTGAAGCCGCACAACGCGACGCCCGAGCGTGACACCCCGCGTTGGCTGCGGCCGCTGTCGCTGGCCGGACGCAAGTTCAACCAGGGCTTCGACTGGCTGGCCGACCGCTACGGGCGGGTGACCGCACGCCTGATCCGCGCCTCGGCGATGGTGCTCGTGGTCTATGTCGGCCTGCTGGCCCTCACCGGCTGGCGTCTCGCCGACACTCCCAGCGGCTTCATCCCTCAACAGGACCAGGGGGTGTTGATCGGCGTCGTCCAACTGCCGCCGGGCTCGTCGCTGGAGCGCACTGACGCGGTGATGAAGCACGCGACCTCGCTGCTCGCCGGCGATCCCGCGATCGAGACGATCGCCGCCTTCGCCGGCCTCGACGGCGCGAGCTTCTCCGCCGCATCCAACTCCGCGACCGTGTTCATCAAGCTCAAGGACTGGTCGGAACGCGACAAGGCGCACTCGGCGGACGCGATGGCCGGCATGGTCATGCAGAAGCTTGGCGCGATCGAAGAGGCGAACATCTTCGTGCTGGCCCCTCCCCCCGTGCAGGGTCTCGGCAACGGCGGCGGCTTCAAAATGATGGTGCAGAACCGCGGCGGCGGCGACTACCGCGCCCTGGAGAAGGTGGCCAACGACCTGGTCGGCGCCTCCTACGGGACCGGCAAGACCCAGGGCGTGTTCTCGCAGTTCAACACCGCTTCGCCGCGCATCACCGCGGAGGTGGATCGCGACAAGGCGCTGATGCTGGGCGTGCAGCCCAGCGACGTCTACGGCGCGTTGGGCACCTATCTGGGCTCGACCTACGTCAACGACTTCAACCTGCTCGGCCGCACCTTCCGCGTGACCGCCCAGGCGGAGCCCGGATCGCGCGACGACATCTCCGACGTGGCGAACCTCAAGGTCCGCTCGGCTGACGGGGCGATGGTGCCCCTGGGTTCGGTCGCCACCCTGCACGACGATACCGGACCGCAGCGTGTGGTGCGCTTCAACCTGTTCCCCGCCGCCGAGGTCCAGGGCGCGGCTTCGGCCGGCGTCTCCTCCGGCGAGGCGCTGAAGGTCATGGAGGGTCTCGCGGCCAAGACCCTGCCGACAGGCTTCAGCTACGAATGGACCGAGCTGGCCTTCCAGGAGAAGGCGGCGGGCAACACCGCGGCCCTGGTGTTCATGCTGGCGGTGGTTTTCGTGTTCCTGGTGCTGGCCGCCCAGTACGAGGCGTTCACCCTACCGCTGGCGGTGATCCTGATCGTGCCGATGTGCATCCTGGCGGCGATCCTGGGGGTCAATCTTCGCGGCCAGGACAACAACATCCTGACGCAGGTCGGCCTGATCGTGCTGGTGGCGCTAGCGGCGAAGAACGCCATCCTGATCGTCGAGTTCGCCAAGCAGGCGGAGGAGCGCCAGGGCATGGACCGCTTCCAGGCCGCGGTGGAGGCGGCGAGGACTCGGCTGCGGCCGATCCTGATGACCTCGTTCGCCTTCATCTTCGGGGTCATCCCGCTGATGATCGCCAGCGGACCGGGCGCGGAGATGCGCCAGGCGTTGGGGACCGCGGTGTTCTTCGGCATGCTGGGGGTGACGATCTTCGGCCTGATCTTCACGCCGGTGTTCTATGTGGTCTGCCGTTGGCTGGCGCTGCGTCTGCCCAAGCCGCCGCCCAAGGAACGCACCTATCCAACCACCGGCGGCGGCGCCCACGACCCGCTGGATGACGAACCGGAAGGCGCGCGCCCATGACCCTGTTCAGGATCCTCGCGGCCTCGGCGGCCGGCCTCGTCCTCAGCGCCTGCGCCGTCGGACCCGACTATCAGCGTCCGCAGCTCGAGGTGGCGGCCCAAGGCGGGTTCGTCAGCGCCGGCGGCGGGGCCTTCACTCCGGCCGAGCCGCACGGCGACTGGTGGCGGCTGTTCGCCAACCCCGCGCTCGACAGCCTGGTTGCTGAGGCGCTGAGCGCGAACAAGGACATCGCCGTCGCCGCCGCCAACCTCGCTCAGGTGCGCGCCCAGCTCAGCGAGAGCCGGGCCGGCCGGCTGCCGTCGACCACGCTCACCGGCCAGGCCGCGCGGGTGCGCCAGCTCGATCCGGCGAGCGGGCGCTATGCCGAAGGCGACGCCTTCGCCGCGGGCTTCGACGCCTCCTATGAACTCGACTTCTTCGGCCGGGTCGGGCGCTCTATCGAAGCCGCCCGGGCCGACGAGGGCGCGGCCCAGGCGGCCGTCGACGTCACCCGCATCGCCGTCGCCGCGGAGACCGCGCGGGCCTTCGCCGACGCCTGCGCGGCCAACGCCCAGATCGCCGTGGCGCGCCGGACCCTCGACCTGCAGCAGCAGACCTTCGACCTGACGCGCCGCCAGCAGGATGCAGGACGCGGCGCGGGCCTGGATGTCGCACGCGCCGGCGCCTTGCTGGAGACCACCCGCGCCACCCTGCCGCCACTGGAAGCTCAGCGCGACGGCGCGCTGTTCAGGCTGGCCGTGCTTGTCGCGCGTCCTCCGGCCCAGGTTTCACCGGAAGCGCGGGACTGCCTGGTCATTCCGCAGGTCGCGCAAGCCATTCCGACGGGTGACGGGTCAGGCCTGCTGCAAAGGCGGCCCGATGTGCGTCAGGCCGAGCGGGCGCTAGCTGCCGCCACGGCGAGGATCGGCGTCGCCACCGCGGCGCTCTATCCCTCGGTGACCTTGGGCGGTTCGATCGGGACGTCGGCCGCACGGGCCGGCGACCTCGGCGACGACTTCAGCTTCGGCATCGGCCCGCTGATCAGCTGGAATTTCCCGAACATCGCCGTCGCCCGGGCGCGTGTGCGCCAGGCCGGCGCCGCAGCCGACGGGGCGCTCGCGCGTTTCGAGCAAACCAACCTCACGGCCCTGCAGGAAACCGAGACGGCCCTGACCAACTACGCCCGCGAGCTGGATCGGCGCGCGGCGCTGCGGCGCGCGGCGGCGCAGAGCGCGCGTGCAGCGCAACTCTCGAGACTGCGCTTCGACGCCGGCGCGGACAGCTTCCTCGCGGTGCTCGACGCCGAGCGCACCCGCGCCGACCTCGACGCCCAGCTCGCCCGTTCCGACGCCCAGGTCACCACCAATCAGATCGCGGTGTTCAAGGCGTTAGGCGGCGGGTGGTGAAGCGCAAGTGCTACGTCCGCTTGTCCAGCATCTCGCGCAGGGTGATGGCCAGGGCGTCGAAGGGGAATGGCTTGGCGATCATGCGCATCCCATCGCCCAGAAATTCTGAGCGCACGGTGGCGTTGGCGGCGTAGCCGGTAACGAACAGCACGGGCAGCTCGGGCAGCCGCTTGCGCGCCATCTCCGCCAGTTGGCGACCGTTGAGGCCCGGCAGGCCCACATCGCTGATCAGCAGATCGATGTGGCGGCCGGTCTCCAGCACGGCCAGCGCCGCCTGGCTGTCGATCGCCTCGATCGCCTGGTAGCCCATTTCCTGCAGAACGTTCATTACCAGCAGGCGCACCTGGGCGTCGTCCTCGACGACGAGCACGGTCTCGCCGTCGCCCCGCGGGACCTGGCCGCCGGAAGCGATCGGCGCGACGGCTTCGGTCTCGCCTTCAACCCGCGGCAGGTAGAGCCGCACGCTGGTGCCGCGCCCAGGCTCGCTGTCGATCTCAACATGACCGCCCGATTGCCGCACGAAGCCGTACACCATCGACAGGCCCAGCCCCGTGCCCTGGCCGATCGGCTTGGTCGTGAAGAAGGGATCGAACGCCTTGGCGACCACGCTGGCCGGCATGCCCGCGCCGGTGTCGTCGACACGGACCAGCACATAGTCCCCGTGATGGGTCTCGGGGCGGCGGTCGATGTACTCCCGGTCAAGGGAGACGTTGGCGGTGCGTATGCTCAGCCGCCCGCCGTCGGGCATGGCGTCGCGGGCGTTGATCGCCAGGTTGAGAATCGCGCTCTCAAGCTGGTTGGCGTCCGTGCGGGTCAGCCAGAGGTCTTCGGGGCCGACGAACGCCAGCTCGACCTGCTCGCCCAGGGTGCGACGCAGGAGGTCGGTCATCGAGCCGATCAGCCGGTTGATGTCGAGCGTCTGGGGATCCAGCGTCTGACGGCGCGAGAACGCCAGCAGCCGGTGGGTCAGGGCTGCGGCGCGCTCGGCGGAGGCGACCGCCGCATCCATGAACTGGAAGGCGTCCTCGTGCCGCCCATCGCGCATGCGCCGCCGCGCCAGGTCTAGGCCGCCGATGACGCCGGTCAGCATGTTGTTGAAGTCGTGCGCCAGCCCGCCGGTGAGCTGGCCCACCGCCTCCATCTTCTGGCTCTGGCGCAGCTGTTCCTCCAGATGCTTGCGCTCGGTGACGTCGCGGCCGATGGCGTACATCGCCCCATCCTCGGGGATCACCGTCCAGTTGATCCAGCGGTAGCCTCCGTCCGCCGCGCGCACGCGGCTGTCGAAGTTTTCCATGGGCTTGCCGTCCAGCAGGCCGCGGAACCCGACGTCGCTCGCGGCCCGGTCGTCCGGATGGGTGAGGTCGCCGCGCGACATCCCGACGATCGCCTCGGGCCGATGACCCAGCACGCTGGTCCAGGCTGGATTGACCGCCTGCAAGACCCCGTCCTGCGAGACGATCGCGAATAGGTCGCGCGAGCGGTTCCACACGCGGTCACGCTCGCGGGTGCGCTCTTCCACGCGCTCCTCGAGCGTGCGGGCCAGCTCGACCAGCTGGGCTTGCGCATGCTTGGATGCGGTAATGTCGTAGATCACGCCGATGAAGCGCGCGCCGTGTCCCACGCCGTCGCTGCGATGCTCGCCCCGTCGCGCGATCCAGCGCGCCTCGCCCGTGTCGGCGCGGTGGATCAGCAGCTCGGAATAGGCGCCGTCGCCGCCCTGCCCAGCGCTCTGCGGGCGGATCAAAGGCGGTTCGCTGGGATCGACGACAGCGTTGATCGTGCGAACCGGCAGCGAGTCGGTGGGATACAGCCCCAGCAACCGGCAGAACTGAGCCGAGACCATCGCCGTGCCGAAGCCGTCGATATGCTCGAACGTGCCCACCCCGCCCGCCGTCTGGGCGATGCGGAGCTGCTCCTCGATCCGCTTCTGCTCGGTGATGTCGACCAGCAGGCCCGTGAAGCGCGTGAGCTGGCCTGAGTCATCACGCTCCGCGCGGCCGCGGGCGCTGACCCAGCGGATCATCTCGTCGGAGCCCTTGACCCGGTAGTCCCGCGCCAGCAGTTCGGCGCCGTGCATCACGCCGGCCACGGCGATGCGCACGCGCAGCAGGTCGTCGGGTTGCACGCCGGAGAAGAACGCCTCGGTCGGCAGGCCCCGCAGCGCGGCGGCGGCGTCGAGCCCGCACAGGTTCGCGAAGCGCGCATCAGCGAACAGCAGATCGCGCTCCGTGTCCCACAGCCAGGCGCCGGCGCCTTGCTGCAGCGCAGCCAGGGCGGGTCCGTCGAGGTCGCTGGCAGGCCGGTCCGTCGTCGTCTCCATCAAGGCGGCGGCGCTGCGTCTGGCGCGGCGTCGCCTATCACCCGGGCGATGAACTCCCCGATCAAGGCCTTCAACGCTTCGAGCGACGGAAGGTCCATGAGCATCGCCACATAGCCACGGATGTCGCGGTCCCGGATGGCGAAATTGATATAGAGGAACAGGACCACGGCCTGCAGGCTGCTGTCTTCGCTCAGCTCGAACAGATGGGCGCCGTCGCCGCGCAACACCTCGGGCAGCGACATGGTGAGCGGCCGCTGCAGCATGTTGGCCATGGTCGCCAGGCAACTGTTGAGGACCACGTTGCCGGTCTCTGCCAACGCCTCCTCTTCCATTTCGGTCATTTCCGCGGGCGACAGCAGGCCGCCGGTGACGGCGCGCACCAGTTCCAGGCTGTTCAACTCCGGGAAGATCAGCAGCGCCTGCCCATAGAACGCGCCCTCGAAATTCTGGCGCACGGCCACCAAGGGTCCGGTCTCGCGCTCGCGGATCAGGGTGGCGGCCGAAAGGCGGCTGACCACCTCGACGGCCGGCACCGAGAGGAACACCTGCTCTCCGACCATCTTGCGCAGGCTGGCGGCGGCGCGGCTGACCCCGATGTTGACCAATTCGGTCAGGGCGTCGTGCTCAAGCTCCTGAAGCTGGATCTGAGACTCGCTCAAAGGCCGGCCGATCGCAGCTGAAGACCTGCGCCGGAGACGAAGCCGCGGATCCCATCCTCGGTGATCGGCTTGGGGACAAACGCGGCCTGAGCGGCGCGCGCGCGCGCGATCACCTCATCCTGGACGTTGGCCGTGGCGAGGGCGATCGGCATGGTCGGGAAGCGAGCGCGCAACTCCTCGGCCAGTTCAAGCCCGTTCTTCCCAGGCATGTTGTAGTCGACGATCACCACGTCGATCTTGCGCGACTGGAAGATGCTCAACGCCTCCTCCGCGGTGCCCGCCTCGACCCTCTCCCAGGCCGGCTGCAGCGCCGAAACCGCCTTGCCTACGACGATGCGTGCAAGCTTGCTGTCATCGACGATAAGGACAGTGGTCGTCATCAATTAGCTCCGGGTCTGCGGCGGGCCGTCAGCGCCGCCGGAAAAGGGTCCACAATCGGTCGTCGCGCTCGAAGGTTCGGATGCACGCATCACGTTCCTGCGCAACGCCGGCGCCAGGAGGTCTCGGATAAAGGGTTCGGGCGCCTCGCCGAGGATCGGCGGGGCGAAGGCTAGCAGCACCTGAACGACTGCGCCGTGCAGATGTCGACATTGCGACAGGTCGACGGCCCGCGTCGCCTGTGCCTGCAGCAGGCCGACAAGGGTCTCCGCCTCCTCGACGCGGCATGCGCCCTCGAGACGGATGACGTCGCCATCGAGACGCACGCTCACGCGGTCAACTCCGCCAGATCCAGCACCATCAGCACGCCGCCGTCGCCCTGCAGGATGGTGCCCCGCATCCCCGCGGCGCCGGCCAGCAGTCCCGACATCGGCCGCAACGGCGCCTCAAGGCGTTCGCCCAGCCCGTCCACCACCACGCCGACACGTCGCTCGGCCCCGCCGACCACCAGCACGGTCAACGTCTCGCCGCCATCGCGCGCCGCGCCGCCCAGCAACTCCCCCAGGCTCATCAGCGGCACCACCTCGTCGCGCAGCAGGAAGGCGCGCCCGGCGCGGATGCCCGTCACCGCCTCGCGACGCACCCGGACGGTCTCGGCGATGTCGTCGAGCGGCGCCGCGAAGCGCTCGTCGCCCACATTCACCACCATCACGCGCGCGAGCACCACGCGCAGCGGCAGCGCCAGATGGATGCTGGCGCCTTCACCCCGGCGGCTGTCGACGCGAACCCGACCGCCCAGACCGGCGACCGTTCTGCGCACCACGTCCATCCCGACGCCGCGCCCAGAAACGTCGCTGACGGTGGAGGCGGTCGAAAACCCTGGCGCGAAAATCAATTCGAATGTCTCGGGATCGGTCAGGCGCTCGGCGTCCTCACCCGTCACCACGCCGCGCAGCACAGCCACCTCGCGGATCCGTTCCCCGTCCAGTCCCGCGCCGTCGTCGCGCAGCTCGATCAGCACCTCGTCCCCCTGGGCGTGCGCCGACAGGGTCAGGGTGGCGGCGGCCGGCTTGCCCGCCGTCTGCCTTGCGGCCGGCGTCTCGACGCCGTGATCGACGGCGTTACGAACCAGATGCAGCAGCGGCTCGAACAGGCCATCGACGATCGCCTTGTCCACGGCGACGTCCTCGCCGGACACCACCAATTCGGCCTTCTTGCCAAGTCCATCCGCCAGGTCCCTGACCAGCCGGGGAAACCGCGAGAACAGCTGGGCCAGCGGCACCATCCGAACTCGTGTCACCGAGGCGTGAAGGCGGCCCACCGCACGCTCCAGCGTCGCCTGCGCCGAGACCAGGCCCCGCCCGGCGACCGGCGCCTCGCCCCCCGTCACGATCAAGCCGGTCTGGTGGGCCAGAGCGTTCTTGGCGATCACCAGCTCATCCACCAGCGCCGCCAAGTCGTCGACCAGGGCCGCATCGACCCTCAACGTGCGCAGGCTGCGTCCCGACGGGGACGCCTCGATCGCCACCGCCGCGGCGCGGGCGGCCAAGCCGGCCACCTCGACCTGGTCGTTGACGAAGCGCAAAGCCGCCCGCGTCTCCTCGGCCGAGGCCGTGCTGAGCGCGGTGAGCTCGAGGTTGCAGTCGAAGGGTGCGTAGTCCGTCAGCGCGCCGAAATCCGTCCGGGGCGCGATCGCAATATGGATCAGCCCCGGCGTCGCCTGAAGGATGGCGATCGGGTCGTCGCCGCGGAAATAGGCCTCGGCGGTCGGGACATAGCGGATCGCGGTGCGAGCCTGCGCGCCCGCTGGCGCCGAGGACAGCAGGGCCGCGACCCATGCGCCGTCCGACGCTGGAGGCCCTGGGACAGCGGGGGGAGAATCCCCGGACAACGCCTCCAGGCGCACCTGGAGAGCGGCAGCTGCGGTCGCCAGCGACGCGGGCGGCGGCCCGTCCGACTCCAGCGCGTCAAGCCAGCGCTCGGTCTCGCCCACGGCGTCCAGCAACGCGCTCGCCACAGCGCGCGACATCGGCTGCGCGCCGTCGCGCAAGGCCCCCAGCAAGGTCTCCGCGTCCTGCAGCAGAGCCGATAGCGCCGGCAGGTCGAAGAGGCCGGCGGAACCCTTGAGCGTATGGAAGGCGCGGAAGACGCCGTCGATCAAGCCTGCGCCCTCCGGATCGCCTTCCAGGGCCAGCAGGTCCTCGCCCGCCGCCTGGGTCAGTTCGCGGCCCTCGACGATGAAGTGCGGCAGCAGGTCGTCGCTCACGCCGCGCCTCCCGGCCGCTGATAGACCACCGCATCCTCGAAGCGGCGCGCCTGGAAGCGATCGTCGATCCGCGACATGGACTCGGCATGACCCAGGCAGAGGAAGCCGCCCGGGCGCAAACTCGAATAGAGGTGTTCGGCGGCCATTCGTCTCGCCGCATCATCGAAGTAGATCAATACGTTGCGGCAGAATACTACGTCGAACAAGCCCTGCGCGGACACGCTGGAGCGTTCGATCAGGTTGGCCTCGGTGAATGTCACGGACTCGCGCAGGTCGCGGATCAGTCGGCGGTCCGTCCCTGCGGCCTCGAAATAGCTGTCGGCCAGCTCGGGCGGCATGCGCGACAAGGCCCGTTCGCCGTAGACGCCGTTCACCGCCTCGGCCAGAGCCTGGGTGTCGATGTCGGAGCCGACGATCTCGATGTTATAGGCGTCGACCAGCGGCCAGTTCTCCAGCAGCCAGATGGCGATCGAATACGGCTCCTCTCCGGTGGAGCATGGCGCCGACCAGATGCGCACACGATCGCCCGCCGACCGTCCGCGCACCACCTCCGGCAGCAGCGAGCGGCTAAGGCAACGGAGCTGGTGCGCTTCGCGATAGAAATAGGTCTCGTTCACCGTGAACGCGTTGACCACCGCTTCCAGCTCTTTGGATTCACTGCGCAATGTCGCGAAGTAGTCCGCGAACGACGCGACGCCCAGGACCTCCATGCGGTCGTTCACGCGGCGGTCGATGTAGTAGCGTTTGGCCTCCCCGAAGGTCATGCCTGTGCGCCGGTAGAGGAACTCGCAGAACCGCTCCAGTTCCTCGGCGGTGAGCGCGCCCTCGGGCGGGGAGGATGGAGCGCTCATCGCGGGCGCACCGCCGCCGTCAGCCAGCCGGCGATATCGCCGAGCGAGGCCACCGTTCCGGCCCCGCCCGCGCGGACCAGTTCGCCCGGCATGCCCCAGACGACCGCGGTGTCCTCGGCCTCGGCCAGCGTGCGCCCGCCGGCCGCGTTCAGCCTGGTCATCGCGGCTGCGCCGTCGTCGCCCATGCCGGTCATCAGCACCCCGATCAACTGCTCTGGCGCATAGGCGGACATGGCTGTGTCGACCAGTCGGTCGACGCTGGGGTGCCATCGAAACGTGGCGTCCGATGGGGCCGATTGCGCGTAGACCCCGTCGGGGCGGCGACTGACGATCATGTCGGCGTCGCCGCGCCCGACGTAGGCCCGCCCGGCGAGCAGACGGGTCGGCGAGGTCACTTCGGCCGTGACCAGTGCAGTGAGCCCATCCAGGCGCCGCGCCAACGGCCCGGTGAAGCTCGCCGGCATGTGCTGGGCGACCACGATCGGCCAGGGGAAATCCCCGGGCAGGCGCGACAGCACCGCCTCCAGGGCCGGCGGTCCACCTGTCGACGTTCCCAGCACGACCAGGCCGTCGGCGGACAGCGCGCCGGTGTGCGGGCGAGCGACTCGAACAGGCTGAGGCGGCGTGGGCAGCAACGGCGCGGTCCGTTGGCGAACGCGGTCGGCGAGCCGGCGCGCCCGCCTTATGCGCGCGCGTGCTGCGGTGCGGATGGTCGCCACCAACGGCGGCCCCCACTCCTGCATGCGCAGCGACACCGCGCCCGACGGCTTGGCGATGAAATCGACGGCGCCCAGCTCGAGCGCCCGCAGGGTCTGTTCCGCTCCTTGCTGCGTTGTCGCCGAGACCATCACCACAGGGGTCGGCCGCACCAGCATGATCCGGTCGAGGCAGGCGAGCCCGTCCATCTGCGGCATCTGGATGTCGAGGGTGATCACGTCCGGGGCGACGTCGTCGAGCATCGCCAGCGCCTCCACGCCGTCGCGCGCGACGGCCACTTCGAAGTCGCCCTCCGATGCGAACAGTTCGCCCAGCAGGCGCCGCATGAGCGGCGAGTCATCGACGATCAGCAGCTTGATCACAGGGCGTTCGACGCCGCGCGCCGGGCGAATGCGGCCAGCACGTCGCGCTCGGCCTGATCCAGCAGCACGCCAGGATCCACCAGCAGCATCAGGCCGCCCTGTGCATCGACGTCGGCGACCCGGTCGAACAGTCGTCCGCCGTCCGACGACAGCTGCGGGGCCTCGCGCACCGTTGAGGCCGTCACGCGGCGGATGTCCTCGACGGCGTCCACGATGAACCCGGCTCTCAGCCCCCCCACCGTGGTCACCACGACGCGGCGACCGGTGGCGAGCGCGGCGCCTTCGACGCCGAAACGGGGGCGCTGATCGATGATCGGGATCGCCTCGCCTCTGTGGCTGACGACGCCCGCGACGAACGCCGGCGCGCGCGGCATCCGGGCCAGGGACTTCGGCAGATCCATCACCTCGTCTACCGCGGCGATCGGCAGGCCGTAGCGTTCCGCGCCCAGCCGGAAGACCACGAACTGTTCGGCCGCTTCGGCGCCCTGGGCGGTCATTTCGCTGGTTTCCTGCCGGCCTTCCGCGAGCAACCGCGCGACAGTCTCCTCGCGAAAGATCCGCTCCGAAGTGAGGATCGCCACGAGCCCGTGGGGGGCGCGTACGATCGAGTCGATGCTGGCCTCGCCCGCCCCACGATTGAGTACGCTGGGCACCGCGCCGACCGTGTCTTGCGGCGTACGAAGGATGGCGCGCACCTCGTCAACGAGCAATCCGACGCTGGCCCCGCCGATCGCCGCCACGACGACCCTCGCCGCTGATTGCGGGGCTCCAGCGGCCAGTCCCAACAAGGCGTGCAATGAGACGATCGGCAGCAAGCCGCCCCGATGCTCGACGACGCCGATGCCGACGGCGTCGGCGTGCGGCAGGCTCGCCAGGTCCTGCGGCGATAGGATCACCTCGCGCACGCGGTCCAGCGCCAGGGCGTAGGCCTGTCCGGCGAGGCGGAATTCCAGGAAGGCGACATCCGCCGCTTCCTCGACTGCGGCGGCGACAGCGTGCACGGGCCTGTCTGGGCGTTCGCGCCTGGCGAGGCCCGCGAACGCCTCGGCGAGCAAGGCCTCGAGGTCGATCTGCTTCGCGCCATCGGCCTCGACCAGGCGCATGCCTCCGGGAGTTGGCGCGTCCTCCACGGCGATGACCTCGTCCACCGCCAGGCACAGCGGCTCGTCGGCGCGCAGCAGGATCACCCGTTCGCCCGACGTGGGGGTCTCCGGGCGGTTCAGCAGCCGGGCCAGCGCGACCACCGGAACCACCGCGCCGCGCAGATTGGCGACGCCATCGAGGCTGGACGGCGCGTGCGGCACCCGCGTCACCCGCGGGCGGCGGAACACCTCGGCGACATGGTTGGCGTCCAGCGCATAGCGCCGCCCCCCGGCCCGGAAGCGGATCACCCGGCCAGGCTCGGCCGCGGCCATCAGGGAACGGCCTGAAGTTCGTCGGCGAGCGAGGCGATCTCTTCGATGGCGCCGGCGAGATCCTCCGCACCGCGCGCCTGCTGCCGCGCCGCGGTCGCCGACTGAGCGGCGGCCGAGGCCGCCAGCTCAGCGGCCAGGGCGATCTGTCGGGCGCCTTCGGTGGCTTCGCGCACCGCATCCAGCATGCCGCTGGCGCCGGCGACGGTCTCCCTTGCGCCCACGTGGATGACGGCCACGTCGGCGGCCATCGTCGCCAATCGTGCGTCAAGCCGCTGGTTCTTCTCGATCTCGGCGTCGGAGCCTCCCGCCGCCTGTTCCAGGTCGCGGCGGACCGCGGCGAGCTGGCGCTGGATTTCGGCCACGACGTCCTTGATGTGCTCGGCGTTGGCGGACGCCTCGCGCGACAGATTTCGGATGTCGGCCGACACCGTGGAGAAGCCGCGGCCGGCGTCTCGCGCCCGGGCGGCCTCCACTGCGCCGCTGACCGCCAGCATGTTGGTCTGCACGGCGACCAGGGCGATAGCGTCGACCAGCTTGTCGACGGCGCGCGCCTGATCGTCGAGCGTCTCGGTCTCCGCCATGGTGGCGTGGGTTTCGACAAGCGCCGCAGCGACCCCCTCATTGAGCGCTCGCATCTGTTCGCGTCCGAGCGACAGGCTGGCCTGGATGGCCTCGACGCCCTGCAGGGCGTCACCGGCGTAGCGGCCAGCCTGGTCGGCGGCCCGCTCGATCTGGGCCAGGGCGGCGTTGGCCTGCTGGGTCGCGGCGGCCTGGATCTGAGCGCCGCGGTTGATCTGATCCACCGCCGTCAGGATCTGACCCGCCGCGCCGGCCAGCTCCTGGACGGTGGACGATAGTTCTTCAGCGGCCGCGCCGATCTCGCCCGCCAAAGCGGCCGCGTCGGTGGTCGCCAGCATGGTTTCGGCGGCGCGCGCCAGACTCTGGGCGGTGCGCCGGCTCTGCTCCAGGGCGGCGGCCTGCTGGTGGACGGCACGCTGGGCCTCGGCGGCGGCGGCGGCTTGTTCCTCGGCCGCGCTGGAGACGCTCTCGGCGCCCTTCTGGGCCTCGCGGGCGGCCACCTCGGCCTCAACGGCGGCGACCAGGATCTGTTGACCGCCGTCGGCGACAGCGCTCACCTCGGCCCGCAACGCGACCAGGGATTCAGCCACTGCGCGCCCGCGGCCGGCCTCCCCATGCGCGCGCTCCGCAGCCTGGCGGATGCGTTCGGCCAGCGAACGGACCGACCCCCCCATGGTCCCCACCGCGTTCTGGATCTCTGTCGAGCGCGCGTCGGAGGTCACCGCCAGAGCGCGGACCTCGTCGGCGACGACTGCGAAGCCTCGGCCTTCATCACCGGCGCGTGCGGCCTCGATGGCGGCGTTCAGGGCCAGCAGGTTGGTTTGATCGGCGACATCGGCCACCGTGGCGGTGATGCCGCCGATGTCGGCGGCGCGGGCCTCCAGCCTGGCGACGACCTCGACCGCCTTGAGTTGGCGATCGGCGTTGCGTTCGATGGCCGCCACCGACGCCTCGATCTGCGCAGCGGTCTCGGTAAGCGTCGCCAGCAGCCCGCCGGTGCGCCGGCGAGCTTCCTCGGCGCGCTCGCGGGCCTGGGCGAAGGCGGCCGTCAGGGTGGAGACTGCGCCGAGCGACTCATGGGACGCGCCAGCGGCCTCCTCCGCAGCGCCCGCGATCTGCTCCAACGAACGGCGGAGCTCTTCCGCCGCGGCGGCGGACTCCGCGACCCCGGCGGCGAGTTCCTGGGTGGCGGCCGCCATGCGACCGCTCGCCGTCTGCCGTTTCACCGCGACGCCCTTGGGACGGGCCGCCGCGACGGGCGTCGCCTCGAGCGACGCCGCTTCGACCGGCGCGTCGATCACCACGCGTCCGCGACCGGCCAGGGTCGATTTCTTCACCAAAGCCATCAGCGCCCCCTTACGTCGCCTCCCCAAGCACGCGGTGGAGGCTCGCGATCAACTTAGCGCCAATAGAGCTTGAACTCGGGAAGCTTCAGCTTGGCGCCCCCGCGGCTCCAACGCCGTCGGCGGTGCTGCAGTTCCCTGGCGGAGGCGGCGAATCCGCAGCCTTTCCGACCGCGTGGGCGCAGGCGGAGCGCTGCGGGAATACGCCGACGGCGACTTGACGTCAGGGAGCCCTCCGGCGAATGCTTCGCGCGACCGAGAACGTTGCGCGCGCCGGGCTATACAGTAGGTATCGGCGCGAGGCTGCAGGCGCCTGCGCCGACTCCCTACAGATGACGAGTTCGGCGCTGGAAATGCATTTGGAAGGACACTGAAATGGCTGAGATACTTGCACTAGGGATTTCCCATTATCCGCCGCTGAGCGGACACGATGACCGCATGGCCGGCATCCTCAAGATGATGCTGAAGAACCCGGAACTGCCCGAGAAGTACCGCACGCCCGACGGCTGGCCCGAAGGCATGCAACGCGAATGGGGCAACGACGAAGGCACCTCCGCCGCCGCGCGCCACCGCGCCGACCTGGTGAGCTGGATGAACAAGACCCGCAAGGCGCTGGACGACTTCAATCCGGACTACGTGATCATGTTCGGCGACGACCAGTACGAGAACTTCCGCGAAGACATCATCCCGCCCTACGCGATCAGCGCGCACGAGGAATTCGAGTTCTCGCCGCCGGCCAACAACGTCTGGGGCGAAGATCCGGAACGCAAGATCAAGATCAAGGGTGCGGCCAAGAAGGCCAAGCAGCTGACGAGCGCCCTGATCGAGGACGGCTTCGACGTCGCCTATTCCTACAAGCCCCTGCATCACCCGCTGGGACACGCCTTCTACAACGCGTTCCTCTACCTGGACTATGGGCGCGACAAGGGCTTCCCCTATCCGGTGATCCCGGTGGCCATCAATTGCTATGGCCGCGCGGTGATCGCGCAACGTGGCGGCTTGCCGCGTTTCGACAAGGTCATGACCGACGACGACTTCGATCCGCCGGCGCCCACGCCGAACCGCTTGTTCGAGCTCGGACGCGCGATCGCGCGGATTGTCTCTGAAGGCAACGATCGGGTGGCGGTGATCTCGTCGTCCGGCTGGTCGCACGCCTTCCTGACGAAGAAGAACTGGTACCTGCACCCCGACACCGACTCCGATCGGAAAATGTATGACGCGATGGTCAGCGGCGAGTACGAGCCCTGGACCAAGCTGACGGGCAAGGAAGTCGAAGATCGCGGCCAGCAGGAGATCCTCAACTGGAGCCCGCTGATGGGCGTGATGAGCGAGCTGAAGCGCAAGCCGCAGCAAACCGGCTTCGTCGACACCTGGATCTTCAACTCGTCGAAGGCCTTCCTGATCGCGCCGCCGGCCTAGTCGTCAAAAACAACAAAAACACTCCAAGAGGGTCGGACAATGAAACTTAAAGACCAAGTCGCCCTGGTCACGGGCACCAGCCCGAACATCGGCGGCGGCATCGTTGACGGCCTTGCGGCCGAAGGCGCAATCATCGTGGCGGTGGATTCCCGTCCCGAGAACGCCAACGACTGCGCGGCTTACATCAACAAGAACGGCGGCAAGGCGATCGGCCTGGTTTGCGACGTCACTGACGAGGCTCAAGTCAAGGCCACGGTCGACGCCGCACTCAAGGAGTTCGGCAAGATCGACATCCTGGTGAACAACGCGGCCTTCTTTAATCAGAAGGGCGTGCTGAACATGCCGTACGCGGAGTGGCAGGCGCAGACCGGCGTCATCCTCGACGGCTCGTTCCTGTTCACCAAGTACGTCGCCACCGCCATGGTCGAGCGTAAGACCCAGGGCAAGATCATCAACATCATCTCGACGGCCGGCCACCAGGGCCAGCCCGGCAACGTGGCCTACTCCACGTCGAAGATGGGGATGAAGAACTTCACCAACTCCGTGGCCATGGAACTCGCCAAGTACGGCATCCGGGTCAACGCCCTGACGCCCACCGCGACCGACTCGTCGGAATCGCGCGAACGCGCAGCCGCCTGGGGTCGTGAAGTGCCGCCGCTGCCCCCGGGCGCGTCGGCGGGCGTCCACAACTTCATGCGCCTGGTCCCGATGCAGCGGCTGCCCAAGCCCAGCGACTACGGCAAGGCCGCGGCCTTCCTCTGCTCGGACGACGCCTCGATGATCACCGGCATGGATCTGCGGGTCGATGGCGGCGCGGTGGCCAAGTACTGGGCCTGGGATCCGAGCCAGGACCCCCGGGTCTGAACTGACGGATCCGAGCGAACAGAAGCCCGGCCCCGCAACCCGCGAGGCCGGGCTTTTCTTTGCGCGGGGCCTCGCGCTGAGCGGCGATCAGCCGGTCCAGGCGCGGAAGTGTTTGGACAGCTTCAGACCCTGCCGCTGGTAGTGCGAGCCCTGGTCTCCGTAAAGCCGGGTCGGACGGTCGGTGAGCGGCTCGTAGACCAGCCGCGCCACTGTCTGGCCGTCCTCGAGCAAGAACGGCGTCTCGTGGCTACGCACCTCGAGCACGCCGCGCGACCCTGACGCCTGCGTCTCCTCGGTGCCGAAGCCGGGATCGAAGAACCCCGCATAGTGGACCCGGAACTCCCCCACCGACGGATCGATGGGGGTCATCTCGGCGGCCTGCAGGACGGGGATCTCCACCGCCTCCTTCGAGGCCAGGATGTAGAACTCGCCGGGGTCCAGCAACAGCTCGCCGCGGCGCGGAACCAGCGGCTCCCAGAAGTCGCGCGGGTCGTGGCCGTCCTCCAGGTCCAGGTCGATGACGCCGGCGTGGCGCCGCGCGCGGAACCCCGCCAACCCGTCGGCCAGATCGACGCCGACGTTGCGCACCGACAGCCGCTCCGGCGCTCCGCGCTTCAGTCGAAGCTGGTTCAGGCGCGTGCCGTAGCGCGCCAGCACCGAGAAGGTCTGCGGCGCGATCTCCGCATAGATCGGGCCCGAGTAGCCGGCGATGACGTCATC
>NZ_JAUYQL010000091.1 GCF_030697305.1 Phenylobacterium sp. | reverse complement strand
GGCCGATCGGCTCCAGACCACGATCTTCGTCATGCTCGACCTGGATATCGGCATGAACGAGTGGCTGACCAAGCCCTTCGAATGGGACGACAGCCGCAAGCTCGATCGCGGAAAGGTCATGACCTACGACGATCTGGAGGCTGGCCGCGATTTTGGACGCTACCTCGAGGTCGACGGCGACGGCATCCCCTATCGCACCTACCCTGGCACCCACCCGACCAAGGGCGGCTATTTCACCCGTGGGACCTCTCGCAACCCCTATGCCCGCTACAGCGAGGAGGGCTCGGTCTACGTCGGGAACATGGAACGTCTGCTGCGCAAGTTCGACACGGCGCGAGGCCTGGTTCCAGCCCCCATCCGACGCGACGCCAAGCGCGCGACCCGCGACGGGGTGATCTTCTTCGGATCCAGCACTCCAGCGGTCCATGAGGCCTTGGATGCTCTGGAGCATCGGGGTCTCCACCTCGACGCTCTCCGAGTGCGGGCCTACCCCTTCCCTGACGAGGTGTTCGCCTTCGTCGCTGCTCACGATAGAATCTTCGTCATCGAGCAGAACCGCGACGGCCAGCTTCGCACCCTACTGATCAACGAGGGCGATATCGACCCGTCGCGGCTGACCGCCGTGCTGCACTACGATGGCACCCCGATCACCGCCCGCTTCATCTCCAGCGCAGTCGAAGCCTTGATGACTGACCGCCGGCAGGTTCCCGAGGCCGCCGAATGACCTACATCACCAAACCTCAGCTGCATCACCCGAAGCTGGCTGAGAACGCGCTGGGCTATACGCGTCGCGACTACGAGGGCTCAGTCTCAACCCTCTGCGCCGGCTGCGGCCACGACTCGATTTCGGCGGCGATCATCCAGGCCTGCTACGAACTCGACCTTCCGCCGCACCGGATCGCCAAGCTGTCGGGGATCGGTTGCTCGTCGAAAACCCCGGACTACTTTCTTGGCAATTCTCACGGGTTCAACACGGTCCACGGCCGGATGCCGTCTGTGCTCACCGGCGCCAACCTGGCCAATCGCGACCTGATCTATCTGGGCGTCTCCGGCGACGGGGATTCGGCCTCGATCGGTCTTGGCCAGTTCGCGCACTCGATCCGGCGCGGCGTGAACATGCTCTACATCGTCGAGAACAACGGCGTTTACGGGCTCACCAAGGGCCAGTTCTCGGCCACCTCCGACAAGGGCTCGAAGACCAAGAAGGGAGCTGTGAACCACGACTCCGCCATCGATCTGGTGAGCCTGGCCCTGCAGCTCGGCGCGACCTTCGTGGCGCGCAGCTTTTCCGGCGACAAGGCCCAGCTCACCCCGCTGATCAAGGCGGCGCTGGCGCACAAGGGCGCAGCCTTCATCGACTGCATCAGTCCCTGCATCCAGTTCAACAACCACGCCGGTTCGACCAAGGGCTTCGACTACGTGCGCGAGCACAATGAGGCGGTGAACATGCTGGACGTGGTGGTGCCGCGCGAGCCGATCCACGCCGACTACGCGCCGGGCTCGAACACAAAGGTCGCCCAGCACGACGGCTCGATCCTGCATCTGCACAAGCTGGCCGAACACTATGATCCCAGCGACCGGGTCGGAGCGCTGTCCTATCTTCAATCGCGCCAGGCGCTGGGCGAAATCGTCACCGGGCTGCTGTTCATCGACCCCGAAGCGAGCGACCTGCACGACAGCCTGGAAACGGTAGATACTCCGCTGAACGCGCTCAGCGACGCGCAGCTGACGCCGGGCCAGAACGCCTTGGACCGCCTGAACGCCTCGCTTCGCTAGAGCCGCTTCAGCCGAACGCCTTCTCGCCTGCGGCCGTGGCGAGGTCGGCCTCGCTCAGGCCCAGGATGTCGGCGAGCACGTCGTGGGTATGCTCGCCCAGGGCCGGCACCGTCGTGCCGGCCTTGACGCCCGCGCCGCTGATCTGGAACGGCGGGTTGAGGATTTTGAACGAACCGTTGGCGGTCGGCACGTCGGTGAACGAACCCCGGGCCACCGTCTGCGGGTGGTCGAGCACCTCATGCGGCATGCGATAGATGGCGCATGGGACGCCGCCTGCGGTCATGATCGTGTCGCACTCCTCGCTGGTATGCTCGGCGGCCCAGACGCGTAGCGCTTCGATGATTTCGACCCGACGCGTAGCGGGCGAAGCCTGGAATTCGGGGTCGTTCAGGATGTCGTCGCGGCCCATCACCTTGAGCGCCTGGCGATAGGTGATCGGCGAGACCAGCGGGATATTCACATAACCGTCCTTGGTGGCGTACGACGGAAAGCCGCCGCTGGGCCACAAGGCGTCGTGTTGGGCCTGCTGGATCTGCATGCCCACCAGCGTCATCATGCTGTCGGCCATGGCCACGTCCACGTGGCTGCCGACGCCGTTGCGCAGGCGGTGAACCAGCGCGGTCTGGATCGCCGAGAAGGCGTAGGCCCCGGCGACGATATCCGCGATCATCACCCGGTTGTCCGGCGGCGGCGCCTCGCGGTCCGGCAGGCGCGACAGCATCATGTCGAACCCGCTGAAGGCGTGGGCCACCGGAGCGTAGGCCGCGCGTTGCGACAGCGGCCCGGTCTGGCCGAAGCCCGAGATCGAGCAATAGACCGCCTTGGGATTGATTTTGGAGACGGTCTCGTAATCCAGGCCCAGCCGCGCCATGACGCCCGGGCGGAAATTCTCGACCACGATGTCGGCGCGCTCGATCAGCCGCTTGCTTATCTCAAGTCCGGCCGGCGACTTGAGGTCTAGCACGACGCTCTTCTTGCCAGCGTTGTAGAGCGCGAAGAACAGGGACACGCCGTCCTGGACGTTCCCGGCCCGGCGCATCAGGTCGCCGCCCTCGGCAGCCTCCAGCTTGATTACCTGCGCGCCGCAGTCGGCCAGCATGCGGGTGCAGGACCCGCCGGCGACCATGGTGGTGAAGTCGACGACGAGGATGCCTTCCAACGGACGCGTGGACACGGATGTGGTCTCCTTGGTGTTCAGAATCCAGGTTGCGCATCATCATCCGCTGCGCGGCTGCGGCATGAGGGGCCCCTGTTTAGCGCCCAAGGCGCCGCTGAGGAAAGCACGTCGCAAGACTGCGCGAAGATTTGTCGGCTGCGGGCTCCGCGGAGTGTTCACGGCAGCAGTTTGAGGCGCCTCAGCAGGAGCAGGGCGGCGGTGACCAGAGCCACGCAGATCAGCACTGCGATCGCGAAACCCGCGCGGGATCCGGCGAATGGGATCCCGCGGACGTTCATGCCGAACGCGCCCACCACGAGCGTCGGCGGGATGAGCAACGTCGAGATCACGGTGAGCGTGCGGATGCCACGATTGGTGGCGCTGGTGATCAGGGTGTCGATCTCTTCGTGCAGCAGGCGGGCGCGCTCCTGCAGGTCGCCCGCCTCGCGATCGAGATCGCCGATCGGCGCAGCGAGCCTCTCCAGATCGTGCAGCAGGGGCCCTGGACTGCGACCGTTCCGCGCCAGTCGCCCCCGCGCCAGCGCGCCGCGCAAGGCCTGAAGCTCGCGCCGATGGCGTGCGAGTTCGCGCCGCAGGGGGCCGAGCCTCAACCCGTCGACGTCGGAGGGCTCGCTCAGCACCAGATCCTCGACGGCCGCCAACTGGACGGTCAACTGGTCCAGCCGCAGATCCAGCAACTCGGTATAGTGGTCGACGAGCGCCGCGGCGGCGTCCGCGGGCCGTTCCAGTCGCAGGCCTTGCTCAGCCTCGCGCCGAACATCATCGACGACCCTCAAGGCGTGCACGCGCGCGGTGATCATTAGCCGGTCGTCGAGCGCGAAGAACAGTCGCCCCGCGCCGCGCGGCTCGCCGGCCAGATCGCGTTCCAGGTCGGGCAATACGCCATAGGCCCAGACACCGTCGCCGGCGAACTGCAGCCGCTGGTCGTCGCTCTCGATCAGTTCCTGGAAACCGGCGGGCAGGGTTTGCATCCGGGCGATGAAGGCCCGGGCGCGAACGTCGCCCAGCGGGAAATGAGCCCAGGTCCAGGCGTCCGGCGCCGACGGTGCGGCGGTCAGGTCCTCTTCGTCGCCGGGGTGGGCGCGGCCGTCCCGAAAGGCCAGCGCCCAGAGCATGCCGCCCGCGTGCGCGCCAAGGTCGTCGAGGCGCGCTGGCACGCGCCTAGTAGAGGTCCGGAACGTACATCTGCGGCGGCGGCGGACGGCGCAGATAGTCGTCGTGCCGCACGCGGTCGGGCAGGGTGATCGGCACCTTTGGCGTGTCGCCATAGGGGATCTGGGACAGCAAGTGGGCGATGCAGTTCAGCCGCGCCTTCTTCTTGTCCACGGCCTCGACCAGCCACCAGGGCGCATCGTCAATGTGGGTGCGCTCCAGCATCGCTTCCTTGGCGCGGGTGTAGTCCTCCCAGCGGCGACGCGACTCCACGTCCATCGGGCTGAGCTTCCATTGCTTCAGGGGGTCATGGATGCGCATGTTGAAGCGGAACTGCTGTTCCTCATCGGTGATGGAGAACCAGTACTTCACCAGCACGATGCCGGAGCGCACCAGCATGCGTTCGAACTCCGGGACGGTGCGGAAGAACTCCTCGCACTCTTCCTCGGTGCAGAAGCCCATCACGCGCTCAACGCCGGCGCGATTGTACCAACTGCGGTCGAACAGCACGATCTCGCCGGCCGCCGGGAGGTGGGCGACATAGCGCTGGAAATACCACTGTGTGCGTTCGCGTTCGTTCGGTGCGGGCAGGGCGGCGACCCGGCAAACGCGTGGGTTCAGTCGCTGGGTGATCCGCTTGATCGCCCCGCCCTTTCCGGCCGAGTCGCGGCCTTCGAAGATCACCACCACCCTTAGACCCTGGTGCTGCACCCAGTCCTGCAGGCGCACCAGCTCGTGCTGCAGGCGGAACAGTTCGCGGAAATAGACCCGGCGATCGATCTGGGCGCGGCCGGGGGTCTCTGACATGTCGTCGAGCAGGCTCTCCAGCCGGCTCTCATCGATCTCCATCTCCAGCTCTTCGTCGAAGCTGTCGGCGATCTCCCGCTTGATGCGGTCCATCTCGGCGAGCACGCCGTCGTCGAGTTCGCTGGCCATGACCATTCCCGGATGCAGGGAGGTCGGTTCTGCCGCGCAGCCGCGACAGTCTGATGACGGCCCACCCGCCGCCA
>NZ_JAUYQL010000067.1 GCF_030697305.1 Phenylobacterium sp. | reverse complement strand
GGGCCGTACCCGCGCGGTTCAGGTCGACATAGGATTCGCTGGGCGACAGGTCGTGGATCAGCTTGCCCGCGTCCTGTTCCAGGTGCAGGCGTTCGACGCCGACGGTGAAGCTGGTGCCGTCGTCGCGTTCGACGATCACCTCGCCCTCGCCGATGATCGGGTGCTGGAACTGGCTGATCTGGTAGCCTTGCGGCAGATCAGGGTAGAAGTAGTTCTTGCGGTCGAAGCGCGAGACCAGGTTCACCTGGGCCTGCAGGCCCAGGCCCGCGCGCACCGCCTGCTCGACGCAGAAGCGGTTGATCACCGGCAGCATCCCCGGCATCGCCGCGTCCACCAGGCTGACCTGTTCGTTGGGACCTGCGCCGAAGCCCACCGCCGCGCCGGAGAACAGCTTGGCCTTGGAGGCGACCTGGGCGTGGATCTCCAGCCCCAGGACGATTTCCCATGGACCGGTGCGGCCCGCGATCAGCTTGTCGGTTTTGTCGGTCTTGCTCATGGCTTCGTCATAGTCCGGCGCGCGCGCCGACGGAAGCGGCTGGCTTAGTTCTGGCGCGCCTGGGCGACGGCGATGGCCGCGCCGAAGCCGCCCAGGCCGTCGGGGCTGACGGCCAGCGAGACTTGTCCGGTCAGGGCCGCTGGCGGGCCGATCTCGGCGGCCATGGTGCTGCTGGGCGGCAGAGGCGTGAGCGAGCGCGAGGTGGCGCGGCTCATCTCGCCCATAGCCGCCGAGCCGTCCCGGTTCCTCTTCGCCGTGCGGTTCGCCGTCGGCGGCGTCTGCGGGAGGTTCACACCCAGAGAGTCGCTGCTGAGTTCACCGAGGCTGAGCGGCGCGCTGGAGATCGGCGCATGAGTGTCCATCTCTTCCGCTGCGCTGACCGCTGGTGCGAACGCCAGCGCGATGACTGCGCCGACCGCGAGCAGAGGGGGGATTCGAGCGCTCATCGCCGCATGTTTACCACAGCGGCATGCGTTCGGCCACCGCGGCTGTCACCACCACTTCTCGGGTTTGCCGGTGATGCCGGCCGCCTTCTCCAGCGCAGCCCCGATCGAGAACAGCGTGCCCTCGTCCAGTGCGCGGCCGATGAGCTGCAGTCCCAGCGGCAGGCCCTTGGCGTCGACGCCGGCCGGAACACTCATCCCTGGCAGGCCTGCCAGGTTCACCGTCACCGTGAAGATGTCGTTCAGATACATGGCCACAGGATCGTCCGAGCGCTCGCCCAGGCTGAAGGCGGCGCTGGGCGCGGTGGGCGTCAGCAGGGCGTCGACGCGCTCGAAGGCGGTGTCGAAGTCCTCCGAGATCCGTCGGCGCACCTTCAGCGCCTTCAGGTAATAGGCGTCGTAGTAGCCGGCCGAGAGCACATAGGTGCCGATCAGGATGCGGCGCTTGACCTCCTCGCCGAAGCCCGCAGCGCGGGTCTTCTCGTAGGTCTCGGTCAGGTTGTCGCCCTCGACCCGCAGGCCGTAGCGCATGCCGTCATAGCGCGCGAGGTTCGAGGATGCCTCGGCCGGGGCCACGATGTAGTAGGCCGGCAGGGCGTACTTTGTATGCGGCAGCGACACCTCGACGATCTCGCAGCCGGCGTCCTTCAGCCAGGCGATCCCCTGCTCCCAGAGGGCGTCGATCTCCGCCGGCATGCCGTCGACCCGGTATTCCTTCGGCACGCCGATGCGCAGGCCCTTCACCGACTTGCCGACGAAGGACGCGAAATCTGGCGTCTCGACCGGCAAGCTGGTGGAGTCCTTGGGATCGTGGCCGGACATCGAAGTCAGCAGGATCGCGGCGTCCTCGACCGTGCGCGCGATCGGGCCTGCCTGGTCCAGCGACGAGGCGAACGCCACCACGCCCCAGCGCGAGCAACGCCCGTAGGTCGGCTTGATCCCCACCGTCCCTGTGAATGATGCGGGTTGGCGGATCGAGCCGCCGGTGTCGGTGGCCGTAGCCCCCAGGCAGAGCTGCGCCGCCACCGCCGTCGCCGAACCGCCAGACGAACCGCCCGGCGTCAGCTTGGTGTTGCCGCCGGCGGCGCGCCATGGGTTGACCACCGGTCCGAACGCCGAACTCTCGTTGGACGAGCCCATGGCGAACTCGTCCATGTTCAGCTTGCCCAACATCACCGCCCCGTCGCGCCACAGATTGGCGGTGACGGTGGATTCGTATTGCGGGATGAAGACGCCGATGATCCGCGAGCAGGCGGTCGAGCGCACGCCCTCGGTGCAGAACAGGTCCTTGACGCCAAGCGGCGCGCCGTCCAGCCGGCCGGCATCGCCGCTGGCGCGGCGCGCGTCGGAAGCGCGCGCCATGTCCATCGCCTTGTCGGGC
>NZ_JAUYQL010000007.1 GCF_030697305.1 Phenylobacterium sp. | reverse complement strand
ACGGCGCCGGGGCTGTAGTGATCGCGTGCGCGTGCAGATTGGGCGCGGTGAAGCACGGGAAAACGCACGGCGTAGCCGTGCTTCAAGGCGCCGGCTTGATAGCGCCGATACTCCGTGGCTCCGGACACCACCACACGGCGCACCCACTCCAGGATTTCCTCGCGTTCCGCGAGCGGGCGCCGGTCGAAATCGTCCGGCAGATGCCAGGCGAGCCGGCGGCGCTCCGCCTGTCCAAGCCCGCCCGCCTCGTGCCCCTTGGCGGCGCGTGCGGGATGCGGAAGCTTGTCCTTGAAATAGCCGCTCGGCAGGCGCCAGCGCTGCTCCAGGCTTTGGAGAACCGCAAAGCTCTCCACATGCGACGGCGCCTTGCGGCCACGACGCCAGGCGCGGAGGGTCGAGGGCTCGATTGCAAGCCCTTGTGCGCGCAACGCTTTGCAGAGCTGCGGCGCGGTGTCGTGATGCCGGCGCATATGGAGGTCGAGCGCCTCGCTGAAGGCCGGCGTGTCTTGCCAGGGTTCGTCCGGCTCAGGCAGCGGATCGAGCGTCGAGAGGAGGTGTGCGCCGCGCCGCCGTGGCGGCTTGGCGGCCGGCTGTTGGGCAGGGGACGGTGCCACCTCTATGGACCGGGGCGTGGCGCGCGTGCGCGGCTTCGCGACGGGCTTTCTGAGCTCGCGCCGCAGCGCCTCCAGCCCCGGCCGCAGCGTTTCGCGCGCCGGCTCGAGCAGGCGGGGCTCGACGCCGCAGGCCGCCGCGATCGCCGGCCGGTCCAGGCCGCGACCGCGGGCGGGCGGCGGCTCGCCGCGACGGAACAGATCGACGAGATAGGCGCGAAGCTGCTCGACGGCGCGCGGCGGCAAGACGGCTGGCCCGCGCTGGCGCACGAAGTCTGAGATCATCCGCCCGAAGGCGGGATTGCGGTGTTCGCCCATGCCGTCCTTTCGCGAAGTGGCCGCCACAAGGCTGGCGGCCAGGCATGAACGCGGATCGGCGGATTACGATTCACCGCCAGGCAGGAGCGGCGATGTCGCGGGGCAGGGCGACGTCAGGATGCCGCCGCTGCGCGGGACGAAGGATTCAGGCGCTGGCGGTCGGTAATTGATCGAGCTGTTGGGGGCGTACGCCGTTGTAGCGGCGCCGCCAGGCCTCAATCAGCACCAGGGCCTCGGCCAGGCTGTAGAAGATCGCGCCGTCGAGCAGTTCGTCGCGCAGCTTGCTGTTGAAGCTCTCGCAGTAGCCGTTTTCCCAGGGGCTGCGGGGCGCGATGTTGGCGGTCCGCGAGCCGACCGCGGCGATCCATTCGCGCAAGGCGGTGGCGATGAGCTCCGGGCCGTTGTCAGACCGAACATAGGCCGCCGGGCCGCGCAGGATCATCACATCGGCCAGGTCTCCAGCACGTCGGTGGAGCTGAGTTTGCGCTTCACCCTGATGGCCAAGGCCTCGTGGGTGAACTCGTTCCTGGTCGGGCCGCTCGGCGCGCAGGCGCACGCACGAGCCGTCGTTCAGCCAGGGCCGGCCGCGCTTTGGTAATTTCTGCGGACTTTCAGCCCCTTCTGTCGCCAGATCCGCTGGACCGGCTTGGCGTTCACCGCCCAGCCGGCATGGCGCAGCAGGGCCGTGACCCGCCGATAGCCGTAGCGGCCATAGGTCTTAGCCAGCTCGACGATGTCGGCGGTCAGCGCCACCTCGTCATCGCGCCCTCGGGCGGGCTTGCGCTGGGTGGACCGATGTTGGCCCAGGGCCACGCAGGCCCGCCTTTCAGAGATCTCAGTTCAGATCGACCTTATCCACGCAGGCCCGGCGACGGGCGGGGCTTAGAAGTTTCCCCAGCGGCCTCGGTCAGGATCACCTTGTCCAGGGTCAGATCCGACACCGCGCGGCGCAGCCGCGTGTTCTCCAGCTCCAGCGCCTTTAGACGCTTCACTTGCTCGTTCTTCATGCCGCCGTACTCCGCCCGCCAGCGAAAATACGTTGGCTCCGTCACCGCGATCGTCTTCACCGCCTCGGCGATCGACTTGCTCTGACCGGTCAGGACTTCAACCTGACGCAGCTTGGCGACGATCGCTTCCGGCGTGTGGCCCTTCCTTACCATCGTTCCATCCATCCAAAATGGTCCTGCGACCAACATAGAGGATGGATCACTTCAAGGGGCGCAGACCATGGGCAATCGCGCCCTTCGACAAAATTTCCCCAGAGCTGTCTTGCAGGAAAAGACCAGGCGGTCGCCCGCCTGGTCAGAGCAAGATCCCCGGAGGGGACTGGGGATCTTGCATATCAGTTGTTCGTCAGAACTTTTTGGTCAGCGCGATCTTGTAGGTCCGTCCCAGCGCGTTCGCGGTCAGGGCGTCGTAATTGAGCTCCAGCCGCGCCAGCGGCGGGTCGGTGTCGAAGATGTTGGTGATATTGAACACCGCCGTGGTGTCCCAGGGCAGGAACACCCGGTAGGTGACGTCCGTGGTGACGAAGGCGTCGATCTTCTTGCCGTCTTGCGGACGGGGCACGACAGTGGCCTGTGCGACGTTGGTCACATCACCGACCACCAGATTGCCGATGTACGGCGTCGTGCGTTGGTCGACGTAGCTGTCGATGTAGTTGGTCTGCAGGCGGATGTTGTGCGGGCCGCTGTCCCACTCGGCGTAGAACATTCCGCGCCATTCCGGGATCGGATAGAAGCCGGTGTTGTAGTTAAACTTCCCGACCCCTTCGAAACCAGGCGTGGTGACACCCTGAAGCTTGACCTCGGCGATGGTGTACTTGTGGTTCCAGGTGACCTGCGAGCCTAGCTTCAGGCCGCCGCCGTAGATGTCGTCGAAGCTGA
>NZ_JAUYQL010000038.1 GCF_030697305.1 Phenylobacterium sp. | reverse complement strand
GATCGAGCGAGGTCAGCATGCCGTCGATGGCCGACTCGATCAGCTTG
Source organism: Phenylobacterium sp. (assembly GCF_030697305.1). Lineage (GTDB taxonomy): Bacteria > Pseudomonadota > Alphaproteobacteria > Caulobacterales > Caulobacteraceae > Phenylobacterium. The sequence goes on along the minus strand of NZ_JAUYQL010000038.1, from coordinate 87,542 downwards.
GTGTCGTCGACCTCGGACACATACTGGCGCTCGACGGTGTCCAGCACGTCGCCGAACAGGCCGAGCATCCGGTAGGTCTTGGCCTTGGGCTGGGCCGCGGCCAGGGCTTGCTGGCTCACATAGGCCATGGCGCCTGCGCCAAGGACGAATGCGGACGCGCCGATCAGAAGATACTTTCTCATACGCCTGCCGTCAGGCTCCCTTGCAGCTACAGCCGCTTAACAGTCCGGGCCCCAATCAACCCCGAGGCTAACGCGCCCCGATCTTCAACCAACGCGCCGGATCTACGGGCGCGCCCTGATCCCGGACCTCAAGATAGAGCTCCGAGTCCGATTGTCTTCCATCGGGCATCCAACCGACAGGCGTTCCGGCCGCGACGGATTGTCCGACGTCAACAGACGTCCGTTCCAAACCCGCCAGCACCAGATGGTATCCGCCCGACAGTCTCAATATCAATATAACGCCCCAGCCCTTTACCGGCCCTACATATTGCACGAGGCCGTCGCCCGGGCTGCGGACCATGGCGTTCGGTTGGGCGTCGAGGGTCAGTCCGTTGCTGAGACCGCCCGCCAGACGATCACCGAATGCATGCTTCATAGGCCCGGGAGTCGGGATCGACAGCATGGTCGGTGGCAGAACCGGCATCACCTGCGGCTTTTCACCAGGCGACACCGCCCCCCGCAGTCCGGCCGGGCGTTCGGCCAGCTCGCTCTCGGCGGTGAACAGCGCCTCGCTCTGAACCGCAGCCAGACGGCGCAGACGGGCGATCTCGCCGGCCTCGGCGGCGTAGGTCTGGGCGCGCTTCTGCAGCTCAGGCGTCATCGCCTTGACCAGGATCGCGGCGCGTACCGCGTTGCGCGCGTCGCCCGGGCTGACCAGGAGCGCTGGCGGCGGGTCGCGCCGGATGCGCTCCTGGACCGACAGCAGCTTGGACAGCTGGTTCATGTTGCGGCCCTGCTCGGCGGTAAGCACCGTTTCCTTGAGGTTCAGCCGCTCCAGACGCTCGCGCTCGCTAGGTTGGGCGACGGCCACGGCCGCGATCGCCGCCGTGGCGACGATCGCCAGCGCGGGAAGGCGGGGGGGCTTCAGGACGGCGGCCATGCCTTCGATTAGGCCTTCCTCAGTCACGATGGTAGGGGCCGCCGGCGAGGATTGTGGTCGCGCGGTAGATCTGCTCGGCGAGCATCACGCGAGCCAGTGCATGCGGCCAGGTCTGCGGTCCGAACGCCAGGGTCGCATCGGCCTGTTCGACCAGCGCAGGCTCAAGGCCGTCCGCGCCGCCTATCACGAACACCGCGCGCCGGGCGCCCTCGTCGCGCAGGCGTCCAAGCTCGATCGCGAGGGCGCGGGAGGTGCGCGCCGCGCCGCGCTCGTCGCAGGCGATCACATGGGCGCCGGCCAGGTGCGGGCGCAGCACCTCGGCCTCGGCGGCCTTGCCGGGCTTGCGCGCCTCAACTTCGACGGCGTCTACGGGCGAGAGGCCCAGCGAGCGTCCTGCCGCGGCGGCGCGCTGGACGTAGGTCTGAACAAGGTCGGCTTCCGGGCCCTTGGCCAGGCGGCCGACGGCGAGGATCGTGACCCTCACATCGCCACGGATTGCGTCGGCGGCTCCACCGACCAGATCTTCTCGATGTTGTAGAACGACCGCACTTCCGGCCGGAACAGGTGGATGATCACGTCGCCGGTGTCGATCAGCACCCAGTCGCAATGCGGCATGCCCTCGACACGCGCCTTGCCGTAACCCTGTTCCTTCAGGGCGCGCAGCAGGTGGTCGGCCATCGCGCCGACGTGGCGGTGGGAGCGGCCAGACGCCACCACCAGGCCGTCGGCCATGGCGCTCTTGCCCTTCAAGTCAATGAAGACAACGTCCTGCGCCTTGTCGTCATCAAGTCGGCTCAGGATCAGCTCTTCCAGGGCTTGAATGCGGCCCTGGGGATGGGAAGGATCGGACAGGCCGTCATCCTTCTGCGCGCGCGGCGCGGAATCGTGGTCCAGCGGGTTACTCCTTGTCATCCTCGCTACGCGCGAGCCTAGCACGTCGCGGCCACCGGGTCAGCCGGCCATCACGCACACGTCAATCCACCTCACACGGAGGCGGCCTTGCGCAGCGCAGTGGACGATTCGAAGTGCAGCGGCGCAACCAGGAACACCCAGGCGGGCGGCGAGGCGCCCGGCAGGGTCGCGGCGGCGCTCGACCTGCGTCGCGCGGAAGTGAAGCGCCGGGCCGCCGGCGACGACAGGGCCCGCAAGGTCATCCCAGGGCGGGCGACGACGGCCATGGGAACCTCGCGCAGGATATCCGCCCACCCTTTCCAGAGATGGAAGGACGCCAGGCCGTCGGCGCCCATGATCCAGACGAAACGCACCGCCGGAAAGCGCGCCCGCAGCCGGCGCAGGGTGTCAATCGTGTAGGCCGACCCCAGGCGGCGCTCGAGGTCGGAGACGCGCATCGATGGGCCTCGCGCCCATCGATCCGCCGACGCCATGCGTTCGGCGGCGCCGGCCATGCCGTCGCTGGGCTTCAGCGGGTTCTGCGGGGAGACCAGCCAGATCACCTGATCCAGTCGGAGCCGGGTCAGAGCGGTTTCGGCGACATGGGCGTGGCCGGCATGGGCCGGGTTGAACGAGCCGCCGTAGAGGCCGACGCGCATGCCGGGCTGCAGAGAGAACCCCAGGCGCAGGGCCTTTGGGCGGCCTGCGGCTTGACCGCGCGTGGCGGGGCGGTCGGACCACATCGCGTGGGCGCTACGGCTCAGGGCTTGCGCGCGGGCGTCGGCGCGCCGGCGCGGTCCAAGTGGGGATCGGTCTGGCGCACGCGGGTGCGCACGCTGAACACGCCGTCGCCGGCCAGCACCGCGCCGCGCGCGAACAGCCGTCCGTGCTCCCAATTCGATAAGCCGAGCTCCGGCCGGTCGAGGGCGTACTGGCCATCAACCCAGCGGGTGAAGCCGTCGCCGACGAACGGCGCGTTGATCGCCGCGTAGAACCGCAGGTGCGCTTCGGCGTCCGAGGCGATCAGCGAGGCGGTGAACTGCGGGCTGTAGCGGTTGAACAGGGCCACCGCCTCGTCCAGGTCGTCGACAATGCGCAAGGAGACCTCCGGCGTCTCCTCCCATTCCCACTCGCGGGCGAGGTCGGCGTCGGCGATGATCTCCACCAGCGCCTCCTCGCGGACCCCCTCGGCGCGCACGACCGGGCCGCGGCGATCCAGCCAGCCGGCCGGGAGGTAGCTTTCCGAGCCCCCCGCGACATGCAGCTTCCAGCCTGCGCGACGCTCGCCGGCGCGTTCGAGCGCTTGCAGGAAAGCCGGGACCAGCTCGGCGGCCCGCGCGCGGACGATGCAGCAGACGTTCAGGGTGTTGCAGACCTTGCGGTCCAGCGAGTGATAGGCGGCGGCGAACAGGCGATCCGCGTTCGCGCTTGCGTCGGCGACCATCCAGGCGCCGCCCGTGCCGTGCAAGCTGACCGGCGTGCCGGCCTGCCGCGCGATGGCCCCCAGTTGCGCGACGGCGGGACCAGAGCCGCGAGCCACGGCCAGCGCCAGGCGCCGGTCGCCGAACATCGCCCAGCCGGCGGCGTGCTCGGCGCTGTCAACCAGGCTGGCGGCGCCCGCCGGCAGGCCCGCTTCGGCGAGCGCCGGATCCAGGGCGAAGTCGACGATGGCGCGCGCGGTGCCGAGCGCATCGGAGCCGATGCGGAACACCACGGTGTTGCCGCCCCGCAGCACGCCGGTGGCGTCGGCGAACACATTGGGCCGACCCTCGAACACGAAGCCCACCACGCCCAGCGGCGCCGCGGTCTGCTCGACGCTCCACCCCGCATGTTCGACCCGCTCGATCACCGCGTCGCGGGGCGGCGGCGTGTCGCGCCAGGCCCGTAGGCCTGCGGTCATGTCTCGGCGCATCGCCTCGCTGATCGCCAGCCGGGTGGTCGATCGGCCCCGCGCCTGGGCGCGCTCGACGTCTGCGGCGTTGGCCCGGGCGATCGCGCCCCAGGCGGCCTCGTCCTCGAGTCGGGCGGCGAACGCCTCGAAGAAGGCGGTGATCTGCGCATCGGCGACTGCGCCCATGGCCTGGAACGCGGTCAGAGCCCGGTCGACGGCATGAGAGGCCAGCGCATGCTGGGCGGCCGGCACATGCAGCAGCGCGCCGTCGTCCTGCACCACCACCAGCCGATCACCGGGGCGGAAGGCGGCGGCGAGCTCGGCCCCCACATGGGTCACCCGATCGCCGCCATAGATCACTGGCTGGCCAGGCGCGAGCCGCTCCAGGCGATCCGTCCGTTCCGTGGTCTGCCGCGCCGCGCCGTCGTCCATCGCCTCTCAGCCTTCCAGATCTGGGCCCTGATTAGGCCCCTTGCGGCGCCGGTTCAAACCCGGCGGAGGCGGGCGGCTCTTCACGCCCGTGCGACAGCGCCAGGTCGTCGGCGTGGATCATCGGTCCGGACGTGTAGCCCAGAGCCTGCTCCACCGCCTGGGACTTGAGCCCGCGAATGCGCAGGGCGTCGCCGGCCTCGTAGCGGATCAGGCCGCGGGCGACCTCATGGCCGGCTTCGTCGCGCACCACCACGGCGTCGCCCTTGTCGAAGCGGCCCTGCACCTCGCGGACGCCGGCCGCCAGCAGGCTCTTGCCGCGTTTCAGCGCCGCCGCGGCGCCGGCGTCGACCACCAGCGCTCCGGCGGGCGCCAGCGATCCGGCGATCCAGGCTTTGTAGGCGGCGGCGGGCGTCGTCGAGGGCTCGATGATCGTCGAGCGCTCGCCGGCTTCAAGGGCGGCCAGCGGAGCAGGGCGGCGACCCAGGGTGATCACCGTGGCGCAGCCGGCCGACTGGGCGATGCGCGCGGCGGCGAGCTTGGTGGCCATGCCGCCGGTGCCGACGCCCGCGGACGCATTCGCGCCACCGGCCATGGCCTCGATCTCCGGCGTCAGGCGCGACAGCCTGGCCAGATGGCGCGCGTCGGGGTTGTTGCGGGGGTCAGCGGTGTAGAGGCCGTCGACGTCGGACAGCAGCACGAGCACGTCGGCGCCGATCATCTGCGCCACACGGGCGGCGAGCCGGTCGTTGTCGCCGTAGCGGATCTCTTCGGTGACGACAGTGTCGTTCTCGTTGACCACCGGGATGACGCCCAGCGCCAGCAGGGTGTCGACGGTTGCGCGTGCGTTCAGCCAACGGCGGCGGACCTCGGTGTCGTCGCGGGTCAGCAGCACCTGGGCGGCGATCGCGCCGTGCGGCTCGAAAGCCTCTTCCCAGGCGCGCATCAGCGCCGACTGGCCGGCGGCGGCGGCGGCCTGCTTCTCGGGCAGGGTGAGCGCGCGGCGCAGCAGCCCGAGTCGGCGGCGACCCAGGCCCACCGCGCCGGACGACACCACCAGCACCTGCTGGCCGCGGGCCCGCAGCCGCGCCACGTCGCTGGCGAAGGCGGCCAGCCAGGCGCGGTCCGCGCCGGCGTCGTTGTCGCCGATCAGCAGCGCCGAGCCGACCTTGACGACAATGCGCTTGGCAGTCTCCAGGCCGCTCACGGGGCCCAGGCCTCCACCTCGCCGGGACCGGCTGCTTCGGCGCGGCGGGCGCGGACCTGCGCCCAGGACGCCCTCAGCACCTCGATCACGCCTTCGCCGGAGACGCCGGACACCAGGCGTGGCTGGACGCCGGCGGCCTCCGCCAGCTCCGCGGCGCGGGCGGCACGGGTCTCGGGGTCGAGCGCGTCGACCTTGTTCAGGGCCAGGATCTCGGACTTGTCCTCGAGACCCTCGCCATACGCCTCTAGCTCGGCGCGCACGGTGCGCCAGGCGTGCACGACATCCTCCTGGGTGCCGTCGACCAAGTGGATCAGCACGGCGGTGCGCTCCACATGACCCAGGAAGCGCACGCCAAGGCCGGCGCCCTCTGAGGCGCCCTCGATCAGGCCTGGGATGTCGGCCAGCACGAAGCGCTCGTTGGTCGACAGGTCGACGACGCCTAGGTTGGGCGTGAGCGTGGTGAACGGATAGTCCGCGACCTTGGGCTTGGCCGCCGAGGCAGCCGCCAAGAACGTCGACTTGCCGGCGTTGGGCAGGCCCACCAGGCCCACGTCGGCGATCAGCTTCAGCCGCAGCCAGAGTGTCAACTCCTCGCCGTCCTGGCCGGGATTGGCGCGGCGCGGCGCCTGGTTGATCGGACCCTTGAAGCGGGTGTTGCCCCAGCCGCCGTTGCCGCCCCTGGCCAGCAGCAACCGGTCGCCGGCCTGCGACAGGTCGGCGATGACGCTTTCGCGGTCCTCGTCCAGCACCTCGGTGCCGACCGGCACGCGCATCACCACGTCCTCGCCGTTGGCCCCGTGGCGGTTGCGGCCCATGCCGTGGCCGCCAGTCTGGGCCTTGAAATGCTGCTGGTAGCGGTAGTCGATCAGGGTGTTGAGGCCCTCGACCGCCTCGATCCAGACGTCGCCGCCCTTGCCGCCGTCGCCGCCGTCCGGACCGCCGTACTCGATGTACTTCTCACGCCGGAACGAGACCGCGCCACCGCCGCCGTCGCCGGAGCGGATGTAGATCTTGCACTGGTCGAGAAACTTCATCGCGGTCTTCTATGTCCTATGGCTGAAGGCCATAGCACGCGGAGGCCTTCCGCGCCCTATGGCCCTCAAGGCGCAGCTCAGGCGAGCCACACCATCATCCGGGCGGGAACAGGCTCGCCGCGGGCGGCGCTGGGCAGCCTGCGGACTTCGCCGGTATAGAGGAAGCCCGCCTTGCACAGCACCTCGCCCGACGCCGGATTGTCGGCGAAGTGCCCGGCGACCACCATCCGCCGACGCCAGTCCTTGGACGCCCACACAAGGGCCGCGGACGCAGCTTCGGTAGCGTAGCCCTGGCCCCAATAGGGACGACCCAGCCAGTAGCCCAGCTCGGCGCGCCCCAGCTCGTTGGGGTGGAAGCCGAGCATGCCGATCAGGCCCTCGTCTTCGTGATCGACGACGAACAGCGCCTCGCGCGACGGGTCGCGGCCCGCAAGGCTGTCCAGGTAGGTCTCGGCGTGGTCCAGGCCGTAGGGGTGGGGCATGCGCGTGGTCATCCGCGCGACGTCGATGTCGTTGGCCAGCGCCGCGATCCTCGCGGCGTCCTTGCGGCGGGGCTTGCGCAGCCGCAGCCGCGCTGTGCGGATGACGGGCTCCAGTTCGATCGCACACATGGTCTTGAACCTCCCGGCCCTTCTGGGAGGGCCTTTTCAGAAAACAAAAGCGGGGAGTCCGGCGTCCGGACTCCCCGCTGAGGTCGTCTGTCCGGTCCGCCAATCATTGGGGCGGAACCGGCAATGAGGGTTCCGCCTAGTCTGCGTTCGCCGGGGCCGGCGTGACCACGTTCACGTAGGTGCGGTCGTCGCGCTTGGTGACGAATTTCACCGCGCCCTGGGCCGTGGCGAAGAGGGTGTGGTCCACACCCATGCCGACGTTGTCGCCCGGGAAGAACTTGGTGCCGCGCTGGCGCACGATGATGTTGCCGGCGAGCACTGCTTCGCCACCGAACTTCTTCACGCCGAGGCGGCGACCGGCCGAGTCGCGCCCGTTGCGCGAGGAGCCGCCTGATTTCTTGTGAGCCATGGTGCTCTCCTAGGTCCTGCTGGACGCCTTATTCGGCGTCCGTATCCGTCTTCTTGGCCGTCGGTTTCTTGGCGGCGGGTTTGGCTTCGCCAGCTTCGGCCTTCGGGGCTGCGGCCTTGCGGGGCGCGGCCTTCTTGGCGGGAGCGGCGGTCTCGGTCGCGGCGTCGGCGGCCACGGCTTCGACTTCAACCTGCGGAGCCTCTTCGACGACGCTGGTCGGCGTGACGTCGTCGCGAAGCGCCAGTCCACGGGCGCGGGCGTCGATCACCGCCTTGGTGGTCAGGTCGACCGTGCCGTCCCACTTGGCGCTCTTGCCGTCGCCGGTGATGCCGGTGACGCGCAGCACGCTTTCGAACTGACGATGCCCCCTGGTGCGGCGATAGCCCTGGCGGCGAGTCTTCTTGAAGATCTTCACCTTGAGGCCCTTACGGGTCTCGATCAGGGTGGCGTTCACCGAGGCGCCCGAGACGGTCGGCGCGCCCACGGTGACGGCCGCGCCGTCACCCAGCATCAGCACCTCGCCGAAGGCCACGTCGGCCCCGGGTTCGCCGTCCAGCTTTTCGACCACCAGCACGTCGCCCGGTTGGACCCGGTACTGCTTGCCGCCGGTCTTGATCACCGCGTACATCGTTCGCGCCTTACAGAATGTAATTGCAAAAAGTATTGCGCCCGTGAGCGGTCCCACGGGCGAGAGCGCGGTCTTATACAGGGGGACCGGCCCAAGTCAACGGACGCGGGGCCAACTTGGGACTCAGGCGCGGCGCACTTCGATCGTCAGGTGACTGAGGCCCGCAAGGCCCGCCAGCCGCGCGCGATAGGCCTGCACGTCCTGTGGCTGGGCGGCCTCCAGCACGACAATCGCGGCATGGTGGCCGGGGCCCAGCCGCCACAGATGCAGGTCGACCACCCGCTCGCCCTGCGCCTGCAGCCGTGCGCGGATCTCGGCGACCAGCGCCGGACTTGGGTTCATGTCCAGCAGTACGCCGCCGGTGCGGCGCAGCAGGCTCCAGGCGAACTGCGCCACCAGGGCTGCTCCCACGAGGCCTGCGGCCGGGTCGGTCCAGCTCCAGCCGAAGCTCCGGCCGGCGGCCAGTCCCGCCAGCGTCAGCACGCCCACCAGGGCGTCGGCCGAAAGGTGTAGGTGGGCCGCTGACAGATTGAGGTCGGCGTCGCCGTCATGGGCGGCGCGCGCGGGCTTCAGAAGCCAGACGCAGACGATCGTCACCGCCAGGCCGGCGGCGGCCAGAGGCAGGGCGGAGTCATAGTCGACCGCCGCAGGCTCGATCAGCCGCTCGATGCTCTCCAAGGCGATCAGAAAAGCCGTGGCGGCGAGGACCACGGCGTTGGCGAAGCCGGCGAGGAAGCCGATCTTGCCGGTGCCGAAAGCATAGCGCGGGTCGTCCTTGCGCTGGCGTGCGACCCGGTATGCGAATGCGGCAACCAGCAGCACGGCGACATGGGCGGCCATGTGCAGGCCGGCGGCGGTCAGCGCCATCGACTTGAACGCCAGCCCGCCGATGAGTTGTGCGGCCAGGGTCGCCGCACAGATCGCGGTGACGATCCAGGTGCGCCGCTCGTTGCGCGCGTGGTCTGCGCCCAGATAGACGCGATCAGCGCGGAAGGCGTCCATGCGCGCTGGCGCGACCTGCGGGCTTGTGTCCGCCGCGCCGGACGTGGGATCGATGGGGATCAAGGAAATCTCGGGCGGCGATGAGCGATGTTATCTTGTAACGTCCACGCCGCGCGGGTCAATCTGGACCCGCGAGGTTTCCACTCGCTCTTGCGATGACTAGATGACCCCCATGACCGACAAAACCCCCGTCACCGTGCTCACAGGCTACCTTGGGGCCGGCAAGACCACGCTCCTCAACCGCATTCTCTCGGAGGACCACGGGAAGCGATACGCCGTGATCGTCAACGAGTTCGGCGAGGTCGGCATCGACAACGACCTGATCGTCGGCGCCGACGAAGAGGTGTTCGAGATGAACAACGGCTGCGTCTGCTGCACGGTGCGCGGCGACCTGATCCGGGTGCTCTCAGGCCTGATGAAGCGCAAGGGCGGCTTCGATGCGATCATTGTCGAGACCACGGGCCTCGCCGACCCCGGCCCGGTGGCCCAGACCTTCTTCGTCGACGAGGACGTGCGCGCCCGCACCCAACTCGACAGCGTGACCACGGTGGTCGACGCCAAGCACCTGCCGCTCAGACTGGCGGACTCCCGCGAGGCGGTGGAGCAGATCGCCTTCGCCGACCAGATCATCCTCAACAAGACCGATTTGGTGACCCCGGCCGAACTGGCCGCCGTCGAGGCCTCGATCCGCCGGCTTAATCCGCTGGCGCCGATCCACCGGGCGCAGCGCTCGAACGTGCCCCTGGACGCGATCCTCGGCCGCGGCGGCTTCGACCTCGCGCGGATCACCGAGCTGGAGCCGGAATTCCTCAACCCGGCGCACGGCGAGGCGGGCCATGTGCACGACGAGGACTGCGAGCACGACCACCACGATCATCACGAGCATAATCATGGGCACGATCATCAGGACCACGCCGCCGCCGCCGGCATCCGCGGAATCTCGCTGACCCTGGACAAGCCGATCAACGCCAACAAGGTCACCACCTGGCTGAACGAGGTGCTGCAGGCCCAGGGACCGGACATCCTGCGCGCCAAGGGCATCCTCGACGTCGCCGGCGAAGACCGCAGGCTGGTGTTCCAGGCCGTGCACATGATCCTGGAGGGTGATTTCCAGGGCGAGTGGCGCGAGGGCAGCGTGCGCCAGAGCCGACTGGTGTTCATCGGCCGCAACCTCGACGAGGCCGCCCTGCGCGAAGGCTTCGAGGCCTGCGCGGCCTAGCGTTCAGCTCACAGGACGCCCCAAAGAAAAAGGCCCGCTGGTTTCCCGGCGGGCCTTTCTGATCTCGCGATACCGACGTCGAGCTTCAGAGCTCTTCGTTGATCAGCGCCACCTGGTAGTAGCCGCCCGCCTGCAGGTTGTTCATGACGGCCATGAACTCGCCGTAGCGGACCGTACGGTCGGCGCGGATGTAGACCCGCGCGTCCGGGCCGGAGGACGGCTCGTCGTTGGCGATGAGTTCGCGTTCCAGGTCGCCGGTCAGGGTGTCGAGCGTTGTCGGCTTCTCGCCGATGAACAGCACGCCGCCCTGCTGGATGTTGATCAGGGTGGGCTCCTTCACCTTGGCGCCCGGGGGCGGGGGGATGGCCGGCGGCAGGTCGAGCTTGATCGACACCGTCGCGGCGGGAATCGCCACCATGAAGATGATGAGGAGCACCAGCATCACGTCCACGAAGGGCGTGACGTTGATGTCGCTGTTCTGGCCGAGGTCGAACTTGGAGCCGCCGCCCCCACCGCCCAGCTTCGCACCCATATGAAGTTCCTTCCCTGCGACGGCGCGTAGTTTCGCCCGTCATCCGTTCGCGAGACCATTCGCAAGTCATTTTCAGAAAGTAAAGACCAGATCGCCCCGGCGGGGTTCGCGCCGTGCGTCGGCGCCCTGGAAAGCCCCTGAAGGCCCGGCTATGGCATGGCGATGATCTCTGAATTCGAAGCCTTCGTCACCGCCGCCGCCTTCGACCGCGCCCAGCGCGCCTGTTTCGCCCTGGGCGACGGGACCGTCCGTTTCGAGGGCGGCGAGAGCGTCCAGGCGCACGACGGCGCCATACTGTCAGCCTGCCTGCATCCGTCGGGCGACGGGATGCTCACCGGCGGCGACGACGGCCGTGTGGTCTGGTCGCGGCCGAGCGGCGCCGAACAGATCGCCGAGGTGAAGGGCCGCTGGATCGATGTGGTCGCGGCGAGCGCCCAGTCGGGCCTGATCGCCTTCGCCGCGGGCCGCGACCTGCACATGCGCGACGTCGCCGACGCAGGCTTCACCAGACTTTTCCCGCACGAGCGGTCCATCGCCGACGTCGCCTTCGACCCCAAGGGCCGGCGGGTGGCGGCGGCGACCTACAACTGCCTGCGCCTGTGGTACGCGCGGATCGCCGAACAGAAGCCGGCGGTGCTGAACTGGGCCGGCAGCCATATCGGCGCGGCCTGGAGCCCGGACGGCAAGTTCCTGATCTCGTCCATGCAGGAGAACCAGCTCCACGGCTGGCGGGTCTCCGACGAGAAGAACATGCGAATGGGCGGCTACCCGGCCAAGGTCCGCAGCCTGGCGTTCTGCTCCAAGGGACAATTGATGGTCACCTCCGGGGCCAACGGCCTGGTGATCTGGCCGTTCGGCGGCTCCACCGGGCCGATGGGCAAGGAGGCGGCCGAGATCGGCTTTGACGAATCCGCCCTGGTGACCCGCGCCGCTGCGACGCCTGGGGCCACCTGGGCGGCCGCCGGGCTGGACGACGGACGGGTGTGGGTCTGCGACCTCACCGGGCGGCGCATCGACACGGTCAAGGCTGAGAAGGGCGCGGCGATCTCTGCGTTGGCTATCACCGCCGACCACCGCCGCCTCGCCTGGGGCGACGAGGCCGGCGGCGCAGGCGTCGTCGAGGTGCCGGAAGCCTGAGTTTCAGGCGGCCTTCGGCTGCGGACCGACATAGACCGACTGCGGACGGATCAGCCGGCCCTGCGCCACCTGTTCGCGGGCGTGGGCGATCCAGCCCGCCACCCGCCCCATGGCGAATACGCCGGTGAAGGCGTCCGCCGGGAAGCCGACCGCCTCCAGCAGTAGGGCGGTGTAGAACTCGACGTTGGTCTCCAGCGGCCGGTCGGGCTTGCGTTCTTTGAGGATCGCCAGCGCCGCGGCCTCCACCGCTTCGGCCAGGGCGATACGGCCTGACGCGTCCGGTTGCAGCGCGCCCAGCCTGCGCACGGCCGCCTTCAGCGCATCGGCCCTGGGGTCGCGCAGCCGGTAGATCCGGTGTCCGAAACCCATCAGGCGCTCGCCGCGCGCCAGCGCCGCCTCAAGCCACGGGCGGGCGTTCGCCGGCTCTCCGATCTCGCGCAGCATCTCCAGCACCGGGCCCGGCGCGCCGCCATGCAGCGGACCTTTGAGCGCGCTGATCCCGCCCAGCACCGCCGAGGTCAGGCCCGCGTGCGTCGAGGCGATCACCCTGGCGGCGAAGGTCGAGGCGTTCAGTCCGTGGTCGCAGACGGTCACCAGATAGGCGTCCAGCGCCTCGGCCTGGCCGGGACCAGCGGGCCGGCCGTGGGTCATCCTCAAGATGTCGGCGGCGTGGCTCAGGGAAGGGTCAGGCGCGATCGGGGCGGCGCCGGCGCGGGCGCGCAGCACGGCGGCGGTGAACACCCCAGGTGCGGCCAGCAGCCTCAGCGCAGTGGCGAGATCGTCTCCGTCGGGCAGCCGTGCGCTCAGTGCCCGCATCGCCTCCACGGGATCCAGTCCCCTGAGCTCGCCGACGGCGGCAGCCTGGGCGAACACCGCGGCCCGCGCCTCTCCCAGCGGTCGCTGCAGGTCGCGCGGAAGATCATCGAAGAAGCCCTCGAATAGCAGATGGGCGACGTGCTCGAACCGGGCGCGGCCGGCCAGGTCGTCGAGCGAGTGTCCGCGGATCACCAGCCGCCCGGCCGCGCCATCCACGTCCGACAGGATGGTGCGGGCGGCGATGACGTCGTCGAGGCCTTCGGACATTGCGGGCTCCTTCTTGCTTGCGCCCGGTCATCATCTGTCGCACGATCACCTAGTCAATCTTGATCAATATAATCAATGTCAGACGAGTGGATCACCGCGCAGGCCGCCATCGAACGCCTCGGCGTCCGGCCGCAGACGCTCTACGCCTATGTCAGCCGCGGTCGCGTGCAGGTGCGCGCCGATCCCGACGATCCGCGGCGCAGCCTCTATCGCGCGGTGGATCTCGCGGCGCTGATCGAACGCCGCACGCGCGGGCGCAAGCGGTCGGAGGTCGCGGCCGGGGCCATCGCCTGGGGCGAGCCCGTGATGGACTCGGCGATCACCACGATCGTGGGCGGACGGCTGTTCTACCGCGGACGTGATGCGGCGGTGTTGGCCGAAACCGAGACCCTGGAGGCCGTCGCGCGTCTGCTGTGGAGCGCCCAATCGCACCCATGTCAGCCCAGGCCTCTTCAGGCGATGCCGGCGGGAGCACTGAAGGCGCGCGCGTTCAGCCTGCTTGCAAGCCGGGCGGCGAGTGACCGACCGGCGCTGGGTCGACAGGCCGCGGCCTTGGGCCTCGAGGCGGAAGATCTGCTGGACGCCGTGTCCGAAGCCGTCGCCGGCGTTTCCGGCGGCGGCGCGATCCATCTGCGGCTGGCGGTCGCTTGGGGCGTAGACGCCAACGGCGCCGATCTGATCCGTCGCGCTCTGGTGTTGCTGGCGGACCACGAGTTCAACGCCTCGACGTTCGCCGCGCGGGTGGCGGCGTCCACCGGCGCGTCTCTGGCCGCCTGCGCGCTGGCGGGCCTGGCGACCCTTACCGGACCTCTGCATGGTGGGGCTGCGGCCGGCGTCGCCGCCCTGCTGGCCGATGCGGCGCGGGACGGCGCGCAGGTGGCGGTCGCCGCGCGCCTCGCCGAGGGCCGGCCGATCCCAGGCTTCGGCCATCCGCTGTATCCGGACGGCGATCCTCGCGCCCTCGCACTGCTCGGACGGTTCACGCCGGCCGCGGCGGCCCAGTCCCTCAGCGCGGCCGTGCACGAGGCGACGGGCGCAGCGCCCAACATCGACTTCGCCCTCGCGGCGATGACCCAGGCGATCTCCGCCCCCGCCGACGCCCCGTTCGCCCTGTTCGCCACTGCCCGCGTCGCCGGCTGGATCGCCCACGCCCTGGAACAGGGCGCCGCCGGCGTGCTGATCCGACCCCGGGCGCGCTATGTCGGACCGCAGCCTGAGTTGATAGCCCTGTCTTCGTGACGTCGGCGCGCTAGATTGCGCCTCGCCGAGGCCCGCTTGGGCCCGAACGGGGGGCGTGCGATGATCGACCTGCGTAGCGACACCTGCAGCCGTCCTACGCCCGAAATGCGACGGGTGATGGCCTACGCCGAGGTCGGTGACGACGTCTATGGCGACGATCCGACGGTCAAGGCGCTGGAGGCGGCGGTGGCCGACATCCTGGGCAAGGAAGACGCCGTCTACATGCCCAGCGGCACGATGACCAACCAGGTCGCCGTGCGCACCCATACCCAGCCGGGCGACGCCGTGCTGTTCGACCAGGCCGCCCACGTCTACGTCCTGGAGAACGGCGGCGTGGCGGCGTTCTCCGGCGTGCTGCCCAGGCCGCTTCCCGGCGTCAGAGGGATCTTCACGCCCGCCGACGTCGACGCCGTGATCGGGGTTCCGCACCGCTTCTTCCCGACGACCGTGACCGCTCCGGCGCGCCTGCTGTGCCTGGAGAACACCCACAACAACGGCGGCGGCTCGATCTGGCCGCTCGAAGCCTTGGAGGCGGCGACGGCGGCGGGTCGGCGACACGGGCTGGCGACCCACCTCGACGGCGCGCGCCTATGGCATGCGACGGCCGCGACCGGCGTGTCCGAGGCGGACTATGCGCGATCGTTCGACACGGTGAGCGTCTGCATGTCGAAGGCGCTTGGCGCGCCCATGGGCTCCTGCCTGGTGGGACCTGCGGATTTCGTCAGCCGGGCGCGTCGCTTCAAGCAGATGTTCGGCGGCGGCTTTCGCCAGGCGGGTCTGGTCGCGGCGGGCGCTCTGCATGCCCTGGAGCACCATCGCCCGCGGCTGGGCGAGACCCACGCACTCGCCGCTCGGTTCGCCCAGGGCCTCGCGCAGATCGACGGAATCGAGATCGACCCGGCGAGCGTGCAGTCGAACATCGTCCGCTATCGGCTGACCGATGTCGCCGCGGGCAGCGTGGTCGATCAGGCGCATCAACGCGGGTTGTGGATGCTGCCCTCCGGGGCGGATGCGATACGCGCGGTCTTCTATCTGGACATCACCGAGCGCGATGTGGACGACGCGCTGCGGATCATCGCCCAGGCCATCGACGCTTCACCCCGTGTCGGCGCTGAGCCGACGGCGCGCGGCGGGGGTTACTGACGCAGTCATCAGCCGTCGGGTTGCTGGCTGGTGAAGACCGCCAGCTGGGCGGCGAAGGCGCGCTGGTAGGCCGGCCGCGCCTCGCCGCGGGCGAGGTAGGCGGCGAGGTTCGGATACCTACCGAGCAGATCCGAGCCCTTCAGCCTGAGCAGGACCATCGCCATCATCAGGTCGCCGGCGCTGAAGTCGCCGTCGAGCCAGTCGGCGTCACCCAGGCGATCGGACAGCGCGCCCAGCCGGCTGCGTATGCGGTCCTCGAGGATCGGCAGGCGCGCCTCGAACCACGGCTTGTCGCGCTCCACGAGCCTGGCCATTTCGCGCTCAAGCACCGGCGGCTCCACCGTATTGAGCGCGGCGAACATCCAGGTCACGGCGCGCGCTCGGGCGTTCGCATCGCTGGGCAGCAGTCCCGCGTTCTGCTCGGCGATGTGGAAGACGATCGCTCCCGTTTCGAAAAGGGCAAGGTCGCCCTCCTCGAATGTCGGGATCTGGCCGAAGGGGTGCAGGGCGAGATGGGCGGGCTGCTTCATCGCCTCGAACGACACCAGACGCACGTCATAGGGCTGACCCACCTCCTCGAGCGCCCAGCGCACGCGCATGTCGCGCGCCAGACCCCGACCGCGATCCGGCGAGCGTTCAAAGGCGGTGATGGTGGGGATCATCGCAAAAGCCTCCGGGTCGAGGATGACCGACCTGTCTCGAGCGCAGACCATGCTCAGTTGATGCGGCGGCCATTTGACGACGCCGGCCGAAGGGCGGCAATCGCAGCCGCGCGGACTAGGCGGCCTTCTTTTTCTTCTTCTTGCCGTCGGCCTTGGGCGACTTTGGCGGCTTCGCCGCCTTGGGCGTCTTGGCCTCGTCGTTGGCGGGTTCGCTGGCCGGCGCCGACGGCTCAGCGGCGACCAGCTCGCCCAGCAGTTCCAGGAACGTCTCGCGCCGGCTGTTGCGGGCGATCAGCTTCAGCAGCCGCGCATCGGCGGCCGCGACCTTCGGCTGCACATCCTCCAGGGCCGCACGGCCGTGGTCGGTGATGGTCACGGCGTTGGCCCGGGCGTCCAATTGCGATCGTTCGCGCTCGAGCAACCCGCGGCCGATCATCCGCGCGGCCATGTCGGCCAGGGTGGAGCGGTCGATACCGGTGATCCTGACGAGGTCAGTCTGGGTCGCGCCTTCGTGGGCCGCGGCCGCGGCCAGCACGGCGTACTGGCGCTGGGTCAGCGCGGAGTCGCCGACTTCTTCGGCGTAGATGTCGAGCGCGAGCTGCAACGCGCGGTGCAGCAGGTGGCTGGGCGAGCGCTCCAGCGCGGCGACCACGGATTTGCGGCCAGACTTGCCCCCCAACTTGCCTTTCGCGGCGGCCATGGCTGACGTCTCCTGATCGGGACTTTCAGCCTACGCTCTTATTGTTGCGGTTTGGCGACGGATCGTCCGTAGGCGGTGTGAGCGTCTACTCCGTGGGCGGCGGCGGAATGGCTGGCGCTTCCTCGTCGGCGGCCTTGGCGTGCTTCATCATCAGCGGCGCCTGGGTCAGCGAGAACAGGATCGCCAGGATCTGCAGGCCCGGGAAGCGGAACCAGGCCCAAACATAGGTGGATTGAGTGCGCCACACCGCCTCGTTCAACACCGCCGCGCACAGGAAGAAGATCCCATAGCGCAGCGTCAGGGTGCGCCAGGCCTCGTCCGGCATGCGCAGGGTCTCGCCCAGCAGCGCCTTCAGCGGGTTGCGGCGCGTCGCCACCCCGCCCAGCAGGAACGCCGCGAAGCCCAGGTTCAGCACCGTCGGCTTGATCTTGATGAACCGCTCGTCGTGGAAGATCAGCGTCATGCCGCCGAAGATCAGCGCAGCGACCCCGGCGATCAGCGGCATCGGCGCGATCCGCCGCTCGGCCACATAGCCCACCAGCAACGCCACGCCCGCCCCGCCGACCAGCGCCCAGCTCGCCGTCACGGCGTCGCGGGTGATCAGGAACGCGACCATGAAGCTCAGCGGCGCCCCGTAGTCGACGGCGGCGCGGATCCAGCCTTTTGCTTTCGGCGATACGGTCACGCGTCCTCCAGTCCGACCAGCGAGCGGGCGAAGGCGCGCGCATTGAAGGGCTGCAGATCCTCGATCTGCTCGCCCACCCCGATCAGCTTGATCGGCGAGTCCGAAGCCTGCGCCACCGGCACCAGCACCCCGCCGCGCGCCGTGCCGTCCAGCTTGGTCATGACGATGCCCGAGACGCCGATCTGGTTCCCGAAGATGTTCTCCTGGGCCAACGCGTTGCGCCCGACCGTGGCGTCCAGCACCAGCAGGGTCTCGTGCGGGGCGTCCGCATCGACTTTTTTCAGCACCCGGATGATCTTGTGCAACTCGTCCATCAGGCCCTGCTTGTTCTGCAGCCGCCCGGCGGTGTCGATCAGCAGTACGTCATAATCCTCGGCCCGCGCCTTCTCGAGCGCGTCGTAAGCCAGGCCCGCGGCGTCGGATCCGGTGGGCCTGGACATGAAGTCGGCGCCGGCACGGTCCGCCCACACCTGAAGTTGCTCGACAGCGGCGGCGCGGAAGGTGTCGCCGGCGGCGATCAGCACCTTGGCGCCGCGCCCCTTCAGCTCGGCGGCGATCTTGCCCAGCGTCGTGGTCTTGCCCGAGCCGTTGACCCCGATGAACAGCACCACGAACGGCTTGGGGCCGCCCAAGGGGTCGAAGTCCCCCTGGCGCGCGGTGAGCTCGTCACCGATCGCCTCGGCCAGGGCCTCCTGGATCTCGCGCTCGTCGACGCTGCGGCCGAAGCGCTCCGCCCCGAACCGCTCGACGATACGCGCGGCCGACTGCGGGCCGAGGTCGGCTTCGATCAGCATCTCCTCCAGAGCGTCGAGGCGCGCCTGGTCGAGCGGCGCCTTGACGAAGGCGCCGGTAAGCTGCTCGGTCATCGCCTTGGACGAGCGCGACAGCCCCTGGGTGAGGCGCTGGAACCAGCCCTTCTTGGGTTCGGTCATGGGGCGCCTTCTAGCGCGGTTTCCGCCGTCGAGGGAACCGCGCCTGAGCCTGGGGGCGGAAGGGGCAGGGGATGGACGGCTTCGAGACCGCGCTGATCTGGCTGGACTACGCCGCCGTGGCGGTGTTCGGCGCGACCGGCGCCCTGGCCGCGGCCAGGCGCAAGCACGACATCGTCACCTTCGGGTTCTTCGCGGCGATCACCGGCGTCGGCGGCGGGACCTTGCGCGATCTGCTGCTGGGCGCGCCGGTGGTCTGGGTGCATCAGCCAGCCTATCTGGTCGCCTGTCTGCTGGCGGCTGTCGCGGTGTGGCTGTTCGGGGCCAAACGTGGCCGCTACCGCCTGCTGATCTGGCTGGATGCCCTGGGCATGGCCGCCTACAGCGTCGCTGGCGCAGCGAAGGCAGGAGCGCTGGGCGCGCCGCCGCTCACCGCCGTGGTGCTGGGCGTGCTGACCGCGACCTTTGGTGGAATCGTCCGCGACGTCCTGGCCGACGAGCCGTCGGTGCTTTTGAAGCGCGAGATCTACGTCACCGCGGCGCTGGTCGGGGCTGCGACCTACGTGGGCCTTGGACTGCTCGGCGTCGGCGCGGCCGTAGCGGGGCTGGCGGGCTTCGGCGCGGCTCTCGCCTTGCGGGCCGGGGCCCTGGTGTTCGGATGGAGTCTGCCAGGCTTCCCCGGTCGCGCGTCGCCGGAGGACTAGGTGTCGTGGTCTGGGTGCTGGTGCGAGATGATCCGATCGAAGTGGCCTGTCGGCGCGACCACGACCGGCAGTCCGGCGACGTGGGCCACCCAGGCGGGTGAGCGCTCAGGTTCGAGCTGGATGACGGGCGTGATCTCGCCGACGCGATCGAAGGCGAAAATCGAGAGGTCTGTCGACCGGTCGGTCTCGAAGGTCAGCGGCGTCCCGCATGCTGCGCAGAAGCCGCGGCGTACGATATTTGAGCTCTGGAAGCGCTGCGGCTCGGCGCGGGTCCAGGTCAGGTCGTCGCGCTGCACGGTGACGAAGGCGCCGAACGGGCCGCCGGTGGCCTTCTGGCACATCCGGCAATGGCAGATGCTGGCGCGGCCGAGGTCGCCCTCGACGCGGAACCGCACTGCGCCGCACTGGCAGCCGCCGGTCCAGGCCATCTAGGTCTCCCCGCGGTCGAGCGTTTCCGCCGACGCGCGACGTCCGTCGTGGCCGGTGATCCGCATAGCCACGATCTCGCCTGCCGGCGCCGCGCCGGTGAACGCCAGTTCGGTGAAGTCGGCGGCCCGGGCCACGCCGGGGCGTTCGACCAGGGCGTCGAGCGTACTCCCGGTCTGGCGATCGAGATGGCGGGCCAGCGCCGCCTCACCGGCCGCGCGCAGACGCGCGGCGCGTTCGCGGATCACCTGGCGAGGAAGTTGCGGCATTCGCGCCGCGGGCGTGCCTGGGCGCGGGCTGAACGGGAAGACGTGCAGGAAGGCCAGACCCGCATCCTCGACCAGGCGCAGGGTGTTCTCAAACATCGCCTCGGTCTCGGTAGGGAAACCGGCGATCAGGTCGGCGCCGAACGCCACGTCGGGCCGCACGGCGCGCACATCGGCGATCAGCTTCAGCGCGTCGGCGCGCGAGTGGCGGCGCTTCATGCGCTTGAGGATCATGTCGTCGCCGGCCTGCAGCGACAGATGAAGGTAGGGGGCGAGCCGCGGCTCCTCGGCCAGGCAGCGCATCAGGTCGGGGTCGATCTCGGCGGCGTCGATCGAGGACAGTCGCAGCCGCGGCAGCTCCGGCGCGTGCCTGAGGATGCGCGCCACCAGCTGGCCCAGGGTCGGCGCGCCCGGCAGGTCGGAGCCCCAGCTCGTCACGTCGACGCCGGTCAGCACCACCTCGCGGTAGCCCTGGGCGGCCAGCCGGCGCACTTGATCGACCACTACGCCGGCGGGCACGGATCGGGAATTCCCACGGCCGTAGGGGATCACGCAGAAGGTGCAGCGGTGGTCGCAGCCATTCTGCACCTCGACATAGGCTCGCGCCCGGTCCTTCAGGCCGTCGACCAGCTGCGGCGCGGTCTCGCGCACGCTCATGATGTCGTTGACCCGCACCCGTGCGCCGTCGGCGGCGGGCAGGTAGGCGCCGGGACTGGCCTTGTCGCCATTGCCCAGCACCAGGTCCACCTCGGCCATGCCGGCGAAGGCGGCGGGATCGATCTGGGCGGCGCAACCGGTGACGATCAGCCGGGCGCCGGGGCGTTCCCGGCGGGCCTTGCGGATCGCCTGGCGGGCCTGACGCACCGCTTCCCCGGTCACCGCGCAGGTGTTGAACACCACCGCGTCGGTCAGCCCGTCCTGCGCTGCGCGGGCGCGGATCAGCTCGCTCTCGTAAGCGTTCAGGCGACAGCCGAAGGTGACGACTTCGACGTCGCCCTGCGCTGGGGCCTGCGGGGCGGGCGGCGGGACCACGAGCGCGTTCACGGCAGCACGCCGCTGAAGTCGATCTGCGCCGGCCCGGTCATGATCACGTGGTCGTCGCTGGCGCGCCATTCGATGTGCAGGTCGCCGCCGTCCAGCTCGAGCGTCGCCTCCCGATCGACGAAGCCGCGGCGATGGCTGGCGACCAGCGCCGCACAGGCGCCGGTGCCGCAGGCCTTGGTCAAGCCCGCGCCGCGTTCCCAGACCCGCAGGCGAATTCGGTCGCGCGCCTTGATCTGGGCGAAGCCGACGTTGACGCCTTCGGGGAACAGAGGGTGGTGTTCGATCAGCGATCCGACCTGCCTCACAGGCGCAACGTCCACGTCGGGGACGAAGAACACCACGTGGGGATTGCCCATCGAGACGCAGCCCGGCGTGTGCAGCAGCGGCGCGTCGATCGGGCCCACCTGCAGCTCGACACCGCGGGTGTCCATGGCCTCAGCCAGGGGGATGTCGGTCCAGGAGAGACCGGGCGCGCCCATGTCGACGCTGATCTGCGTCGGCCCGGCGCGGCGCGCGGTGAGCACGCCGGCCTTGGTCTCGAAGGTCGCTTCGTCGCGCCCCGAGGCCTGCATCAGCAGCAGGCCGACGCAGCGCGAGCCGTTGCCGCAGGCGTCGATCTCCTCGCCGTCGGCGTTCCAGAAGCGCACGAAGGCGTCAGCTGTGTCCGACCCCTCGATCAGCACCAGCTGGTCGCAGCCGACGCCATTGGTCCGGTTGGCGATGGCGCGCACGTCTTCGGCGCTTGGCGCGAAGGGCGCGCTGCGGGCCTCGACCACGACAAAGTCGTTGCCGAGCCCGTTCATCTTGAGGAACGGACGGCTCATGGCCGCCGTATATAGGCGAGAACCGCCCGTCGATCACCTGGGCTGTACCAAGCCGCCGCTCAGACCCGCTCGATGGCGGCGGCGGCCTCGTCGATGGCGCGGGCTATGGCGTCCACCTGAGCCTCGGTGACGGCGCCCTGGGACAGCCGGATGCGCAGGGAGGATCCGAGGTTCTCCATGGCTCGGCGGACCCGCGGGCCGGTCTGGTCGGATTGGGCCGCAGCTTCCGCCATGCGGGCGAACACCGCCTTCACGGCCGGGCCTTCACGCTCGAGCGCCTCGCGGCCGGCCGGCGTGATCTCGAACAGCTTGCGCGCGGTGTCGCCGGCGGATGGCTGGATGAAGCCCTCGTCGTCGAGCAGCGACAGGGTGGGGTAGACCACGCCAGGGCTTGGCCGGTAGGCGCCGCCGGTTCGGGTCTCCAGTTCGCGGATCAGGTCGTAGCCGTGTCGCGGCTGCTCCGCGATCAGCGCCAACAGCACGAAGCGAAGATCGCCGTGCTCGAGGAAGCGGCCGATCCGCGATCCGCCGTGGCGGCCGGGATGGCCGCCTCTGTGTCCGCCGCCCATATGGCCGCCGAACGGGCCGCGGCCGAAGCGTTCGCGGCGATGGTGGTTATGAAAGAGTCCGCGCATAAATAGATCCTGTTTCGATATGTCGATTGCGCAGATATATCGAAGTTGGATCGGATCACAATAGATATATCGAAACTATTTTTCGGTCGGCAGGAACGCCTGCTTGCAAAGCTCGTCGCCGAACGCGTCGGAGAGCTGCTCCTCGGCCTGGCCCATCACCACGATGGCGAAGCGGCCGCCGACGATGGTCTTGCCGATCTTGTAGTCGGCGACGACAGCGCCGGTCGCCGGGTTCACCAGCCGGGCCTGACCGCGCAGGACGTTCGCGCCGGCGACCACCGTGGTCAGCACGGGGTTCGCCTTGTCCAGCCGATCGAGAGCGACCTCCAGCGTCAAAGGCGTTGGTCCCTTGGCGCAGGCGTCGAGCTTGGATTTGACCCGGCTCTTGAAGATCTCGTCGAACTCTGGGGTCACCTTGATGTCGCCCTTGGTCAGGGCGATCGTCTCGATGCGTCCGCTCCTCGCCCAGTTGTCGGACAACGGCGACACGGTCTCGCTGCGCGACATGCCCACGCAGCCGCCCAGGACGAGGGCCGCTGCGGCCAGGCTGATCGATGATCGGATCACGGATGTCTCCTCAAGAGGTGGTCTGGAGTCCCCGAAGGGGGCGTAGGGTTCCACTCAGCTCTGTTTGAACACTTCGGCCAGCAGCCGGCCTTCCGCCGCGCGGCTCGATCCGGCGCGCCACACCACCACGATCTCGCGGCTGGGGCGATCGGCCGCCAGCGGGCGCACGACGATCGGCGCGGTGTCGGCGAGGCCCGCGTTCACCGCCATGGCCGGTAAGAAGGTCACGCCCAGGCCTGATCCCACCATCTGCACGATCGTCGGCAACGACGTCGCGGCGAAGTGTTCCTCCTCCTGCATCGCCTTGGGTGGACTGATCCCGCAGGCGTGCAGCACGTGGTCGCGCAGGCAGTGGCCGTCCTCCAGCAGAATAAGGTCCTGGGCGTCGATCTGCGACGGCGCCACGGTCTCCGACTGCGCCCACGGATGGTTGGGCGGGGCGGCGGCCAGCAGTTCGTCGTCGGCCACATGGGCGCTGGCGAGGCCGGCCATGTCGAAGGGCAGGGCGATCAGCGCGGCGTCGAGCTGGCCCGCCTTCAGCGCGGTGAGCAGGCGCTGGGTCAGGTCCTCGCGCAGATAGAGCCGCAGTTTCGGGTAGCGCTCGCGCAAAGCGGGCAGGGCGCGGGGCAGCAGATAAGGCGCGATGGTCGGTATGACGCCCAGGCGGAACCGGCCGGTTAGCGGCTGGCCGGCGTTCTTGGCCGCCTCCACCAGCTCCTCGGCCTCCATCAGGATGCTGGTCGCGCGGCGCAGCGCCTCCTGGCCGACCGGCGTGAGGATCACGCCGCTGCGCGCCCGGTCGACCACCGATGCGCCAAGAGTTCGCTCGAGCTCCTGGATTCCCGCCGACAGGGTCGGCTGGGTCACGTGGGCCGCCTCGGCCGCGCGGCCGAACGAGCCGTTCTCGGCCAGCAGCTTGAGGTAGCTCAGTTGTCGAAGGGTGGGCAGCATCGCGGCGTCGTTCCAAGCGCGCCAGCGTTGGCGCGCTTCTCAGAAGATAGAAATTATCTATCTAAAATGCAAATTCAATCAATTGGTACTTTCGGTCCACGGTCCCTATCTCCAGTCCCGACGGGGCGTCCTGCCCTGACATAGTTCAAGGAGACCGAGTGAGATGCTGACCGTTGGAGACATCCTCCCCGACTTCAAGGTCGTCGGCGTGAAGCCCAAGTTCAACCGCCACGAAGAGAACGGCGAAAGCGCGTTCGAACCGATCACCAAGGACAGTTTCCCGGGCAAGTGGAAGGTCATCTTCTTCTATCCGAAGGATTTCACCTTCGTCTGCCCGACCGAGATCGCCGAGTTCGCCCGGCTAAACAGTGAGTTTGCGGACCGCGACACCGTGGTGCTCGGCGGCTCGACGGACAACGAGCACTCCAAGCTCGGCTGGCGGCGTGAGCACGCTGACCTGAACAGCCTGCCGATCTGGAACTTCGCCGACAGCTCCGGGAAGTTCGCCCGTGCGCTGGGCGTGCTCAACGAGGAAGAGGGCGTCGCCTATCGCGCCACCTTCGTGGTCGACCCCGACAACACCATCCAGCACGTCTACGTCACCAACCTGAACGTCGGTCGCAACCCTGCAGATACGCTGCGGGTGCTGGACGCGCTGCAGACCGACGAACTCTGCCCCTGCAACCGTTCGGTGGGCGGCGAGACCCTGAGAACCGCGGCCTAAGGCTCCCGACGCCTTGAACCGCGACGCCGGAAGGCGCGCTGCTCCCCCAGTCGCGCCTTCCGGCCACGTCTTCGAATTTGGAGAAATATGATGTCCCTCGACGCGCTGCGCGAAACCCTGCCGGCCTACGCCAAGGACCTGAGCCTCAACCTCTCGAGCCTGGCGTCGGAGACCTTGCTGACCGACCAGCAAAAATGGGGCGCGTTCGTCGCCTCGGCCCACGCGGTAGGCGCACCTGGCGTGATCCTCGCGCTGGAAGCCGCGGCGACCGAGGCGGGCTCGTCGCCCGAGGCGCTCAACGCCGCCAAGGCCGCCTCGGCCATGATGGGCATGAACAACGTCTACTACCGCGCCTTGCATCTGCTGCAGAACCCGGAGTACCGCACCCTGCCGGCGCGCCTGCGGATGAACATCATCGCCAACCCAGGCGTGGAGAAGGTCGACTTCGAGCTCTGGTGCATGGCCGGCTCGGCGATCAACGGCTGCGGCGCCTGTCTCGACAGCCACGAGCAGGAATTGAAGAAGCACGGCGTCCCCAACACCGCCATCCAGGCGGCGCTGCGGATCGGCGCGGTGGTCAACGCGGTCAGCCGCGTCGCTGACGCGGAAGCCGCGCTGGCCGCCTAAGGTCTCAGCTCGACGCCGCCGCCGCGTGCGGGGCGTCGTACTGGGCCTTGGTCACCGCTTCCGACGCGGATTCGAGCGCGCGATCGCGGCGGTGACGGCCGGCGACGGCGTAGGCGGCCGCGACTACCAGCACCACGAACACCACCAGACCCACGACCATCATGCCGGCGCTGGCCGCGCCCGCGCCGCCCGGCGGCGGGGTCACCGACATGATGCCGACAAGTGTGCGGGCTGCGAACGGGAAGAACCAGACGGCGGTCAGCGCCCACACAAGCCACAGAAAAATAACGTCCGAGCCAGGGGATCCGCGCGCACTCGACGAATAGGCATCATGACCAGCCATGCTGAAGCTCCTGTGTGCGGTGATCGATGCACGCCGCCTGTCCAAGTGCAACTGTTCGCCGGACGCCGTGGTTCCCCTCAGGCCGCCTCGAAGCTCAACGGCGCACCCCAGAACGTCGCCACCAGGGGCGGCTGTGGGCCAGGAATGCCGGTGGTCAGGAACCGCCGCAGCCCGCCATCGCCAGCGTCGAACTCCGGATGCCGTTCCAGGTATCGCGCCAGCGCCTCGGCGGTGGCGTCCGGCTGATGGATCAGCGGCGTTCCGGGCGGCAGGGCGGCGCGGAAGAGGTCGGCGATGATCTCGTAGTGGGTGCAGCCCAGGATCGCGCGGTCCGGCGCGCGGCCGATCCGCTGAGTGATCGCCGCCACATGCCCTTGGACGATCGGCGCGAGGGCCTCGGCCGCGGCGCCGGCCTCGATCATCCGCGCCAGTTCAGGGCAGGGTTCGGAGAACACCGCCACGTCCTGGCGGCGCTTGTCGATCTCGATCTCATAGACCCGGCTGGCCGTCGTGGCCGGCGTCGAAAACACCGCCAGCACGTCCAGCTTCTCGACCTTGTCGCCGCGCCGCTCGGCCTCGTGCTCCCAGGGCAGGCCCGTGGCCGCCTCGATGGTCGGCACGATGATGCCCAGGATGTTCACCGGCCGACCCAGCGCGCGGCGGTAGCCGGGCAGCCACGTCTGCTGCAGCCGTCGCAGCGCGATGCCCGAGGCGGTGTTGCAGGCCAGCACCACCAGGTCGCAGCCCTGTTCGAACAGTCGGATGCAGCCGGCGCGGGTGAGATCGACGATCTCCTCGCCGCCCCTGCCGCCATACGGCGCGTTCGCCTGGTCGGCGAGGTAGATAAAGTCCGCGTCCGGGAAGCAGTCGACGAGCTTGTGGTGGACGGTCAGTCCTCCCACTCCGGAATCGAAGACGCCGATCGACATGGCCCGGCTTTAGCGGCCTGATGGCCTTGCGACTAGCCCCATGGGGCCCGCCGATCCATGACGTTCATGTCAATTGGGCCAAACTCGGCTGTGGCGCGTTACGGGCCGGACAACGACACGCCAACGGTCAGGGAGACCCCATGCATCGGCGCAGTTTCCTCTTCGCGTCCGCCGCATCCGCAGCCATGACTCTTTCGCCACCGTCCGCCCTCGCCGCGCCGTCCGAATTGCTCGCCCCGTGGCGTGGCGCATACGGCGGAGCGCCGCCGTTCGACAAGGTCAAGGTTGCGGACTTCGCGCCGGCGATCGAAGCCGCGATGGCCGAGGAAATGGCGGAGGTGAGGGCGATCGCCGCCAATCCTGCCCCACCAACCTTCGACAACACCTTCGCGGCGCTGGAACGCAGCGGCAGGGCCTTGAACCGCGCCGGCACAGTCTACGCCATCTGGTGCGCGAACTTCTCCACGCCGGAACTGCAGCCGGTGCAGGTCGAGCTGGAGCCCAGGCTGGCGGCGCATGAATCGGCCATCCTGCAGGACGCCCGGCTGTTCGCCCGCGTCGAGGCCGCTTACCAGGCGTCGCGCAACGATCCCAAGCTGACCGCGGAACAAAAGCGCGTCGCGTGGCGGCGCTGGAACGCCTTCGTGCGCGCCGGTGCGAAGCTGGATCCGCAGGCCCGCGCCCGCGTGGCGCAGATCAACGGCGAGCTCGCCACGCTGTTCACCACCTTCAATCAGAACCTGCTCGCCGAGGAGGGCGGCCAGGTCCACTACCTCAAGCCTGATCAGCTCGGCGGCCTCCCGGCCGACCTGCGGGCCGCCGCCGCAGCCGCGGCTGACGAGCGCGGCCATCCGGGCGAGTTCGCGATTCTCAACACCCGATCTTCGGTCGACCCGTTCCTCACCTATTCGGACCAGCGAGCGCTGCGCGAGGCGGTGTGGCGCACCTTCTACAATCGCGGCGACAACGGTGACGCCCACGACAACAACGCCGTCATCAAGCAGATCCTGAAGCTGCGTGCAGAGCGCGCCAAGCTGCTCGGCTATCCGACCCACGCCCACTGGCGGCTGGAGGACGCAATGGCCAAGACGCCGCAAGCGGCCATGGACCTGATGCTGCGCGTCTGGCCCTCGGCTATCGCCCGGGTGCGCGAAGAGGTCGCCGAGATGCAGTCGATCGCCGACGCCGAAAAGGCGCAGATCACCATCTCGCCCTGGGACTACCGCTTCTACGCCGAGAAGGTGCGCGGGCGCCGCTACGCCCTCGATATGAATGCGGTGAAGCCGTACCTGCAGTTGGAGAAATTGCGCGAGGCGATGTTCTGGGCGTCGGGCGAACTTTACGGGTTCTCCTATTCCCCGGCGCCGGGCGTTCCCGTTCCCCACCCCGATGTGCGCGTCTGGCAGGTCAAGGACGCCGCCGGTCGTCATCGCGGCCTGTGGTACTTCGACCCCTATGCGCGCACGGGCAAGCGCTCCGGCGCCTGGATGAACGCCTACCGCGCGCAGGAGACGTTCGATGGCGCGGTCACTACGATCGTCTCCAACAACGCCAACTTCCAGAAGGGTGCGCCGGGCGAGCCGGTGCTGGTTTCATGGGACGACGCCAAGACCCTGTTCCATGAGTTCGGCCACGCGCTGCACGGGCTGAACTCGGCGGTGGCCTATCCGACCGTTTCGGGCACCAGGGTGTCGCGGGACTATGTGGAGTTTCCATCGCAGCTCAACGAGCACTGGTTGCCGACGCCGCAGATCCTGGGCCGCTTCGCCCTGCATCATAAGACCGGCGAGCCGATCCCCGCCGAGTTGGTGGCCAAGATCGAGAAGGCCAAGACCTTCAGGCAGGGGTTTGACGTGACCGAGTACCTGGCCTCGGCGCTGATCGACATGAAGCTGCATCTGGCCGGCGACGCCGACATCGACCCGGACGCCTTCGAAAAGGCCGAGCTCGCGGCGCTGAACATGCCGACGGAGCTGCCGATGCGCCACCGTACGCCGCAGTTCCAGCACATCTTCTCGTCCGACGGTTATGCGGCCGGCTATTACAGCTACCTGTGGTCTGAGGTGCTGGACCACGACGCCTGGGAAGCGTTCATCGACGCCGGCGATCCCTTCGACAAGGCTACCGCTGATCGCCTGCGCGACACCGTGCTCAGCCGCGGCGACACCAGCGATCCGGCCGACCAGTACCGCGCCTTCCGCGGCCGCGACCCCGACGTGAAGGCCTACCTCCGCGAGAAGGGCTTCCCAGTAGTGTGACGCGCGAGCGCCTTCGTACTTGTTTTGTTCTCAAACAAGCAATAACCTCCACGCAAAATGACGGGAGGTTGTGATGCTGAGCTACGTGACTATCGGGGCGTTGGACGCCGAGGTTTCGAACCGCTTCTACGACGCTGTTCTCGGGGCGATCGGCTGGAAGGCGCATGCCGACAATCCGGGTTGGCGCGGCTACAGCCTGGGCGGCCAGGGCGAGGGCCAGAGCGTCTGGGTGTGCCAACCGTTCAACGGCGAGCCGGCGTCGGTCGGCAACGGCTCGATGGTCGCGTTCGAGGCGAGGTCGCAGGCCGAGGTGCACGCCTTCTTCGAGGCGGCGATGGCCAATGGCGGTTCAGACGACGGCGCGCCCGGCCCGCGCCCCGACTATGGGCCTAACTGGTACGCCACCTACCTGCGCGATCCCGTCGGCAACAAGCTGGCGGCCGTGTTCTTCGGCTGACGGCGCTTTTCTTGACCTGATCCGTCCACAGGCGCATAAGCGCGCCCTTCCGGCGCCAGCTCCTGCCAGCGCCCTCCACCGCCACGACCTCCATCTGTGATGGGACGAGGGCGGCGAGGACCCCCGTCGACGTGATCGTCCACGGGGGCCGGTTGCGTTTGGGCGATCGAGGTCTTGATGTTCGACGGACTGACAGAGCGGCTGACGGGGGTGTTCGACCGCCTCTCGGGGCGCGGCGTGCTGTCGGACAAGGACATCGACGAGGTGCTGCGTGAAGTCCGCGTCGCCTTGCTCGAGGCCGACGTCGCTCTGCCGGTGGTCCGCGACTTCATCGCCAAGGCCAAGGAGCGCGCCAGCGGCGAGAACGTCATCCGCTCGGTGCGTCCGGCCGACCAGGTGGTCAAGATCACCTACGACGGCCTGGTGGAGATGCTGGGCGGCGACGCGACGGAGGACCTGAACCTCTCGCTCAACCCGCCAAGCGTCATCCTGATGGCCGGCCTGCAGGGCTCGGGCAAGACCACGACCGCCGGCAAGCTCGCCCTGAAGCTTTCCAAGGACCGCAAGAAGGTCCTCCTGGCCTCGCTGGACACCCGACGTCCCGCCGCCATGCAGCAACTCGCCATGCTGGCGACCCAGGCGGGCGTCGACAGCCTGCCGATCGTCGCCGGCCAGTCGGCGCCGGACATCGCGCGCCGCGCGCTGCAGGCCGCCAAGCTTCAGGGCTTCGATGTCCTGATCCTCGACACCGCCGGGCGCACCACGCTCGACGAGGCGATGATGGCGGAAGCCGCCGAGATCGCCCGCATCGGCAATCCGTCCGAAACCCTGTTGGTCGCCGACAGCTTGACCGGCCAGGACGCGGTCCGCACCGCGAAGGCGTTCCACGAACGCCTGCCGCTCACCGGCCTGGTGCTGACCCGCGCCGACGGCGACGGGCGCGGCGGCGCGGCGCTGTCGATGCGCGCGGTCACCGGCCTGCCGATCAAGTTCCTCGGCGTGTCGGAGAAGATCGACGGCCTGGACGTGTTCGACGCCCGCCGCGTCGCAGGCCGCATCCTGGGCCAGGGCGACGTGGTGGCGCTGGTCGAGCGCGCCGTCCAGGACGTCGACCAGGCCAAGGCCGAGGCGCTGGCCAAGCGGCTGGCGAAGGGCCAGTTCGACCTCGACATGATGGCCGAGCAGTTCGCCCAGATGAAGAAGATGGGCGGCATGCAGGGACTGATGGGCTTCCTGCCCGGCGTGCAGAAGATCAAGAAGCAGATCGCCGAAGCCAACATCTCCGACAAGTCGCTGGACCGTCAGGCGGCGATCATCTCGTCGATGACCAAGGCCGAGCGCCGCAAGCCCGACATCCTCCAGGCGTCGCGCAAGCGCCGCATCGCCGCCGGCGCGGGCGTCGAGGTCTCCGAGGTCAACCGCCTGCTGAAGCAGCACCGTCAGATGGCCGACGCCTTCAAGATGATGAGCCGCGACGGCGGCAAGGGCTTCGCGCGCATGGCCGGCGCGATGGGCATGGGCGGCGCTGGCGGCGGCGGCGACATGGCCCGCCTGCAAGCGATGGGCGGCGGCAAGCTGCCGACCTCAGATCCCTCTGCACCCAGCCTGCCCGGGCTGGGCGGCGGCGCACCGAAACTCCCCGGGCTGGGCGGTTTGCCCGGCCTCAATCCATTCAAGAAACCCTAAAAGAACCAAGGACTTCGTTATGCTCAAGATTCGTCTCGCCCGGGGCGGCGCCAAGAAGCGCCCCTACTACTCGATCGTCGTCGCCGACAGCCATTCGCCCCGCGACGGCCGCTTCATCGAAAAGGTCGGCGCGTTCAACCCGCTGCTGCCCAAGGACCACGCCGATCGCACCAACTTCAAGGTCGAGCGCATCCAGGAATGGATCAGCAAAGGCGCCCAGCCGACCGATCGCGTCGCGCGCCTGCTGTCCGCCCAGGGCATCGTGAAGTGGGAAGCCGGCTCCAACCTGAAGAAGGGCGAGCCGGGCAAGAAGTCGCAGGAACGCGCCGCCGAGCGCGCCCAGCGCGAAGCCGACCGCGCCGAGGCCCTGGCCCAGGCCGCCGCCGCCCCGGCGCCCGAACCTGTGGTCGAGGAGCCGGCCGCTGAAGAGCCCGCTGCCGCGGAAGCCGCGCCCGAAGCGGCCGCTGAGGAAGCAGCCCCGGCCGAGGCCGCCGCCGAAGTCGCCGCCCCTGCCGAGGAAGCCGCACCTGCCGAGGCGGCCGCCGAGGAAGCGCCCGCCGCCGAGGCTCCGGCCGAAGACGCGCCCGCCGCCGAAGCCGCGGCCGACGAAGAGCCCAAGGCTTAAGGCCTTCGCTTGTCTGAACGGCTGATCCTCGTTGCGCGTGTTGGCGGCGCCGTCGGCGTGCGCGGCGAGGTTCGCCTTTCGACCTTCACCGAAGATCCGCTGTCCGTCGCGGCCTACCGCGACCTGCGGCGCGAGGACGGCTCGCCCGGCCTGACGATCACCTCCGCCCGCATCGCCAAGGGCGGCGCGGTGGTGCGGGCCAAGGAAGTCGCCACCCGCGACCAGGCCGAGGCCCTGCGCGGCCTGCAACTCTACGTGCCGCGCGACCTGCTGCCGCCGCCGGATGAGGACGAGTTTTACGCCGCCGACATGGTCGGCCTGCGGGTCGAGACCCAGGCCGGCGAACTGCTCGGCCTGGTCAAGTCCGTGCAGGATTTCGGCGCCGGCGACCTGGTCGAGGTCCAGCCGACGCATGGGGCTAGCTGGTGGCTGCCTTTCACCCGCGAAGCTGTACCGGTGGTCAGCCTCGCCGAGGGTCGGCTGATCTGCGTTCGCCCAACTGAGGCGGACGAGGAATAGCGCGAGCGCTCCGCCAGACCCCGGTCATGCCAGGTTCTGGGAATGAGGGGAGAGTGGCGGGCCCTACGCCTTCGACGCCCGGATCCGGATCAGGCCTTCCTGCGCCAGCGAGGCGACCAGGGTCCCGTCTTCGAGATGCAAGGTCCCGCGCACGAACCCGCGCCCGGACCCGGCCCAGTCACTCTCGATGGTGAACAGATGCCACTGGTTGAAGTCGCTCTGGCGGTGGAACCATACCGTATGATCCAGGCTCGCCACCTGCACCCCCGGCGCACGCCAGTCGACCGCGTGCGGTCGCATGGCCGGCGTCATCACTGCGAAGTCGGAGGCGTAGGCCAACACCGCCTGGTGCATGCGCGCGTCGTCGCCGATCGGCCGGCGCGCGCGCATCCAGCCCTGATAGGTCGGCTTTCGGGATGCGCTCGGCGCGAACATGGGGCTGTCCAGGCTGCGGACGTCGAGCGCGCCCATCAGCCCAATCTGCTGAGCGGCGGGGCGGTCGGGTATGTCGGCCAGCACCGGCGCGTCGACCATCGGTCCCTGATGCTCCAGGCCGGTCTCGGGCGACTGGTACGAGGCGGTCATGGTGAAGATCTCCTGGCCCGCCTGGCGCGCCGTGACCCGGCGCGTGGCGAAACTGCCGCCGTCGCGCACCTTCTCCACCTCGAAGTCGAGGGCGACGGCCGGATCGCCGCCGCGCACGTAGTAGCAATGCAGCGAATGGCACACCTTCGCCTCGACGGTGGCGTTGGCGGCGACTAGCGCCTGGCCGACCACCTGGCCGCCATAGATGCGGGGTGGCCCGCCTTCGAGCGACAGGCCGCGGAACGTGGCCTCGCCGGTGCGTTCGAGCGACAACATTTCGCCGAGAGTCTTGAGCAGGGTGGTCATGCCCTGTCCTGGATCGACCGGGGCGCTGGGGTCAAGTCCGGTGATTGCGATGCTTGACGGACGCCGTCCGGGCGAGGCTTGAACGGGGCCATGTCGTTCGACGCCACCGTCCTGACCATGTTTCCCGAGGCCTTTCCCGGCCCGCTCGGCGTTTCGCTGATCGGCACGGCCTGGCGCGAGGCGGGCCTGTGGACCCTGGAAACGGTGGACATCCGCAGTTTTTCCAAGGATAAGCGCGGCTTCCTGGACGACACCCCCGCGGGTGGCGGTCCCGGGCAGGTGATGCGAGCGGACGTCATCGCCGCCGCGCTGGACAGCGTGGAGCGGCGGGGGCGGCCGCTTTTGTATATGAGCGCACGCGGTCGGCCCCTGTCTCAGGAAAGGGTCGCCCAGTGGGCTGTAGGTCCCGGCGTCATCGTCCTGTGCGGACGGTTCGAAGGGGTGGACCAGCGGGTGCTCGACGCCCGCGGGTTCGAGGAGGTCGCGGTCGGCGACGCGGTGCTCGCCGGCGGCGAGGCGGCGGCGATGGTGGCGATCGAAGCGTGCGTACGGCTGGCGCCGGGTGTGTTGGGCCAGCCGGAGAGTTTGAAGGAAGAGAGCTTCGAGGACGGGCTCCTCGAGCATCCGCAGTACACTAGGCCGCGGACGTTCGAAGGGCTCGATATCCCCGAGGTGCTGCTCAGCGGTCATCACGCCCAGGTGGCGGCATGGCGGCGGACGCAGCGCGAAATAACCACGCGGGAGCGTCGGCCGGATCTATGGGCGGCGCATCTCGCCAATCAACAGCCAAAGGGCGGATGAAGCCCAAAAGACCTGAAGGACGACGACGATGAACGTGATCCAGACCCTTGAGCGCGAAGAAGAAGATCGCCTGAAGGCGCAGCGCTCCACCCCCGAATTCCAGCCGGGCGACACCGTCCGCGTCAACGTGAAGATCAAGGAAGGCGAGCGCGAGCGCGTCCAGGCCTATGAAGGCGTCTGCATCGCCCGCGCCGGCTCCGGCATCAACGAGAGCTTCACCGTGCGCAAGATCTCGTTCGGCGAAGGCGTCGAGCGGGTGTTCCCGGTGCTCTCGCCGATGATCGATTCGATCGAAGTGAAGCGCCGCGGCGTCGTGCGGCGCGCCAAGCTCTATTACCTGCGCGATCGTCGCGGGAAGTCGGCCAGGATCGCCGAGCGCTCGATGAGCGCCAAGCCGGTCGCCGCTGCGACTGCGGAAACCACCGAAAGCTGAGTTCGTCTCCGCTCACCCCGGCGAAAGCCGGGGCCTGGGCGGGGTCTGCAGAGCGCGCGCGGATAGCCTGCTTGGATACCGACCTTCGACGGGACGAGCGGGTTTTTCTGTGTTCAGGCGCCCCGTCTCGGACTTGCCGTAGCGGGCGCCGAAGGCCTACATGCCGGCCATGGCCGGAAAGACGCTCTACGACAAGATCTGGGACGCTCACGTCGTCGCCCACGCCGATGGGGACGAAGAGGTCTTCTATATCGACCTGCACCTGATCCACGAGGTGACGACGCCGCAGGCCTTCGCCGGCCTTCGCGCCGCGAACCGCCCCGTGCGCAGGCCCGACCGCACGCTGGCGGTGGCGGACCACAACATCCCCACAGAGGGCCAGGACCTGGGCGTCGACGGCGTGGCCGACGCAGAGGCGCGCCTGCAACTGCAGACGCTGGGCCGCAACGTCGAGGAATTCGGCATCGAGTTCTTCCCGATGGGCGACATCCGCAACGGCATCGTCCACGTGGTCGGTCCCGAACAGGGCCGCACCCAGCCCGGCATGACCATCGTCTGTGGCGACAGCCACACCTCCACCCATGGCGCGTTCGGCGCTCTGGCCCAGGGCATCGGCACGTCAGAGGTCGAGCATGTGCTGGCCACCCAGACCCTGCGCCAGAAGAAGTCGAAGAACTTCCGCGTCAACATCGAGGGGACGCCCGCACCCGGCGTCGGCGCCAAGGATTTCGCGCTCGCGGTGATCAGCACCATCGGCACGGCCGGCGGCACCGGCTTCGTCATCGAATACGCCGGCGAGGCGGTCCGCGCCCTGTCGATGGAAGGCCGCATGACGCTGTGCAACCTGACCATCGAGGCCGGCGCGCGCGCGGGCCTGGTGGCGGCCGACCAGACCACCTTCGACTACCTGATGGGCCGTCCGGCGGCGCCCAAGGGCGGCGCTTGGGAAATGGCGCTGTCGTACTGGAAGACCTTCCGCTCCGACGACGACGCGGTGTTCGACCGCGAGATCACCATCGACGCGGCCCAGATCGCGCCGCTGGTCACCTGGGGCACAAGCCCCGAGGACGTGGTCCCGGTGACCGGGAATGTGCCGGACCCCGCCAGCTATCCGCACGCCGACAAGCGCGCCTCCGCGGCCCGCTCGCTGGAGTACATGGGCCTGGTCGCCGGCCAGCCGATCAGCGAGGCGAAGATCGACCGGGTGTTCATCGGCTCGTGCACCAACAGCCGCATCGAGGACCTGCGCGCCGCCGCCGTGGTGGTGCAGAAGGCCCTGGACCGCGGCCTGCGTGTCGCCGACCACGTCAACGCCATGGTGGTGCCCGGCTCCGGCCTGGTGAAGGCCCAGGCCGAGGACGAGGGGCTGGACGAGGTGTTCATCGCCGCCGGTTTCGACTGGCGCGAGCCCGGCTGCTCGATGTGCCTGGGCATGAACCCCGATCAGCTTGAGCCCGGCGAACGCTGCGCCTCGACCTCGAACCGCAACTTCGAGGGCCGCCAGGGTCGCGGCGGCCGCACCCACCTGATGAGCCCGCCGATGGCCGCCGCCGCGGCGATCGCCGGCCACATCGCCGACGTGCGCGACTTCCTCTAGGGGCCTTGAGCGAACATGGAAGCTTTCAACCACCTGGACGGGCGCATGGCGCCGTTGCCGATGGCCAACATCGACACCGACCAGATCATCCCCAAGCAGTTCCTCAAGACCGTGGACCGGGTCGGCCTGGGCGCTGGGCTGTTCTACGATCTGCGCTTCACGCCTGAGGGGCGCGAGCGGCCGGACTTCATCCTCAATCGTCCGGAGTACAAGGGCGCATCGGTGCTGGTGGCCGGCGACAACTTCGGCTGCGGCTCGTCGCGCGAGCATGCGCCCTGGGCGCTGATGGACTTCGGCGTGCGCTGCGTGATCTCCACCAGCTTCGCGGACATCTTCTACAACAACTGCTTCCAGAATGGCCTGCTGCCGGTGGTGCTGAAGCCCGAGGAGGTGCAGGCGCTGATGGACGAGGCCCAGGGCGGCAACCACCTGGTCACCGTCGACCTCGCCGAGCAGACCGTGGTCTCGCCGACCGGCCTGCGCTTCCATTTCGACATCGACCCTGCGCGCAAGCACAAGATGCAGAACGGCCTGGACGCTATCGGCGAGACGCTGCAGGCGGCCAAGGACATCGACGTCTACGAGATGCGCCAGGCCATCTCGCAACCCTGGCTGGAGCGCGCATGACCCTGATCATCGCCGGCACCGTTCGCGTGCCCCCTGAGAACGTCGCCGCCCTGCGCCCGCACATGGTGACCGTGCTGGCCTCGAACCGCGCCGAGGACGGCTGCGAGACGTTCGCCTTCTCCGAAGACGTCGGCGATCCCGGCCTGATCCACATCTTCGAGATCTGGCGCGACCAGGCGGCGCTGTCCGCGCATGGCAAGACCGAACACCTCAAGGCCTGGCGCGCGGCCGGCGAAGCTTTGGGGGTTTCCGAGCGGCGCCTGTCCCTCTACGAGATCGCCTCGCAGCGACCACTCTGAGGGGGCCACAGCCATGACCGACGTGCTTCTCCTGCCCGGCGACGGCATCGGACCGGAGGTGACCGAGCAGGTCCGTCGTGTCGCCTCCCGGCTCGCCAACGACCTGGCGATCGAGGAGCGTGCGTTCGGCGGGTCGAGCTTCGACCAGTTCGGCGCGCCGCTCACCGACGACACCCTGGCGCTCGCCCAGGCCTCAAAAGCGGTGCTGATGGGCGCGGTGGGCGGGCCTGCATGGGCCGACGCCCCGCGGCATCTGCGCCCCGAGGCCGGCCTGCTGAACCTGCGCACCGGCATGGCGGTGTTCGCCAATCTGCGCCCGGCGATCTGCTTCGACGCGCTCGCCGACGCCTCGTCCCTGAAGCGGGAAGTGGTCCAGGGCTTGGACATCATGATCGTCCGTGAGCTGACGGGTGGGGTCTATTTCGGCCAGCCGCGCGGCATCGAGACCCTGGCCGACGGCCAGCGCCGCGGGGTCGACACCCAGGTCTACACGACCTCGGAGATCGAGCGCGTCAGCCGTGTGGCCTTCGAACTCGCCCGCGGCCGGCGCAACAAAGTGACCTCGGCCGAGAAGTCCAACGTCATGGAGACTGGGCTGTTGTGGCGCGAGGTCGTCACCGCCCTGCACGCCAAGGACTATCCCGACGTGCAGCTCGAGCACATGCTGGCCGACAACGCCGCCATGCAACTGGTGAAGAACCCCAAGCAGTTCGATGTCATCGTCACCGACAATCTGTTCGGCGACATCCTGTCGGACGAGGCGGCGCAACTGACCGGCGGCCTGGGCCTGCTGCCGTCGGCGGCGCTGGGCGCACCGGGCACGCCTGGCCTGTTCGAGCCGATCCATGGGTCTGCCCCCGACATCACCGGCAAGGGGGTCGCCAATCCGCTGGCCGCCATCCTGTCGTTCGAGATGGCCCTTCGCTGGTCACTGGGCCGCGCCGACCTCGCCGACCGCCTGAAGGCCGCAGTGGTGGGGGCGCTGGAGGACGGCGCCCGCACGCCGGACATCGGCGGGACTCTGTCGACGGGCCAGATGGCCGACGCGGTGATCGCCAAACTCTGAACGAACTCCATCGCGACGCGGTGGTTTGATGATGTTGCAGCGCGCAATTCACCCGCGCTGTGGCCTGGTGCGCCTTGCGCCAGGGCCTCAGGAGGAGTAACGGGACCCTCCCTCAAAAACAGGAGATACGTCTATGGGTTACCGGGTCGCCGTCGTAGGCGCCACGGGCAACGTGGGCCGCGAAATGCTGAACATCCTCGAGGAAGTGAACTTCCCCGTGGACAAGATTCACGCGATCGCCTCGCGGAAATCCATCGGCGTGCAAGTGTCCTTCGGCAATTCCAACATCGCCTGTGAAGACGTCGAACAGTTCGACTTCTCCACCGTCGACCTGGTGTTGATGTCCGTGAGCGGCTCATTCTCCAAGCAGTGGGCGCCGAAGATC
This sequence comes from Phenylobacterium sp., assembly GCF_030697305.1. Lineage (GTDB taxonomy): Bacteria > Pseudomonadota > Alphaproteobacteria > Caulobacterales > Caulobacteraceae > Phenylobacterium. The sequence goes on along the minus strand of NZ_JAUYQL010000038.1, from coordinate 49,326 downwards.
GGCGCGGCCGGCCCCATCGTCATCGACAATTCGTCGGCCTGGCGCATGGACCCCGACGTGCCGCTGATCGTCCCGGAAGTGAACCCCGACGACGTCGACTTCGCGCACAAGAAGAACATCATCGCCAACCCGAACTGCTCCACCGCTCAACTGGTGGTGGCGCTGAAGCCGCTGCACGATCGCGCGCGCATCAAGCGGGTTGTGGTGTCGACCTACCAGTCGGTCTCCGGGGCCGGCAAGGAAGGCATGGACGAGCTCTGGGATCAGACCAAGGGCGTGTTCGTGCTCGGCCCGTCTGAGCCAAAAAAGTTTCCCAAGCAGATCGCGTTCAACGTCATCCCCTTCATCGGCGCCTTCAACGACGACGGCTACACCGACGAAGAAGCCAAGATGTGGAACGAGACGCACAAGATGATCGACCCGGCGATCAAGCTGACGGTCACCTGCGTGCGTGTGCCGGTCATGGTCGGCCACTCGGAAGCGGTGAATATCGAGTTCCACGACCCCATCGACGAGGACGAGGCCCGCGAACTGCTGCGCGAAAGCCCCGGGATCATCGTGATCGATAAGCGCGACGACAAAGGCTACATCACGCCGAAGGAAGCCCAGGGCGAGTTCCCGGTCTTCATCAGCCGCATCCGCAACGATCCGACCGTCGAGCACGGCCTGAACCTGTGGGTGGTCGCCGACAACCTGCGCAAGGGCGCGGCGCTCAACGCCGTGCAGATTGCCCAATTGCTCGACGAACGCGGCCTGATCCGGACCAAGGCCCTGGCGTAATGACAGCGCAATCGGCCGCCGGTTCCGAACAGCGCCTCGCGCTCGGAGCCGGCGCCGGTTGCTATGTCATCTGGGGGTTCATGCCCCTGTTGTTCCAGTTCATCGCCCGACACGGCGGCGGACCGTGGGAGATCCTCGCCCAGCGGACGGTATGGGCGATCCCGCCGGCGGCGCTGTTCGTCGTGCTGGCGAACCAGCAATCCCAGTTCCTCGCTGTCTTACGCCAGCCCAAGGTGCTGGGTCTGCTGGCGATCTCCGCCTGCCTGATCACCCTCAACTGGGTGCTCTACATCACAGCGGTGAACACCGGCCGGGTGCTGGAGACCAGCCTCGGCTACTTCATCACGCCCCTGTTCAATATCGCCAGCGGGGCGCTGCTGTTCCGTGAGCGCATGGACGGCTCAGCCAAGGTCGCGATCGGCCTCGCCGCCGCCGGCATCGCCTTGCAAACGGCGGCGATCGGTCAGCTCCCGATCATCTCCATCGTCCTGGCGCTGAGCTTCAGCACCTATGGCCTGGTGCGCAAGCAGGTGGCGGCCGACGCCCAGACTGGTCTGCTGATCGAGTGTCTGATGCTGGGCGCTTGCGGGCTCGCCTACGTCCTCTGGCTGGAGCGATCGGGGGGCGGACACTTCCTGAGCGACGCGGGCGTGGCCGCCGCGTTCGTCTTCGCAGGCGTGCTCACCGCCGTGCCGCTGATGATGTTCTCCTGGTCGGCCAGACGCATCCCGCTGTCGGCGATCGGCTTCCTGCAATTCATCACGCCGACCATCACCTTCTTCATGGGCGTGCTGCAGGGCGAACCGTTCACCTGGCTGCGCGGCATGTCGTTCGTGTTCATCTGGATCGGCGTCGGCGTGTTCCTGTGGGGCGCGTGGCGACGCAGCCGCCTGGCCGCCGCGGCGGTTCAGAGCGCCGCGTAGGCCGCCTCGATCAACCGCTTCGGCCGGGCGTCGCCGACCAGGTCGGTGGACTGCTTGTTCATCACATAGGCCCCGCCGAGCCGCCGTTCCGGATCGGCGAAGACGCAACTGCCGCCCCAGCCAGAATGGCCGAAGCTCTGTTCCGCCGGCCCCCAGGCCTTCAAAGGCGCATTGCGGAACACGCCGGCCGCCCAGCTCATCTCGAACGGCAGCACCAGGTCCTGGCCGCCGATCCGCTCGCGCGCCAGTTCACCGATCAGCGCCGGCGACAGGATCTGTTCGCCGTCCAGCCAGCCGTCGTCGGCCAGGGCCCCGAACAACCGGGCCAATGCCAAAGCGGTCGCGTGGCCGTTGGCCGACGGCACCTCGATGCGCCGCCATTCCGCCTCCGGCCGTCCGCCCGGCTGTGACCAGGGCGACAGGAAGGCCGCGCGCGTCGCCGCATTGATCTCGCCGAAGTCGGGCAGGGCGCTCGGCCGCTGCACCTGGGCGACGCGGTCATGCTCGGCGTCGGGCAGCCCGATCCAGATATCCAGGCCGAATGGCTCGGCGATATCCTCGTGCAGCGCCCGGCCCAGGGTGCGGCCGTCGACGCGGCGGAAGATCTCGCCCGCCAGGTAGCCATAGGTGAGCGGGTGGTAGCCGCTGGCCGTGCCCGGTGGCCAGATCGGCGCCATCGACGCCAACCGGTCGCAGATCGCCTGCCAGTCGAACCACAGCGACGGCTCCATGGGCTCCAGGAACCCGCACAGTCCGGCCTGGTGCGACAGCGCCTGCTCGACTGTGACGCCTGCCTTACCGGCCTGGGCGAACTCCGGCCAGACATCGGCCACCGGCTGGTCGTAGGCGAGGCGGCCCTGGTCCACCAGCCGCGCCATCATCAGCGCCGCCAGCGCCTTGGTGGTCGAGAACAACGTCGCCAGGGTGTCGGCGCCGAACGCCCGCGTACGGGCGCGATCGGCAAAGCCCGCATGCAGGTCGACTACAGTCTCGCCCTCGCGCACCAGGCTGAAACGAGCGCCCAGCTCGCGGCCTTCCGCGAAGTTGGCGGCGAAGGCGTCCTTCACCGCTCCGAATGGGGCATGGGCGAAACCCAGGACCTCGACGCCGGCCACGCTTAAGTCACCGGTCGGAAGGCGACGCCGCCAATCATCGCCGCGCCATTGTCGACGGGGAGGCCGGCGTCTCGCGCGCGCTTCAGTGCGGCTTCAACGTTCGGGACGCGGATCTCCAGCCCGACCACGCCGTCGCCTGCGCCGCCGCGTGCTGGGACGAAGTCGATCCGTCCATCGAGCACTTCGATGGCGGGACCGTTCGGGCCTGCGCTCACCGGCAGTTCGAGCAGTTCCGACCACCGCGCCGCGACCGCCTCGGGGTTAGGGTGCTGCACGGCGACGGCGGCGATGCCCAAAGTGTCGCCGTTGCGCGCCGCCATCCAGTCGGCGCCCGCCGGATGCCAGTGGCAGTCCGCGCTCAGCCAGTCCGCTGCGCCGCGCGCCTCGTCGATCGAGGTCAGAGTCCCGCCGAAGTCCTTCGGATGGAACTGCACGGCCACGTGGTCGTCGTAGTCCAACAGCTCGATGACCCTGGCGCCCTTCGCTTCCAGCCTCCGGCGATGGGCGTCGGCGTCCTCGGCCTGGAAGATCACCATGTAGCCGGCGTCGCCGCCGCGCTTGTCCATGAACCGGCGGCCGGGGGCCTCGTCGACCGTCGGCTGGGCGACCTCGATGAAGTCCGAACCCACCGGGAACACCGCATTGATCAGTCCCCAGGTGACCAGGCTGGGGTCGTTGAAGCCGACCTCCACGCCGAACATCTGCTCGAGCTGGCGGGAAACCTCGCCAAGGTCCTCAGCCATCAGAGCCACCTGGCGCAGCCGGTACTCGCTCATCCGCATTTCCTCGTCGACGCCGTCGGATCGGTCGGTTGCCTTTGGGCGTAGCATCCAAGAAAGATGCCGCAAAGCGTAACGGGCCGCGCCCGGATCATGGGAGCAGACGCGTATGGGTGAGACGGCCGACCACCTGAAGTATGAGGTGCGCGACAACGTCGCCCTGATCACCTTGACCCGGCCCGAGGCGCTGAACGCGCTGTCTCTGGGCATGATCGACGGCATCCGCGCCGCGGTGAAGCGGGCCACCGCCGACGACGCCGTGTTCGCCCTGGTGTTCACCGGCGAAGGCCGCGGCTTCAGCGCCGGCATGGACATGGGCGTACTGCAGAATTCAACGGGCGCCGCGGGCAAGCCGCGCCCGCATTTCGAGGCCGGCGACGGCACGCCGGCGCTGTTCGGCTATCTGCTGGGTACGCCCAAGCCGGTGATCTGCGCGATCAACGGCGTGGCGGCCGGCGGCGGCTTCGTGCTGGCGATGATGTCCGACCTGCGCTTCGCCGCAGAGGAGGCGACCTTCATCACCGTGTTCTCCAAGCGCGGTCTGATCGCCGAACACGCCATGAGCTGGCTACTGCCGCGCCAGATCGGAACCAGCCGCGCCCTCGATCTGCTGTGGAGTTCGCGCAAGGTCGACGCCCAGGAGGCGCTGCGCATCGGCCTGGTCGACCGCGTGGTTCCGGCCGCCGACCTGGTCCAGGCCGCCATCGATTACGTGGCCATGCTCAAGGCCAATGTCGCGCCACGCGCCGTCGCCACCATCAAGACGATGGTCTATCGGCACCTGTCGATGGACTTCGTCGCCGCGTCCGAGGATTGCGAGCGGATCATGCAGGCCGCCCTGAAGCACCCTGACGCGGTCGAGGGCGGCGCCTCGTTCGTCGAGCGCCGTCCTCCCGCATTTGCCCCCGTCAGCGAAGGATTCCCCAAATGACCGCTTTCACCAAGCATCCGGAAGACGTGATCTACGGGGTCAAGGACGGCGTTGCGACCATCCGCATCAACCGTCCGCAGGCGCGCAACAGCCTGCGCTACGGCACCGCTGCGGCGATCTACGACGCGGCGCTGGAGGCGTCGAAGGACCCTAGCGTCCGCGTCGTCGTGCTGCGGGGCGAGGGCGCGGACTTCTGCGCCGGGGCCGACATCAAGCAGTACAATTCCGAAGCCAGCGACCAACCGCAGCACCTGGCCCAGGACCGCACCTACTTTCACCTGCCGGTGCTGCTGCATGAGATGGCGCCGGTGACCATCGCCGCCGTGCGCGGCGCGTGCGCCGGTGCGGGCTTCGGCTGGGCCTTGGGTTGCGACTTGCGCTTCGCCGACACGCGCGCGGCGTTCAACACGGCGTTCCTGGCGGTGGGCGCGGCGGGCGACATGGCCGGCCCCTGGACGCTGTCGCGGATCGTCGGCGCGGGCCGGGCGCGCGACCTCTACTTCTTCCCGCGCAAGTTCGGCGCGCAGGAGGCGCTGGACATGGGCATGGTCACTCGCGTGTTCGACGAGGCGGCTTTCGAGACCGAGCTGGACAAGCTCACCACCCAGCTCGCCAATTCCGCGCCGCTGGCGCTCAAGGCGCTGAAGGCCAACTTCCTCGACGCCGAGCGCATGGACATGCGCGCCTTCAGCCTGGCGGAAACCGAGCGTCACGCCCAGATCTTCCCGACCCGCGACCGCGCCGAAGCCTTCGCCGCCTTCGCCGAGAAGCGCCCGGCGAAGTTCGAGGGGCGTTGATATCCCTTCCGCTCACCCGGGCTTTCGCCAGGGTGAGCGGAGTAGGATCAGTAGCGGTAGTGGTCCGGCTTGAACGGGCCCTGCGGGGTCACGCCGATGTAGTCGGCCTGGTCCTTTGACAGGGTGGTCAGCTTCGCGCCCAGCTTGTCGAGGTGCAGCATCGCCACCTTCTCGTCGAGGTGCTTGGGCAGGGTGTAGACCTTGGTCTCGTAGTTCTTGCCGTTGGCCCACAGCTCGATCTGCGCCAGCGTCTGGTTGGTGAACGAGGCGCTCATCACGAAGCTCGGGTGGCCGGTGGCGTTGCCCAGGTTCACCAGGCGGCCTTCAGACAGCAGGATGATCTTCTTGCCGTCCGGGAATTCGACGTGGTGGACCTGATCCTTGATCTTGTCCCACTTGAAGTTCTTCAGGCCGGCGACCTGGATCTCGGAATCGAAGTGGCCGATGTTGGCGACGATGGCGTTGTTCTTCATGCGCCGCATGTGCTCGACGGTCAGCACATCCTTGTTGCCGGTCGCGGTGACGAATATGTCGGCCTTGTCGGCGACGTCTTCCATGGTCTGGACTTCATAGCCTTCCATGGCCGCTTGCAGGGCGCAGATCGGGTCGATCTCGGTGACCACGACGCGCGCGCCGCCGTTGCGCAGGGACGCCGCCGAGCCCTTGCCCACGTCGCCATAGCCCAGCACCACCGCCACCTTGCCGGCCAGCATCACGTCGGTGCCGCGGCGGATGGCGTCGACCAGGCTCTCACGGCAGCCGTAGAGATTGTCGAACTTGGACTTGGTGACGCTGTCGTTGACGTTGATCGCGGGGAACGGCAGCTCGCCGCGTTCCGCCATCTGGTACAGGCGATGGACGCCGGTCGTGGTCTCTTCCGAGACGCCTTTGATCGAGTCGCGGATGGCGCTGTAGAAGCCGGGCTTCTCTTTCAGATAGCGCTTCATCACCGTGTAGAGCGCCTCTTCCTCCTCGTTGGTCGGCTTGCTGAGGAGGCTCGCGTCCTTCTCGGCCTTGGGTCCGAGCACGCACAGCAGCGTCGCGTCGCCGCCGTCGTCGAGGATCATGTTGGGATAGCCGCCGTCGGACCATTCGAAGATCTTGTGGGCGTACTCCCAGTACTCGATCAGGTTCTCGCCCTTGATCGCGAACACCGGCGTGCCGGCGGCGGCGATGGCGGCGGCGGCGTGGTCCTGGGTCGAGAAGATGTTGCAGGAGGCCCAGCGCACCTCGGCGCCGAGCGCCTCCAGCGTCTGGATCAGCACTGCGGTCTGGATGGTCATGTGCAGGGAGCCGGCGATGCGGGCGCCCTTCAGCGGCTTGTCCTTGCCGAACTCGGCGCGCACCGCCATCAGGCCGGGCATCTCCGTCTCGGCGATGGCGATTTCCTTCTGGCCCCAATCGGCCAGGGCGATGTCCTTGACGACGTAGTCGGTCATGACGGGTCCTTGTCGGCGAATGTCTGGTGGCCGGCTCTATAGCCAGCCCGGCCGCCATGGGCAAGGAAACATATAAAGAAATCCTTATATGATTAGGTTGACGCCGTCCTGCGCCTGAAAAAGGCGTCCTCGGCGGCGGCCCGACGCCCGCGTGCGGCGCGACGCATTGCGTGCAGGCGCTCCGCCGGTGTAATCGCGCTTGAGCGCAAGGAGCCGTCATGAACGCCCACACCCGCATGGTCGACGCCGCCGAACCCCGCCACGACTGGACCGTGGCCGAGATCGAGGCGCTGTTCGAGCTGCCGTTCACCGAGCTCGTGTTCCGAGCGGCCGAGGTGCATCGGCGCTGGTTCGATCCCACGGAGCTGCAGCTTTCCCAGCTCCTCTCGATCAAGACCGGCGGCTGCGCGGAGAACTGCGGCTACTGCAGCCAGTCGGCGAGCTTCGATACCGGCCTTACGGCGACCAAGCTGATGGATACGACCGCGGTGATCGCCGCGGCGATGGAGGCCAAGGCCGGCGGGGCGCAGCGTTTCTGCATGGGCGCGGCCTGGCGCGACATCAAGGATCGCGACCTGCCGAAGGTCTGCGCGATGATCTCCGGGGTGAAGGCGTTGGGTCTGGAGACCTGCGCCACGCTGGGGATGATGACCGGCCCGCAGGCCAAGGCGCTCAAGGACGCCGGCCTCGACTACTACAACCACAACCTCGACACCGGCCCTGAGTACTACCCGAGCGTGGTCAGCACGCGGACCTATCAGGACCGTCTGGATACGCTGGCGCACGTGCGCGACGCGGGGCTCAACACCTGCTGCGGCGGCATCGTCGGCATGGGCGAGACGCGCCACGACCGCGCCGGCCTGCTGCAGGCCCTGGCGACCCTGCCCAAGCATCCGGACAGCCTGCCGGTGAACGACCTGATGCCGACCACCGGCACCCCGCTGGGGGGAAGCGATCCCGTGGACGGCCTGGAGTTCGTGCGGATGGTGGCGGTCGCCCGCCTGGTCTGCCCGAAGGCCGTGGTGCGCCTGTCGGCCGGGCGCGAACACATGAGCCGCGAGCTGCAGGCGCTGTGCTTCCTGGCCGGAGCGAATTCGATCTTCATCGGCGGCAAGCTGCTGACCACGGCCAACCCCGACCGCGACACCGATGCGGCGCTGCTGGCCGATCTCGGGATGAGGCCGATGGGCGCGGCCTCAGCGGTCCTCGTCGAAGCGGTCGGCGACTAGGGCCGCCAGCGCCGCCACGGCGGCGTCGGCTTCGGCGCCGCGCGCCTCGATGAGGATGCAGCAGCCAGGTCCGGCGGCCAGCATCATCAAGCCCATGATCGAGCGGGCGTCAGCGGCCTGGCCGTCCTTGGAGACCGTGACTTCGGCGTCGAAACCGGCGGCGGTGCGGACGAACTTCGCCGAGGCGCGGGCGTGCAGCCCCCGCTCATTGACGATCTCGACCTCCCTGACGACGCTTTCGCTCATTTCTCTCCGGCGAGCACGTACGAGGCGACCGAGATGTACTTGCGTCCCGCCTCCTGCGCACACGCTACGCAATCTTCGAGCGGCTGGCGATTGCGCACGCTGGCCAATTTTATCAACATCGGAAGATTCAGGCCGGCGATGACCTCCGCCTTGGTCTGTTCCATGACCGAGATGGCCAGGTTCGACGGCGTGCCGCCGAACATGTCTGTGAGCAGGATCACCCCGCCGCCGCCGTCGACCCGGCTGCAGGCCTCCAGGATGTCCTGACGGCGCCGTTCCATGTCGTCCTCAGGCCCGATGCAGATCGCCTCCACGGCGGCTTGGGGGCCCACGACATGTTCCATGGCGAAGATGAATTCCTCCGCCAGGCGCCCGTGGGTGACGATGACCAGGCCGATCATCCCGCGAGGCTCACGTCCGCCGTCCCCGACCGAGCAGTGCGGCGTCGGAGGAAAGAGCTGCCTTGAGTCGTCATTCGCCATTTTCGACGCCACATGCGGTCTTGGCCCTGACTCTGCGTGCGCCCCGCCCGCATCGCGTCGCACAGGGGAAGCCCGAAGAATTCGCCCCCACTCTGAGACAACATGGATAACACTCTACTGACGCGGTAGGGGGGCGCGCCGGAAAGCCACAGGCCCCCAACACCACACGAAGGCAAGGGGAATTGCGCCTGTCCATCGCCGCCCTGATCCACAGAGTCAAACGACCTCAACCCTGAATTTCATCCCGCGCCGAGCAATCAACTCAGGCGACACATGATCAAGGGCGCCGCGTCTGCGTATGCTCCAGGGCGAGGCGCAGTTTGAGCGGTGCGGACGCCTCGTAGGGCGCCAACAGGAACGCCGGTATCTGAAGGCCCTCGCGCTCCACCCAGCGCGGTTCGGGCAATCGCTCCGGCGTTCCGAACTGAACGACCAGTGCGACCTCGCAAAACGCCAGGGCGGGCAGGCGCACCACGTCGAGACCCCTCGCCTCTATCAGGCCTTGCAGACTGGGCGGCGCGCAGCCGTAGAGCCTGGCTCCCGACGCCCAGAGCTCGACCCGGTCGTCGGCGCAGAGGCGGAACCCAGCGTCGATCGCCCGTAAGGCCAGGTCGCTCTTGCCGTCGCCGGATGCGCCTTCGATCAGCGCGCCGCGCCAGGCGCCGCCGATCCTGGCCGCGATCAGACCGCCGTGGACGATCACGACCGGGCTTGCGGCAGCGAGACCACGAAGCGCGCGCCGGCGACCTCGCCGTCCGGTCCCGCCCGGTTCTCGGCGCGGATGACGCCGCCATGCGCCTCGGTGATCTGGCGGGCGATCGACAGGCCGAGACCTGAGTTGCCGCCGAACGCCGCGCCCTTCGGCCTGGAGGTGTAGAAACGCTGGAACACCGTTTCCAGGTTCTCCTCGGGAATGCCGGGGCCGTCGTCGTCAATGGTCACCACGGCCTGTCCGCGCGACGACTGCAGACCGACCCGCACCTCGCCGCCTGGTCTGCTGAACGAGCGCGCGTTGTCGATCAGGTTGCGGAACACCTGACCCACCGGACCCTCGCGGCCCGAAACCCGGATGGGCTCCAGCGTATCGGCGGGGACGAAGCGCACGTCGATGTCGCCGGGCTTGGCGGTCTCTTGGTACAGGCCGGCGACGTCCGACAGCAGCCGGCCGACGTCCAGCGGGCGCGGTGATTCCCGCGACAACTCGGCGTCCAGGCGCGAGGCGTTGGAGATGTCGGTGATCAACCGGTCCAGCCGCTGGATGTCCTGATGCAGGATGCGGGTCAGGCGCTCGCGCGCGGCCGGATCGGTGACCAGGTCCAGGGTCTCCAGCGCCGAGCGGATCGAGGTCAGCGGATTGCGGATCTCGTGCGCCACGTCGGCGGCGAAGCTCTCGATCGCGTCCATGCGCTCGGAAAGGGCGTGGGTCATGTCCTCCAGCGAGCGGGTCAGGTCGCCGAGCTCGTCGTCCCGCTTGGCGAGGTCGGGCAGGGAGATGGCCCTGGCCCGCGACAGCCGCACGCTGTCGGCGGCGCGCGCCAGCCTGCGCACCGGCTGGGCGATCAATCGGTTGAGCAACAGCGAGGAGATCAGCGTCACGCTGACGGCGATCAGCGCGAAGGGGATCAGCGCGGCCCGTTCGCGGGCGATGATTTCGTCGACGTCGCTGGCTTCCAGGGTCAGCACCCCCAGCACCGCCTGGACGTGCTGGATGGGGATCGACACCGAGACGACGCGCGCGCCGTGGTCGCCGACCCGCATGCCGGCCTGATGGTCGCCCTTCAGAGCCTTGGCGACTTCGCGGGCGAGGCCCGCCTCCCCGCTCGCCATCGGCGCCGCGGGTCCGCGCCCCTGCAGATCCAGGGAGAAGGTCCCGGGGTCGACGCGCTGGCGCGCGGGGGGAAGCGTTTTCCATTCCACCCGGTCGGCCACCCAGTCGGAGTCGGCGATCAGCCGCCCCTCGGCGTCAAACAGTCGCGCCCGTTGCGAGCGCGGGTTGGACAGCATCTGCAGGATCTCGGCGGCGTATTGGCCGTCCATTGACGGTTCGGGTTCGCCGATGGTCGCCGCGCGGTCGATGATGGTGGCGATAAGCTCACCCTGCGTGGTCAGGCTGTCGATGCGCGCGCCGACCAGGCCTCGCCGCAGTTCGTTCAGCACCAGCGCCCCGCCGATCAGGATCACCAGTCCCAGCAGGTTGAGCGCGATGATCAGCCGGCCGAGCCGGGTGCCCGGCAGCCAGGACCCGCGCGACCGCCTGCGGTCGGGTTCAGACTTCGCGGTAACGGTAGCCGACGCCATACAGGGTCTCTATCGCGTCGAACTCAGGGTCGACATCGCGGAATTTCTTCCGCATCCGCTTGATGTGGCTGTCGATGGTGCGGTCGTCGACATAGACCTGATCCTCGTAGGCGGCGTCCATCAGGTTGTCGCGGCTCTTCACGAACCCGGGCCGCTGGGCCAGCGATTGCAGCAGCAGGAACTCGGTCACCGTCAGCTTCACCGGACGGCCGTCCCACAGGCAGTCGTGACGCGCCGGATCGAGCGTCAGCTTGCCGCGCTTGATCGCCCGCGTGGCGTCGCCGGCGATCGGCGCCGGCTCCTCGCCGTCGGCGCCGGCGCGCCGCAGCAGCGCCTTCACCCGCTCGATCAGCAGGCGCTGGCTGAACGGCTTGTGGATGTAGTCGTCGGCGCCCAGGTTGAAGCCGAGGATCTCGTCGATCTCCTCGTCCTTCGACGTCAGGATGATCACCGGCAGGTCGGTGGTGCGGCGCAGGCGACGCAGCACTTCCATGCCGTCCATGCGCGGCATCTTCACGTCGAGGATGGCCAGGTCCGGCGGATCGTTCTCGAGCGCGGCCAGGCCGGCGGCGCCGTCGTAGTACGACTTCACCGTATGACCGTGGCTCTCGAGGGCGAGGCCCACCGAGGTGACAATGTTCTCGTCGTCGTCGACGAGCGTGATCTTGGCCATCTGAAGTTCGCGTCTCCTTGCGAGGCTGGAAGCTAGTCGGCCGACACAGTGACCTCAATGGGGCGCCGCATTTGCAAGCGGTGACGCAGCATTAAGCTTGTTCGGCGACTTTCGCACCGCAGGGAGAGTCTCTCATGGACGGCGCGCAGGTGCACTTCGAGGTCTGCGTCCGGCGCAAGCCGGGCTCGGGCTGGTCGCTGGAGCTGGCGACCGAAGACCGCGCGCAGGCGGTCAGCGCGGCTCAGGAGACGATGGCCGAGGGCCGCGCCATCGCGGTAAAGGTCACCAAGGAAACCCTCGATCCCGAGACCCGCGAATTCCGAAGCGTGTCGATCCTGGCGCTGGGCGATCCCGACCAGCCGAAGGCCAAGAAGGTCCGCGAGGATCTCGAGCCGCTGTGCGTCACCCCGCAGGATCTCTACTCGGCCCATGCGCGTGACCGCATCGGCCGGCTGCTGGATGCTTGGCTGGAGCGCAACCGGGCCACGCCGTTCGAGCTGCTTCACCGTCCCGATCTGGTCGAGAAGCTGGAGGCGTCCGGCACCGACCTGCAGCACGCCCTGCAGAAGATCGCGATTCCCGAGGCCCAGGATCGCGGCATCTCGGTCCACGAACTGATCCGCAGCTTCCAGAAGCTGGTAGAGCGCGCCATCGAGCGGCTGCTCAAGGACAACCGCCAAGGCCTGCTGCCGAACATCGAGAAGGAAGGCTTCGCCGTCGCCGCCGAGCGCCTGATGCGCGAGCCGGAGCGCGGTTATCTGCTGGGCGCCGGCGTCGCGGCCTCGCTGGCGTCGGCCCGCACCTGGACCGAGAAGGTCACGCGGCTGCTGGATCTGGTGGACGTCGCGCCCGCCGCTGGTCCGCCCAGGGCGCTGGCGCTGTCGACCATCGAACAACTGCTGGCCGAGATCCTCGGCTCCAAGGTGGGACTGGACGACATTCTCGGCCATGATCTTGACCTGGGGGGTACGCTCGCGGCGATGACCCGCCTGGCCGCCGCCGACGCCGTGGACGCGTTGATCGCCGTCGAGCCTTCGGTCGCCAAGGTGATGCCCAAGCTGTCGCCAGCGGCCGAGCGCCTGGGCCGCTGCCTGGCCGCGGAGGACTTCGCGGCCGTGCGCACCGCCATCGCGCGGCGCGTCCTGCGAGAGCTGATGGGCCCACGCCGCCTGCGTCCCTCCGACGCCGAAGGCGAGATCGACATCTTGCGCGGTCTGGCCATGGCGCTGACCGCGGCGGCCGGCGACATGCTGCCGGTCGACGACGTCCAGTCGGCCTTCGCCGCCCGCTCCAAGACCCTGGTCACCGGCGATTTCGTCGATGCGTTCCTGGGCGAGGACCGTTCGGCGCGCGCCGAGGCGGGGGCGCTGATCTGGCTGGTGGAGAACGTCATCGGCTCGGCCAACAAGCGCCAGGCCGGACGCTGGCTCGCCGCCCTGATCTCCGCCCTGCGCTTCGAGAAGGACGTCCGCAACAGCCCGGACAGCCCGGCGACCCGCTTGGCCAACCTTGCGGACCTGCAGCGTTCCGTGGCGCGTTCGGGTCTCGTGTTGGAGGACTTCGAGCCGATCCAGGTCAAGCTCGGCGAATTGGGTGGGCTGGTCGAGGCGGACGCCAAGCTGGTCGCCGCGGTGGCCAAGGCCCAGGCGCCGGCCCTGCATCGCATTTCACTGCTGTTGCGGCTGGCCGCCGGCGAAGCCGCGCCGCTGGGTCCGGCCGCTGACCGCGCCCGTGTCGAGGCGATGAAGCTGCTGCGTCAGGACGACATCCGCGGCGAACTCGCGCGATCACCGGAGCAGATGGCCCAGGTCCGCGACATGATCCAGGCCGCCAGTCTGGCCGCCTGAGCGCGACCCTAACCGCCGTCCAGTGCGCGCATCACCGCGGCGACCTCGTGGTCGCGTGGGTTGGAGGACGTCGAAAGGCCTTCGATCACGCCTCGCCGATTCTCTGGCGGATGACGCTGGGCCATCTTCCAGGCGCCTTCGATCCTCTCGACCGACAGCCGCAGACCGACGATCGCGCGCAGCATGCCAGCCACGTAGTCCGCCGGGGCGTCGGTGATCGCCCAGGGGGCGTCGCGGTCAGTTTCGTTGCGCGCCGTGAGCTCGGCCAGGTGTCGACGCAGCCACGCCTCGTCCTCTACCGCTTCCAGCATGCCGTGCGCGTGCACCGCGATGTAATTCCAGGTCGGCACCGCGCGGCCGTCGACCTGCTTGCTGGGGTACCAACCGGGATGGATGTAGGCCTGCGGGCCCTGGAAGATGGCCAGCGCCGGGCGGCCGCTTAGCGCCTGTCTCCACAGGTCGTTGGGTCGGGCCACGTGGCCTTCCAGCAACAATCCGCCGTCATCTGCCTGGCGCACGAGCAGGGGTATATGGGACGCGGTCAGTCCATCGGTTCCGGCGATCACCAGGGCCGCGAACTGCATGTCGCGCATGGCCTCCCGCAGAATCTCTGGGCGTTCCTCGCGGGACGGCGCAGCGATGTACATGGCGTGGTCTCCTGCGTGGATAGCCAGCTTGGGTCCGGCTTTCGCCGGGATGGAGCGGAAGGAGCGTTAGCGACCCAACGCCCGCGCCAGGGCGTCCACCGAGCGGTCCACGTCGGCGTCATCCATCCCCGGAAACAGCGGCAGGGACAGGCAGCGGGCGTACCAGGCTTCGGCGCCGGGCAGATGCAGCGGCCCGTAGCGCTGGGCGTAGTAGGGTTGGGTGTGCACGGGGATGTAGTGGACCTGGCTGCCGACGCCGTCGGCGCGCATCGCCTCCATCACCGCGCGGCGCGTGACGCCGGCGGCCTCGAAGTCGATCAGCACGCACATCAGGTGCAGCACCGGATCACTCCAGGCGGGCGAGGTCGCGGGACGCACCAGCGGGGACAGGCCAGCGAGCCGCTCGGCGTAGCGGGCGGCCAGAGCTCGGCGGCGTGCAGCAAAGCGCGGCAGCTTGGCCAACTGGGATTGCCCGAGCGCGCAGAGGATGTCCGGCAGCCGATAGTTGAAGCCGGGCTCCGGCATCTCATAGATCCACGGGTCGGCGCCGGCCGGGCGCACCATCCCATGGCTGCGCAGGGTGCGCAGGCGTTGGGCCAGATGCCCGTCGTTGGTGGTGACCATGCCGCCTTCGCCGGTGGCGATGGTCTTCACGGGATGGAACGAGAAGGTGGCCATGGCCGAGCATCCGACGCCGCCGACCCATTCTTCGTGATCAGGGGTGGTGAGACGCGAGCCCAGCGCATGCGGCGCGTCCTCGACCAACACGGCGCCTGCGGATTCCGCGACGGCGCGCAGCCCTGGCAGGTCGGCGACGTCACCGCGCAGGTGCACCGGCAGCACGGCGCGCAGGCGACGGCCGTCCAGTCGCGTGATCGCCGCGGCAAGGGTGTCCGGGGTCATCAGGCCGCTGTCGGGATCGACGTCGGCGAACACCACCTCGGCGCCGACGTAGCGGGCGCAGTTGGCGGTGGCCAGGAAGGTGATCGACGGCGCGATGCAGACCTCGCCCGGCTGCACCTCCAGCGCCAGCATCGCCAGGTGCAGGGCCGCCGTGCCGTTGGCGCAGGCCACCGCGTGCTGCGCGCCGACCACGGCGGCGAAGGCGTCTTCGAAGGCGTCGACGGCCGGCCCGGTGGTCAGGAAGTCGGCGCGCAGGGCGGCGGCCACGGCGGCGATGTCGTCGTCCTCAATGGTCTGGCGACCGTAGGGCAGGACGCCGTCAGCCATCGCTGAGCATCGCCAGCAGGCCGTCGCCGGTCAGCCAGTCGTCATTGGTGTCGCTGGCGTAGGAGAAGGCCTCGTCCACCGACGTGGAGCCGTTGGTGAATGGGCCGCGGGTGTACTCAACGAACGCAGGCTCGATGGCGTAGCGGTCGCCAAGGTCGAGGGTGGTGCGCGCGTCGTCCACCGAGATCATCATCTCGTGCAGTTTTTCGCCCGGGCGGATGCCCACCACCTTGATCGGGGTGTCCGGGGCCATGGCGGCCGCAAGGTCGGTCATCTTCATGCTGGGAATCTTCGGCACGAAGATCTCGCCGCCGCGCATCAGGTCCAGCGAGGACAGCACGAAGTCGACGCCCTGGTTCAGGGTGATCCAGAACCGCGTCATCCTGGGATCGGTGATCGGCAGTTCGGTCGCGCCCTTGTCGATCAGCCGGCGGAACAGCGGCGCGACAGAGCCGCGCGACCCCACCACGTTGCCGTAGCGCACCACCGAGAACCGCGTGCCGATGTCGCCGGACAGGTTGTTCGCCGCGACGAAGGTCTTGTCGGATGCGAGCTTGGTCGCGCCATACAGGTTGATCGGGTTGCAGGCCTTGTCGGTGGACAGCGCCACCACCTGCTTCACCCGGTTGGTCAGGCAGGCCCAGACGACGTTTTCCGCGCCGAGAACGTTGGTGTGGATGCATTCCGAGGGATTGTATTCGGCCGCCGGCACCTGCTTCAGGGCGGCGGCGTGGATGACGATGTCGACGCCGCGCAGCGCCAGCGTCAGCCGCTCGCGGTCGCGCACGTCGCCCAGGAAGAAGCGCATCACCGACAGCGTCGCCTCGTCGAACTGCTCGCGCAGGTCGATCTGCATGTCGCTCTGCTTCAACTCGTCGCGCGAATAGACGATGAGTTTGCGTGGGCGCGCGCGGGTCAGCACAGTCTCGATGAAACGGCGGCCGAACGAGCCCGTGCCGCCGGTCACCAGGATGACCTTGCCGTCGAGGTCTAGCGATGTCGGCGCGAACCGGCCCAAAGTGGGGCTCCGCAATCTGTGGATGTCGGCGCGCACTCTTCGGCCCCCCGCGTAAAGATGGCGCTAACCCTGACGGCCGCACATAGCGGGCATGAACCGCCGCGACATCCTGGCCGCCATCGCCCTGCTCAGCGCCGTTCCGGGCATGGCCGCGGCGAGCGAGAAGAAGGCCGAGAAGAAGAAGGGCGGCGGCGAGTCCTACATCCAGATTTCGTCCCTGACCGCCACGGCGATCCGCCCGAGCGGCAAGCGCGGGGTGTTCACCGTCGAAACCGGCATCGATGTGCCGGACGGGGCGCTGCGCAACCGCGCCGAGCTGAACCTGCCGCGACTTCGGGCGGCCTATGTGCAGGTCGTCCAGACCTACGCCGCCGGCCTGTCGCCGACCTCTGCACCCAACGCCGACTTCCTGGCCCGTGAGCTGCAACGCGAGACCGACCGCGTGCTGGGCAAGAAAGGTGCGCGCCTGCTGCTGGGAACTCTCCTGCTCAACTAGGGCGTCGTCACTCGGCGCGGGCCTTAAGCCTCGCCTCACATCGCCGAGACGCCGCCGTCCAGCTTGAGTTCGGCGCCGGTCATGAACCGGCTCTCGTCGGACGCCAGGTAGACCGCCGCGTCGGCGACGTCCCGCGGTACGCCGATCCGCCCCAGCGGCACCTGGCGCGCCAGCTTCGCCTCGGCCTCCTCGGCGCCAAAGCGGTCACGGATGTCGTCGAGGATCGGCGTGTCGATATAGGTCGGGTGGAGCGAATTCGAGCGGATATCCAGCCCCTGCTTGGCGCAGTGCAGGGCGATGCTCTTGGACAACAGCCAGACCCCGGCCTTGGACGTGTTGTAGGCCGGCGTATTGTGCGCGGCGACTAGGCCGGCGATCGACGACAGGTTGATGATTGAGCCGGGCTGGCTCCGGCGCATGTACTTCAGCGCGTGCTTCGACCCTAGAAAGACGGAGTCGACATTGACCTCCATCACCTGTTTCCAGATCTCGAACGACAGGCTCTCGATGTCGCCGCCACGCATGATGCCGGCGTTGTTGACCAGCACCGACAGCCCGCCCATGGCGTCGTCGGCCTCTTCCAGCGCGAAGATCCACTGGTCCTCGCGGGTGACGTCCAGGGGAAAGGCGAAGGCCCGGCCCTCGCCGTGGGCCGCGTTGATCGCCGCCGCCTGGGCCTGCGCGCCGGCGTGGTTCAGGTCGGCCAGGCTGACCTGCGCGCCTTCCTCAACGAACCGCTCGGCGATCGCCGCCCCCAGGCCCTGGGCGGCGCCGGAGATGAACGCCTTCTTGCCGTCCAGCCGTCCTGCCATCCGTGTCTCCCTCTTCGCGATCAGGACTTGGCGCCGCTGGACCGCGCGCACTGGTCCATGAACGAGGCCATGATCACGTCGCGCTCGGTGACGCCCTCGACCTCGTGGGTCGCCAGGGTGACGCTGACCTCGCCATAGAGGTTCGACCACTCCGGATGATGCTGCATGGTCTCGGCCATCATCGCCACGCGGGTCATGAAGCCGAAGGCCGCGTTGAACTCGTCGAACTCGAAGGTGCGATGGATGGCGTCGCGTCCTTCCACGGCGTTCCAGCCCGGCAGGCGGGCGAGCGCCGCAGCGGCGCCGATGCGGGCCGGGCGGCTCACGCGGCCACCGCCGCGAAGTCGAGGCCGACCGCTTCGCCCAGTTCGCGCAACGCCACGTCGGGATCGCCCACCTTGATCGCCTTCATGCCCAGGGCGGCCGCCGGTTTGCAGTTGATGCCGAGGTCGTCGAGATAGACGCAGGCGCGCGGCTCGACGCGGAGCGCCTCGCACATCATCAGGTAGATCTTCGGATCGGGCTTGCGCACGCCCGCCTTGGCGCTCTCGATGACCACGTCGAACATCTCCAAGATGTCGCCGATGCGGATGTCGCCCGCCTCGCGCTGGCCGGCGTCGGCGCCCGGGCTGTGCTCGGTGCGCATGTTGTTGGTGATGCAGCCCACCTTGAACAACGGCTTGCACGCCGCCAGCGCCGCCACCATCCGCGGCCTGACCGCGCCGCTCAGCAACGGCAGGATGTCACGGCCGGGCACGGCGTGGCCCAGCGCGGTCGATTCTTCCAGGAACAGGCCGTCGAACGCCGCAGCGTCGATCTCCGAGCGCTCGAACCGCGCCCAGGCGTTGGTGTCGGGGTTCAGCGTGTTGACCCGTCGGATCAGGTCCTTCGGCGCCCCGCGCTCGACCTCGTAACGGGCGAACGCCTCGAACGGCGAGGTGGTGAACACCCCGCCGAAATCCCAGATCACCGCCTCGATCGCCATGCTGTTCCTCACCAACGGCGCGACGCTAGAGACGGCCCATGACGCGCGCAAGGCGTTCGCGCACTGCGCTGATCTGCTATCAGCGGGCGATGCCCCCGTCCCTTCTCCTGCATCCCTGGCGCTGGCCGTCCGCGCTTAAGGCCGCGATCTTCGGGACTGCGATCGCCGCCCTGCTGTGGGCCTCGCTCGCGCCGGGCGAGGACGTGCCAGGCCTGGCGCGGTTCTGGGACAAGGCGGAGCACGCCATCGCCTACCTGACGATCACCGCCCTCGGCCTGGCTCTCTATCCAACCCGTTGCAGGCGCCTCGTGGGGGCGATGCTGGTGCTCGGCGCCGGCATCGAGGTGTTGCAGGCGACCATGGGGTTCGGCCGCGACGGCGACTGGCGCGACATGCTGGCCAACATCATCGGCGTGGCCGTGGCTGCGGCGCTGGCCGTGATCTTGCGGCGTCGCCCATGAGCCCTTGGGAACAGGCCGCGGACTTCGCCATCGGCCTGCGCCCTATCCCTGCCTCGGCGTGGCTGCAGGGCGGGGAGGCGGCGCCCTGGTTGCGAAAGGACCCGCTGTTCGCCGGCCGCCGCGATCTCGTCTGGGGCGAAATCGAAGGGTCGCGCGATGGCCAGGAGGAGGTCGCCACGCTGGTCGACGCGGCCCTGGGCGCGCAGCCGCCGCCCGGCGCCCTGCCGCCGCTGTACGCCGCCGCTCGACGGGTGGCCGACGACCTTTGCCTGATGGAGAAGACGGACGGCGCCTGGCGGCTGACCGCGCTCAGCCTGTCGGCCCCGACCTTCTTCACCGCCGGCGAAGCGCTCGGCCGCTCCCTGGCCGCATTGCACGGGCCGGTGCCGGGCTTCGGCGATCGGTTCCTGGCCCGCGTGCAAAGGGTGTTCGACGCCCTGCGTCCCAACGTCGTGCTGGAGCGCCGCAACTGGACCCTGGTCAATTCGCCGGAACTGTTCGCGCCCGACCCCGCGCCGATGCGCGCGCGGATCGCCGATCTGGCGCCCGCCGATGTGGAGCGGGAACTGCGGATACGCGTTGAGCGCCAGACCGTGCGCCGTCTGCCGCGGACGGGCGGCGCAGTGTTCACCATCCGCGTATCGCTGGAGCCGCTGGCCGCGTTGCTGGCCGACCCGCCACGTCTCGCGGGCTTCGCCAAGGCTTGGCGAAGCGCCACGCCACAGTTCCGCCAATACAAGCGCCTGGACCTCTACGACGAGTTGGTCGAAGAATTTCTTCGCGCAACGGGTGAAACCTACAGCGTTAACGGCTCGGCATCCTGCAATTAGGGTTTTGGTTTCAACAGACGCGTCCGGAATTCTTCATGCGCCTCCGTCTCGTCCTACCCTTCGCCGCACTTCTGGCTCTCGCGGCCTGCGATCAACCGGCTTCGAAAAGTGGTGTCGCCGCGCGTGCGCCGCTGCCGGCGACTATGCCCGCGACCGCCTGCCCGCCGACGCCGGCCTGCCTGCCGCAGACCGCCAAGGCGAGTGGGGGCCATAAGGCCAGCGCCCACAAGGCGGTCGCCCGCCGCACGGGCAAGGCTACGGCGACGAAGCGCTCAACGGTCCGTCACACCGCCTACGCCGCGCCTGCCGGGCGCTACGAATACCGCCGCGCCGAGCAGCGCGACCATGACGACCTGGCTGGCGGCCCGCCGCCGCGCGAGCGTTTCGACGATCGCGGCGGCCGTTACGAAGAGCGCCGCTATGACGATCGTCGCGACTCCGGCGTCCGGATCTATGGCGGCCCGTCGTTCCAGGAGCGCGACGAGGTCTACTCCGATCGCCGCTATCAGGACGGCCACGCCTATCGCGGCCAATCCCAGGAACGCCGCTACGAGCGCGCCGCGCCGGCTGACGACGGCCAGTGGTTCGAGGACGGCCGTCGCCGCTACGCGCCGCCGCCGCCGCCCGCGCGCTATAGGGACGAGCGTCCGGCTCCGCCGCCGGTCCGCTATCGCGACGAGACTCCGCGCCTGCCGACGCCTGACCGCTATTCCGGCGGCCATAGCTATTACCAGCAGGAGTCCGGCCGCACCGCCGGCGGCGTCTACGGCGAGCGCAGCCGTTCGGAGAGCTACTCGGAATCCGAGACCCATCGCAGCTACAGCAGCGGCGGCGCGGTCTACGAGAGCCGCAGCAGCGTGCGCGGCCCCTGCTGCGTCGCCAGCCCCGGCGCGGCCGGCCTCGACGGGAACGGCTTCCTGACCTGGCCGGGCAAGGTCCCCGCGCGACCCTGATCTGCGACGCCCTCGCTTTGAGGTCTTGGTTCGGCTGGCCCGATCTGGCTACCTAAGCCCGGCGCAGCGTCCGGGGGCTCAATCCCCGGCCGTGGTCGCGCTGGGAGGGACCGCAATGACGCAGAGCGTGGGTTACATCGGCCTTGGCGCCATCGGTGCGCCGATGGCCGAGCGGATCGCGCTGGCGGGCTTCGACCTGACGGTCTGGAACCGCACGCCGGACAAGATGCAGCCGCTGATCGCCAAGGGCGCCCGCGCCGCGGGCTCGGCGGCCGAGGTCGGCGCAGCCACCGACATCGTCTTCCTCTGCCTGGACAGTCCCTACGCGGTGGAGGCGGTGGTGTTCGGCCCGCTGGGAGTCGCCGCCGGCGGCCGGACGAAGCTCATCGTCGACAATTCCACCCTCCACCCCAAGGTCACCGTCGAGATGGCCCAGCGCCTGCGCGCCGAGCACGGCATCGGCTGGGTGGACGCCCCGGTGTCCGGCGGGCCGGGCGGCGCCCAGGCCGGGACGCTGGCGTCCTTCGCCGGCGGAACCGCCGAGGAATTCGAGCGGGCTCGGCCGATGATCGCCGCCTACTCGGGCACCATCACCCACATGGGCGGGCAGGGCGCCGGCCAGGCGACCAAGATCTGCAACCAGGTCATCAACTTCGCGACGATGATGGCGATCGCCGAGGCGTGCAGTCTGTCGCAGTGCTTCGGCCTGAACTCCGACCTGCTGCCCCAGGCGTTGGCCGGCGGTTTCGCGGACTCCAACATGCTCAAGGAGTACGGGCGCGCCAACGCCATCGCTCCCGACCACGGGCTCGCGCGATTGATGAACTCATTCGCCGGCTTCATGCAGGGCCGCGTCGATCCCAGTTACGCAGGACGGCTGCAGATCGGGCTGAAAGACGTCGGAATCGCCATGGATATGGGCCGCGAGGTTGGCAGCCCGATGATGATCACCGGCGTGGTCGACAACGTGATGCGCGTCCTGCACTACCAGAAGCCGAACGGCGAGCGCCCGCCCGCGACCTGACACGCGGCGCGCCGCTCGAGAGGGTCAAGGAGTCGCGTACCAGTATGAGCCCAGAGCATCGGGCCCGCGTCGAGGCGCTGAACCGTCAGCTCCTGCAGAACGACAGCGCCACCGAGACCCTGGCCCGGTGGCGCGGCGTGGCGTGCGCCGAGGTGAGCGCCTGCCGCATCGGCGACAACGAGCGTCCAGCCGACGCCGCGACCCGCGCCATGCTCGAAGTCGGCGACGGGGACCTGGTTCGCCATCGCCGGGTCGAGCTCCTGGTCGATGGAACGATCCTGTCGGAGGCCGACAATTGGTACGTGCCCGCGCGCCTGACGCCGGAGATGAACCGGTGTCTGGATGAGAGCCGCACGCCGTTCGGCGCGGTCGTGCGGCCGCTCGGTTTCCGCCGCCGCACACTGGACGCCGAGATCCTGACGGGCGCGCCGGGCCCCTACATCATCCGGCACCGCGCCGTGCTGGTCCTGGCCGACGAAACGCCGATCAGCCTGGTGGTCGAGGGCTACACCCGGGCGTTGCTGGACGTCGCCGCGGGTTGACGCCATGTGACGTCCGTCTGGCCACGGCGGTGATACGCCCCTAAGGTTGGACCATTCGCGGGCTCACACGCGAAACAGACAAGAACCCATGGGAGGCGACCATGCCTGAGGCGGTCATTAACGGCTTGCAACACTATTGGGAGGATCACGGCGAGGGCGAGCCGTTGATCATGTTCCATGGCGCCTCGCAGTCCAACGTCTCGCTCGCCCACCACGCCCTTGCTCTGTCGAAGACCCACCGGGTGATCGTGCCGGACATGCGCGCCATGGGCCGCAGCGCCCACGTCAGCGAGATGCCGCCGTCGGCCTGGACCGATGACGCCAAGGCCCTGTTGGATCACCTGGGCCTGCAGCGCGTGCATGTCTTTGGCATCAGCCTGGGCGCCCGTGTCGCCCTGCGGCTGGCCATCGATCATCCGGCGCTGGTGAAGACCCTGACGCTGGAGTTGCCGATCATCGCCATGGAGGGCGCCACCAACACCGCGCTGAACGTCAACCTCGGCTCGTTCGACAACCTGTCTGAAGCCGACCAGAAGATGCGCGAGAACCAGCACGGGACAGACTGGCGAAACGTCCTGGCCAACTACATGAGCATCCGCAACAAGCCGGAGCTTCAGGAGCACTACAGCCTGCGCGAAACGTCGAAAGGGGTCCGAGTCCCGACCCTGATCCTACGCGGCGACGAGCGTGAAGTGGTTCACCCCCTGGGTCACTGCTTCGAACTGCACCAGAACATCCCCGGATCCTGGCTGTGGATCCGCCCGAACACCAATGGCAGCTCGCTGAACGCGGCGCCGGAAGAAGGCTATGCGCTGATGCGCGCACTGATGGCGAACGGACAATGAGCACCATGGACCCCCGCACTGTCACCCTGCTGGCCGCCGAGCGAGAGCGCCGCGAGATCGATCGCATCGATCCCCAAGGCCTGGTCGGCGAAGACGAGGCCTACCGCCTGCAGTTCGAAGGCATCGCCGACAAGCTCGCCCGCGGCGAGCAGATCGTCGGCCTGAAGACCGGCCTGACCAGCAAGGCGAAGCAGCAGACCATGGGCGTGCTGCAGCCGATCCTGGGGCACCTGCTGGGCTCAGGGCTGGTGGCCAACGGCGGCGTCGTCGACACCAAGCCGTTGATCCATCCCCGCGCCGAACCGGAGATCGCGTTCCGTCTCGGCCGCGACCTGAACGGGCCGACCACGATCGCCCAGGCGCGCGCCGCGGCCGCCACCGTGATGCCGGCGCTGGAGATCATCGACAGCCGCTTCAAGGATTTCAAGTTCGGCCTGGGCGACGTGATCGCCGATAACACCTCGGCCGCGCGCGTGGTGCTGGGTCCGGAGACGCCAGTCTCCAGCGACTACGAGCTGAAGCTGGTGGGCATGGTCTACAGCAAGAACGGCGAGGTCATGGCCACCGCCTCTGGCGCCGCGATCCTGGGCGATCCCTGGGAAGCTCTCGCCTGGCTGGCGACGCGGGCCTCCGAGCTCGGCCGACCGCTGAAGGCTGGTCAGGTGGCTTTGGCCGGCGCGCTCACCGACGCGGTGTTCGTTCATCCGGGCGACGCCGTGCGGCTGGAGTTCGACCGGCTGGGCGTGCTCGATGCCAGCTTCTCGTGACCCGGCGCTGGAAGGTCCGGCCTGAGGGCGCCAATTGGGGTGAATTCGGCGACGACGACCAGCTCGGCCGTCTGAACCTGATGACGCCCGAGAAGGTGCGCCAGGGCGTCGCCGAGGTGCGCGAGGGGCGCACCTTCAGCCTCAGCCTGCCGCTCGACCTGCCGGGCGGGGCGGTGCTCAATCCGTCGCGCCATCCGCCGCAGCTTCGCCCGACCACGACGCCGGCGGGAGAGATGAATTTCCTGCGGTCGTTCCGTGAGGTCTACAACACTACCGAGGTCGTCTGCGACGACATGGTGACGCTGTGCCTGCAGTACTCCACCCAGTGGGACGCGCTCAGCCACGTCGGGGCGCAGTTCGATGCGGACGGCGACGGTGAAGCCGAGACGGTGTTCTATAACGGCTATCGCCCGGAAGGCCTGTTCCATACCCCTGCCGACAATCCGCAGGGAGCCTCCAGCGCCGGCGCGCTGGGCATCGAGAACGCCGCCGTTCACGGCGTGCAGGGGCGTGGCGTGATGGCCGACCTGCGCCGCGCGTTCGGCGATGCTCGACGCAGCGTCGGTTATGACGACCTGATGCGGGCGCTGCAGGCGCAGGGCGCCGAGGTCGAGCGCGGCGACGTGCTCTGCGTCCATACAGGCTTCGCCGAGGCGATCGTCGAGATGGCCGGCGCGCCGGACAAGGCGCGGCTGGACGCCTGCGGCGCGGTGCTGGACGGCGCCGACGCGCGGCTGCTGCGCTGGATCGACGACAGCGGGATCGCCGCCATCGCCGCCGACAACTACGCGGTGGAGGCGCGCCCGTACGAGCACGCGGGTGACGGCCGCCATGCGCTCTTGCCGCTGCATGAGCTCTGTCTGTTCAAGCTCGGCCTGCCGCTGGGCGAGCTCTGGTGGCTGACGCCGCTGGCCGATTGGCTGGCGGCCAACGGGCGCAGCCGCTTCCTGCTGACCGCGCCGCCGTTGCGCCTGCCGGGCGCGGTGGGATCACCGGTCAATCCGATCGCTACGGTCTGAGCGAGATCGTTGTGTGTGGAGGGCGCGTAAGCCCCCTCCGACCTCGCCTGCCGCGAGGCCACCTCCCCCGTGGAACGGGGGAGGTGGCGCGCCCCGCAGGGGCTTGACGGAGGGGGTTAGTGCGCGGCCGCCGCCGGCGCAGGGGCCGCTTCCGGCGCAGGCGTCAAGGTCACGATCGGTCCTGGCGTCTTCGAACCCTTGGGTCCGCTCCATTCCACCACCGTGCCGTCGGCGTAGGTCTGGTTGAATTTCCAGGCCAGGGTCGCGCCTTCCTTCGGATTGATCGCGATGATCCCGAACTCGGCGTAACCATCGACCGGCACCTCGCCGGTCCACACCGCCGAGACGATGGCGCCCGACGCGTCGCGGGTGGTCTCGACCTTCCAGCCGCACTTATCCTCAAAGCTGCTGATCTTCAGTCCGGCCGGGAAGAAGCCCTCGATCTTCACTGTCGCGGTCTTGCGCTCGTTGGGCACGCGCATGACGTACTTCTCGCGCACGCCCAGCGGCGACTCCTTCGGGCCGATGGTGACGTGGGCCTGGGCGACAGTGGCCACCGCGAGCACGGCGCCGGCGGCGAGCAGCCAGGTCGAACGGCTGAACAGGGACATGGGGCTGCGTCTCCGATTGGGTTGGTTGATTGCGCGGAAGCCTAACTGTGTCGCCGCATCGCCACAATGCGGAGCTGCGCAGGTCTGGACAGGGTCGCTGCGGCGCGCGATGCACGGCCATGGCCTGGACCCGCCGCTATGACGAAGCCGAACCGCAGCGGGTCAACCGCTGGCTGGCCCAGAACGGCGTCTGCTCGCGCCGCGAGGCCGAGGGGCTGATCGGCCAGGGCCTGGTGTCGATCGACGGCGAGCGCGTCGACGACGTGGGCCGCAAGATTCTGCCCGGCCAGATCCTGACGCTGTCCGACCGCGCAGAGGCGCTGCTGGAGGCGACGCTCAGCGTGGTGATCCACAAGCCGATGGGCGTGGTCTCCTCCCAGCCGGAAGGCCAGCAGATCCCGGCCGTACGGCTGCTGACCCGCGAGACCCTGTGGGGCGAAGCGACGACCATTCCCGGTTCCGCCAACCGCCTGGCGCCGATCGGCCGGCTCGACATGGATTCGCGCGGTTTGCTGGTGCTGACCGAGGACGGCGTGCTGGCCAAGGCGGTGATCGGGCCGGCGTCCGAGATGGAGAAGGAGTACCTGGTCCGAGTCGCTGGCGAGATCAGCGAGCGCAAGCTGAAGCAGCTTCGCCACGGCCTGCAGCTCGACGGCCGTCAACTGCGCCCGGCCCGCGTCGACCGCATGGGCGGCCAGCAGCTTCGTTTCATCCTGCAGGAAGGGCGTAACCGCCAGATCCGTCGTATGTGCGATCTGGTCGGCCTGTCGGTGGTCGACCTGTTGCGCGTGCGGATCGGACCCTTGACCCTGGGCGATCTGCCGGAAGGCCGATGGAGGCCGTTGACGCAAGCTGAGCGAACGGCCTTGCTGTCGGCGCCCGCGCCGGCCAGCCAGCGTGAGAGCTAACCAGAAAACACCGGGAGGAAACCGCATGCCCGTCGCCATCGTGAACCTGATCGAAGGCCGCTCCGTCGAGAAGAAGAAGGCGATGATCATCGCCGTCACCCAGGCGATCTCGGAATCGCTCGATGCGCCGATCGAGTCGATCCGCGTGATCATTCATGAGGTGCCCAGCACCGATTGGGGCATCGCCGGAAAGACCGCCAAGGACATGGGACGTTGAAGCCGCCGAGGATCGAGGCCTGGCCGAACGGCGGCAAGATCGCGGTCATCGTCACGGTGATGTACGAGACCTGGCCGACCGGGAAATCGCCGCCCTATTCGCCGATGGCCAGTCCCTTGCGCGACGGCGTCGTCGACCTGCAGGGCATCTCCTGGGCCGAGTACGGCGGCGAGACCGGGGTCTGGCGCCTGGCTAAGGTGCTGGCCGACGCCGGCGTCAAGGCGACCTTCGCGGTCAACGCCCACGCCATCGAGCGCTATCCCGAGAGCGCCCGCGCCCTGCACGCCCAGGGTCATGAGATCGCCGGCCACTCCTACACGCAGGACCAGCTGGTGGCCTATATGACCCCTGACCAGGAGCGCGCGATGATCGACCGCTGCGGCGAGATCATCCAGGGCGTCACCGGCGCGCGTCCGCTGGGCTGGGCCAGCCCCCGCATGACGCCGACGCCGCTCACCGCAGAGATCCTGGCCGAGCGCGGCTACACCTGGCACGGCGACTACAACGACACCGACCTGCCGTACGTCGTGCCCACGCCCAAGGGCGACATCGTCGCCCTGATGCACAGCGACTTCACCGACAACCGGGTGCTGCGCGGGAGTCCCCGGGACTTCCTCAACGTCTACTGCGACACCTTCGATTTCCTGCGCACCAGCGGCCAGGCCGAGATCATCAACCTGACCCTGCACACCCACTTCGGCGGCAGGCCGATGATGGCCTCGATGTTCGCCAAGATCCTCAGCTACTTCCAGCAGCCGGGCGACGTCTGGTTCGCCCGCCACGACGAGATGGCCGAGTTCGTGCTGAGCCGGGCGAAGGGGTGAGGGGCGACGCTTCCACCGGGGATTTGAACCTAGGCGCTCTCGTGGACGCCCATCAGCACCAGGAGCTGTTCCTTCACCTCGGCGAAGCGTTCGATCCGCGCGGTCCCCTCGGGCGGCAGGTCGACCTGGATGTCGGCGGCGAGCTTGCCGTCGTCCAGCACCACCACACGGTCGGCGAGCTCGATCGCCTCGTCGACGTCGTGGGTCACCAGCAGCACCGCCGGCTTGTGCGCCTGCGACAGCTTGCGCAGCAGCACGTGCATGCGGATGCGGGTCAGCGCATCGAGGGCTCCGAACGGTTCGTCCGCCAGCAGCAGCTCAGGATCGCGGACCAGCGAACGAGCCAGGGCCACGCGCTGCTGCTCGCCGCCTGAAAGCTCGTAGGGCCAGGAGCTCTCGCGTCCCCCTAGCTCCACCTCAGCCAGGGCGGCGCGTCCGCGCTCGCGCGCGTTCGGCCCGTCGAGCCCCAGGATCACATTGTCCAGCACCCGCTTCCACGGCAGCAGGCGGGCGTCCTGGAACACCACCGACAGGCGCTCCGGCACGAAGATCTCGCCGGAACCCGACGCCTCGTGGTCGAGGTCGGCGATGGCCCGCAGCAGGGTGCTCTTGCCCGAACCGCTGCGACCCAGCAGGGCGACGAACTCGCCCTTGCCGATCTCCAGGTCGACGCCGTTGAGGACGCCGCGCAGGGTGAACTTGCGGATCAGCCCGCGAACGCTGACGACCGGGCTCATCGGCCGAGCGTCCGACGCCAGCGCAGGGCGCGCGCCTCGAGCGCCCGCACCGCGGCGTCCGAGGAGAGACCCAGCAGGGCGTAGACCACCAGGCCGACGACGATGACGTCGGACTGGGCGTAGGTGCGAGCAAGGTTGATCATGTAGCCGATGCCGCTGGTGGCGTTGAGCTGCTCGACGACCACCAGCGCCAGCCAGGCGCCCATCACGCCGAACCGCAGGCCCAGCATGAAGCCGGGCAGGGCGCCTGGCAGCACCACGTGACGCACGAAGCCCCAGCGGCTCAGGCCGATGGTCTCGGCCAGCTCCACATATTTCAGGTCGATCCCGCGCAGCGCGTTGTGGGTGTGGATGTAGATCGGGATGAACACGCCCAGGGCGATCACCGTCACCTTCATGGTTTCGCCGATGCCGAACCACAGGATCAGCAGCGGGATCAGGGCCAGCGTCGGGATCGCCCGCTTCACCTGCACCAGTCCGTCGAACAGATAGCCGCCCAGCAGGCTGAGGCCCGACACCAGCGCGACCAGCAGCCCGACCGCGACGCCCCAGGCCAGTCCCTGAGCCGCGCGCAGGGTGGAGACCGCGAGGTCGGCCTGCAGCCGGCCCTTTTCGATCAGGTCGATGGCGGTGGTCACCGCGACCCACGGCGCCGGCAGGACGCGGGGGTCGATCAGCCCGGAGGCCGAGCCCACCGACCAGTAGAGCACCAGCAAGAACGGGCCGAGCAGCCAGCCGAACGGCACAGGCTCGCCCAGGCTCAGGCGGCGTTCGCCACGCGCCTGGGCGCGGCGCGTGACCGGCGCGGCGATGTAGGGGACGCCGAGTGCGTCTCGTGGGAGTTCGGCGGCGATGGCGAGGCTCGTCGCCGTGCGGGCGTTCATGGGGTGGGGTCCTTCGACGCTTGCGCGAGGTGCGGGGCGAGACCGGCGCGGTATTGCGCGACGGCTTCGGCGGCGATGTGTTCGAACCGGCGGTCGAACAGGATGGCGGCGTCGAACGGTTTGCGGCCGCTCTGTTTGGCCATCAGGTCAATGGACGCCTGTTGCAGGGTGACGGCGTCGGTCCATTCGGCGGGGATGTCCGGTTCGCCGGTGGTGCGCACCACATAGGCGGCGTCATCCGGCGACAGGCCCTGGTGCTGCTCGTAATAGATCTTCGCCCATTCCTTCGGGTGGGTTGCGATCCACTCATTGGCGCGGCCCCAGATCTTGACGTACTCGCGCAACGCCGCGGCCTTGGCCGGATCGTGCAGGGTTTCGGTGCGCACGTAGATGATGCCGAGGTCGTCGCGGAACTTGCCGTGGCTCATCACCCGACCGCCCTCCGCGCCGTACTGCTCGAGGTAGCGCTTGGCAGGCGCGCCCGCGGAGATTGGGGCCGCGTCGATCATGCCGCCGACCAAGGCGTTGATGTAGAGGTCGCCGCTGGTGGACGGCAGCTCGACCAGCTTCACGGCGGAGACGGGAATCCCCTGCTGCTCCAGGGTGCGCAGGACGATTTCGCCCTGCGCCTGGCCGGCGCTGAAGGCGATCCGCTTGCCGCGCAGATCGGCCGGCGAGCGGATGCCGGACTTCGGCGCCGTGGCCAGGACGAAGGTTGGATGGGCCAGGGGATCGCGGCGGAAGCGCAGGCCGATCGCCTTGACCGGAATGCCGACCCAGGTCGCATGGATCGGCGGGATGTTAGCGACGGAACCGACATCCAGCACCTTGGCGTGGAACGCCTCGGTGACAGCCGGGCCGCCGGAGATCTGCGCCCATTCCACCTTGAACGGCAGGTCCTTGATCCAGCCGGTGTGCTCCAGCACGCGCTGCGTCAGCGGGTCACCGATCACCAGCTTGGCGCCCGGCGGCACGACCGTGGGCAACGGCGCGTCCAGGGGCAATCCGGCCTCCGCCGCCACCGCCTTCTCGGGCGGCTTGACGAACGCCAGCACGCCGGCGGAGGCCACCAGGGAGGCTGCGATGATCGCCAGGACGCCGTTGCGGGTGGAAGCCACGATCTGACCAGTCAGTTGAAACGAAACGAAGGTGCGGCGGGCGCTGACCGGCAGGGGCTCCAGCGGCGCCCGCCGCTTACTCGGGCTGGGGGTCAGCCGAGGACGTTGAACAGCTCGCCTTCCAGGGCGCGCGAGCGGAATCCGTCTGGACCTGTGGGCAGGTCGCCCGCCACCGTGATCCGGCGCACGGTGCGGCCGAGGCTGAAGTGCGCGTAGTCGATGGGCCCGGCATGGGCGACGGCCTGGTTGTCCCAGACCACCAGCGAGTTCGGCGCCCAGCGCAGTCGCGCCTGGTATTCCGGCCGGGTGATCTCGCCGTACAGCAGGTCGAGCAACGCCTGGCTCTCGCGTTCCTTCAGGCCGACGATGTGGCTGACCGTGCCCGGATTGAGGAACACCAGCTTCTCGCCCGTCTCCGGATGCACGCGCACCAGCGGGTGCAGCGAGACGAAAGGCCCGGTCGAGCGGCCGTCGCGGCGCGGCTTGCGCTCGCCGGCGTCGTAGCTGGTCGTCTGGTGCACGGCCTGCAGGCCATCGATGAGTTTCTGGATCGGTGGCGACAGGCCCTCGTAGGCGGCGATCAGGTTGGTGAACAGGGTGTCGCCGCCATAAGGCGGGATCTCCACCCCGTGCAGGATCGAATAGCGGTTCGGGTTGGCGACGAAGGTGATGTCGATGTGCCACCCTTTGTAGTCGCGGGGTGGCCGGGCCCGGGGCACGGAAGCGTCGTTGTCGGTGCGGCGCGTGCGATACTCGGCGACCTTGCGCTCCCAGATCTCGGGATGCTCCTCGAGCCCGTCGGAGATCGGATGGGCGGGGGTCAGCGGACCGAAGGCGCGGCCGAAGGCCTTGAGTTGGTCGTTGGAGATGTCCTGGTCGCGGAAGAACACCACCCGCCACTTGTGCAGGGCGGCCTGGATCTCGGCTGCTGTCTCCGCATCGATGGGCTTGCGAAGGTCGACGTTGGAGATTTCCGCGCCGATCACCGGGGTCACCGGCTGCACGACGATGCGCGAAGGAGCCGACTGCTGGCTCGCCCGGAAATCGGATGATTGACGTTTCAGGACCGCTGACGCGCTGCTCATGGTGTTTCCCTCGTGGGCTGGCGAGCGTTCGCCGCGCCGCTAATCTGAAGCCAAGACCAAGGACGTCGCCGGACGTCCAGCAACGCGCGTTTCCGCGGTTGCGGCTTAACACCTACTATCGTGATATGAATTGGGAAAGCGCGTTCTGACTCGGAAATGCGTCAGAAATTCTGGACCCGCCCTACAGCGCTGCTGACACCGTCAGGCCTGTTCGACCGGGCGTGGCGGGCCGTCCAGCAGCTCGTCCTCGTCGATCAGCAGCGGATCGGCGAGGCCGGCGAGGGCGTCGGCAAGGGTTGTGCGATCGAGGATCTCGGACACTTCGTTGCGCACGCGCGACATGATCCGACGCAGGATGCAGGCGCCTTCGTCGTGGCAGTCGTCACAACGGCGGTAGAAGTTGCGGCTGGCGCAGGGGATCAGCGCCAGCGGGCCGTCGGTGATGCGGATCACATCGCCGAAGGTGATCAGGTCGGCGGGACGGGCGAGCTTGTAGCCGCCCATCTTTCCCCGCGCGCTTTCAACGAGATGGGCGCGTCGCATGTCGGACATGATCGCCTCGAGGAACTTCCGCGGGATGTTCTCCTCGGCGGCGATGGCGCTGACCTGCCGCGACCCCTGCTCCAGACGGGCAAGGTTGATCAGCGCCTTCAGTGCATAGCGACCGCGCTGCGAAAGCATCCGTCGTCCACCCCCGCCGCGGGTGCGTGTCCGCGGCTCCCTTAGATTCTCGCGTGAAAGATAGGCGATCGCCCGGGCGCCGACGAGCGACGCCACCTTCCATGCGGGTCAGATTGTGCATGGTTGCGAACCCAGAAACAGAAAAACTATCCGTCTGGCGAGAAGCATTGATGGGATTTCATATTGACTGAGTATGATTTGAAGACCTAAGACGCGGCCTCAACTTCACCGCATGCGGTTCGTCGATGTACGAGAAAATGAAAAGCAGGCCGCGACTGCGACCCAACATGCGTCGACCATAATGTGTTGTCGCCGCGCCTCTTGACCTAATCGGCCACGCCTTGGTCTGCCCAAGACTGAGGTGAGAAGCCAAACGCGCTCTCTGTAATCCCGGATGCTTGTGAAACCTGCGACCCGCTTCGGTCGCGGGGCGGGTATTCGTAACTCTTCACTGGACGAACCATGATTTCTTCTCACACTTACAAATCACTGTTGCTCGCGAGCCTTGCTGTCGGCGCCCTGTCGGCTTCCCCGGCGTTCGCCCAGGCGCCCGCCGCCGAGGACGCCTCCGCGTCGGCCTCGGCCGTAGAGGCGCTGCCGGGCGCCGACGCCGCCACGGCGGTCGCCGAAGTGATCGTCACCGCGCGCCGTCAGGCCGAACGCGCCCAGGACGTGCCGATCCCGCTGTCGGCGATCTCTGGCGCGGCGATGGAGGAGAAGGGGACCTACACCCTTGAGGACATCCAGCGGACGGTGCCGAGCTTCACCGCCAACAACTCCAATCCGCGCAATTCTTCGGCGGCCATTCGCGGCATCGGCGTGTCGACGGCTTCCGACGGGCTGGACACCTCGGTCGGGTTCTACTTCGACGGCATCTATCTCGGCCGTCCCGGAATGGCGCTGGCCGACCTGATCGACATCGAGAATTTCGAAGTTCTGCGTGGGCCGCAGGGCACGCTGTTCGGCCGCAACACCTCGGCCGGCGTGATCAACATCACCACCCGCAAGCCCAGCTTCACCCAGGGCGCGGTGATCGAGGGCTCGCTCGGCAACTACGAGTACAACCAGATCCGCACCAGCCTCACCGGCCCGTTGATCGACGGATTGCTGGCCTATCGCCTGACCGCCTTCAACACCCACCGCGCCGGGGTGCTGGACAATACGAAAACCGGCATCTCCGCCAACAGCGTCGGCCGCGCCGGCGCCCGGCTGCAACTGCTGGCGACACCGAATGACAAGCTGTCGATCCGGTTGATCGGCGACTACTCCATGGAGGACGACACCTGCTGCGTCAGCGTTCTGTCGGCCCTCGTCCCGACCTCGCTGGGCGGCGTCGCCACGCAACGCACGCTGAACGCCTTCGCGGCGCTGGGCTACGTCCCGAAAGTCAGCCTCGACAGCGTGCAGAACAACGCGCTGCAGAACATGCGCACCGATCAGAAGGGCGTTTCGGCCGAGGTCAATTATGACCTGGGGTGGGCCGACCTGACCTCGATCACCGGCTGGCGCTACTGGCACTTCGATCCGCTGCAGGACAGCGACAACCTGCCTCTGGACGTGATCCAGGTGAACGTCGCGACGACGAAGGACTGGCAGTATTCCCAGGAGCTGCGCCTGGCTTCCAAGCCTGGCCGCCTGAACTGGCAGGCCGGCGCCTACTACTTCCAGCAGCGGCTGAAGGACCACTACATCCTCAACCAGTTCGGCTTCGACGCCAGCGCCTTCTACACCGCGCTCGCCCGTCAGACGAACCCGAACGCGGCCGCGATCACCATCGCGCCGGGCTCGCAGTACCTCGATGACGTGAACACCAAGTCGACCGCCTGGGCGGTGTTCGGACAGGCCAACTTCGAACTGACCGACGCCCTCACGCTGACGGCCGGCCTGCGCTACACGAAGGACGAACGTGACGGCATCTCCGCCACCTCGACCCGCGGCACGCCCTACGCCCCCACCTCGATCCCGTTCAACTACGACGTGACCGTGAAGGGCGACAACGTCTCATACCTGCTGAGCGCCGCCTACAAGGTCACCCCAGACAACCTGCTCTATGCGTCCTACTCGACGGGCTACAAGGCCGCCGGCCTGAACCTCAACGCGGCGGTGACCCCAGGCTCGCCGCTGATCCTCGATCCCGAAGACGTCACCAACTGGGAGCTAGGCTCCAAGAACCAGTTCTTCGACCGGCGCCTGACCCTCAACCTGTCGGCGTTCTGGACCGAGCTGTCCGGCCTGCAGGCCAATATCGCCCTGCCGGGGGTGCGTTCGTATCTCGCCAACGTCGGCGAGGTGCGGTCCAAGGGCGTCGAGGCCGAGGCGGTCTGGAGCGTCACGGACAACCTGACGCTGAACGCCAACGGCTCCTACATCGACGCACGCTACACGTCCTATCCGAACGGGCCGTGCGCCGTCGGCAAGACCGCGCCCTGCGACCTGACCGGCGTCCGCCTCTACCAGTCGCCCAAGTATATCGCTAATCTCGGGGCGCGGTACGAGTGGGACTGGAACGACTCCGCCCGCGGCTATGCGCTGGCGGCGTACGCTTACCGCTCCGACCACTTCGGCTCGCCGCAGGCTGACCCGCTGACGCTTATCAAGGGCTACGGCGTGTTCAACGCCCGCGTCGGCGCCAAGCTGGCGGACGGCAAGTACGACCTGTCCTTCTGGGTCGATAACGCCTTCGACGAAGTCTACTTCCTGCAGTCGGCCACGACGGCAGGCCCGGTGGGCGCCTCGGCGTTCGGCGTCAGCTCGCGCCTGGGCGCGCCACGCACCTTCGGCGGCACGCTACGCGCGGAATTCTAGCGGCTCAGTAGGTCGTCGTTGGGTGGCCCCGTCGCCGGCGCCGCCTATCGCCTGGACGCCTCAACCCCAGGCCTGGGTCCACGTGTCATTGGATAGATCGACTACCCCTTCCGCGCCGCGCCGTTGGCCGTCCGTGTACGGACTAGGTGCTGGCGCGGCTTCCGCCACGTGTTCGCCCGGCCTTAACCGCTACTCGTTCAGCCCGTGCTTGATGAACTGGGCGACCATGCGGTTGAAGCTCGCAGCACGCTCGATCTGCACCCAGTGGCCGGCGCCGGCGAAGCTGTGCAGGTCAGAATTGCGGATCAGCTGGTTCAACCGCACCGAGGTCTCCAGCGGGATCACCCGGTCGAAGGCGCCATGCAGGATCAGCACCTCTTGGGTGATCGCGGCGATTTGCGCCTCATCGCTGGCCAGCATGTTCATCGCATTCTGCCGCGGCGCCTGGCCAAACGTCGCCGCGTACGGCGCGTAGGACTCTGGACGCGAACTGGCCTGGTGGCGCATCTGCACCAGCTCCTCGGTGATCCGGCTCTGGTCGTAGACCAGCCGCTCGATCGCCTTGCGCATGTTCTCGAGGCTCGGCTGATAGCCCCAGAGGTAGTCCAGCGACTCGCTGATCGGCGCCTTCAGGCCCACCGAACCCATCAGCACCGCGCGCTCGACCCGGTCGGGGTGGGCGACCATCAGCGCGATCGCCATGCCGCCGCCGAACGAGTTGCCGACGACGCTGACCTTGTCGAGCTTCAGCGCATCCAGCACCCCGACGAGCTGGCGGACCCACACCGCCTTGTCGCGCACGCCGCCGGCGATCGCGTCGCTGTAGCCGAAGCCCGCCAGATCGGGGGCGACCACCCGGAAATCCTTCGCCAGGACAGGGATGTTGCGCGACCAGTTGGCCCAGGCGCTGACGCCCGGCCCCGATCCGTGGATCAGCAGCACCGGCGGCCCGGCGCCATGATCGTGGTAGTTCGTTGAGACGCCACCCGCCTCCAGGCTCTTGCCGATTTCCGGTGGGCTGACTTCAGTCTGGCTCATAGGCTTGCTCCCGTCGCAGGCGAAGACGTTAGCAGGTCAAAGCTCGCGCGACGACCTCGCCATCGGGCGCCAGGCCCGATTGATGCGGGATATGCGCCGGTCCATGATCGGCAGGTTGCGGCCGTTCCGATCGCCACAGAAGAACAGAGGCATGGAGAGCGAAGCGATGAAGCAGTTCTTGATTCTGGGCGGTACCGGCGACGTGGGCAGCGGCGTCATCGCGGCCTTGTTGGATGCAGGCCACGGCGTCCTGGCGGCGAGCCGGGGCGGTCCCAAGGCCGAGGCCCTGCAGAATCGCCACGCCGGCCGATCCTTTCAGCTGATCGAAGGGAGCGTCCACGACGAGGCCGCGGCTGCGACCTTGCTGCAGGGCGTCCGCGCGCGGGTCGATCGAGTTGACGGCGTGCTGGCCGGCCTGAGCGGCGCCTGGCCGCAGGGCAAGACGCTGGTGGAATGGAGTTCCGCTGACCTGCTGGCGATCGTGCACGACAACCTGATCACCCATTTCGTCGCCGCCAAGACCTTCGTTCCGATCGTCATCGACGGCGGGATCTATATCGGCGTGGGCGGCGCCATGGCCGACCGGATCTTCCCTCACTACAGCTACAATTCGATGATCCAGTCGGCGCAACGGACCATGTTCCGCTACCTCGACCACGAGATGGAGAACCATCGCATCGCGATCCGCGAGCTCATCATCGGCGCCATGGTCACCACCGAGCACAAGGCCAAGGGCGATGATCCCAAGTACAACTGGATTACCGACCGAGAGGTGGGCGAACACATCCGCGCGATGCTGGAGAACCCTGCGGATTTCCCGGGCCCGATCGAACACCTGTTCTCGGCCAGGGGCGTCGGCCGCTCGCGCCCCGTCGACCCCGCTTCGGTGCGTGCGGTCGCTTAGGCGAGGGGCGCGAAGGGTTCGACATGAACTCGCCGCTGAAAGGCGCCACCGCCGACCTCGCCAACAGGATCGGCCGGTGCGTTGGCGGTGACAGGCCGACGGAGACAGCGATCTCAGTCGGACCGACAGGCTCCGCCGAACTACAGTCGTTCACGAGCGCAGGAACTGTTGGGAGTGATCGATGGCGGAACAAGCGACGGTCTGGCCCGACGGTGTGATCGATGTGATCGAAGGCCCCTGGGCGGGCTGGCGCACCTGGGGCGAACTCGACGCCTTCGAAAGCATGGTGGGGCCGTTCTATTGGCGTGCGGGAGCCGATGGGGCGATCCGGTGCGCATTTCGGGCAGAACCGCGCCACATGAACGCCAGCGGATTCATGCACGGGGGGTGCCTGATGACATTCGCCGACTATTCCGCATTCGCGATCGGCATGAGCGCCCTGGGTGACGACTGGTCGGTGACGGCTGCGTTCAACGCCGAATTCGTGGGCGCGGTCTCGGCCGGCGCTCTTGTTGAGGCTGGCGGCGAAGTGATCCGCGGCGGCCGAAGCCTGGTCTTTATCCGCGGCCTCGTGACGGCTGACGGCGACCCGGCGCTGAGCTTCTCAGTGGTGGCGAAAAAGGCCGCCCGCAGATCATGAACCAGCCGCGGACTACGCGTGCGCTCGATCTCGACCTCGGCGCGTGACGGAACGCCGGCTTGTGCGCCCGGCAAGGCTCACGGTGCGACGTCGAACGTCTGCTTCAGCTCGACTAGGCCCCCGCTTGCCGGATCACGCAGAGCCGCGGACACGGTGTAGACGCCCAGTGGATCCCCAGGCTCGATGCCGACAGAGATGGTTGCGCGGCTCAGATAGACGATACCCGGCGTGGTCGAGACCTGATTGCTGACGTCAATTCCCGGCGAAAGAAAGCTGGGGCGGCGGCGACTTCAGCGACGCAACGCCATTCGCCGGGATAGCTGCGTTGTTGATCCTGCTGGCGCACCTTGATGGTGCGACTTCGAACGAACTGCTCGAAACTCTCGCGGAATGGAACACCTACCTAGAGCATAGACCCCAAGCCGATCGGAAGGAGCCGCCGTGCCCCTAGACGATCAGCCACCCATCAAACCTGAGTTTGATAAGAGCGCGTCGCCGGACCAGCCGGCGAAGCGACTTATGCCATTCAGCCTCCGCTTCTCGGCAGAGGATCGTCGTCGCCTCGAACACGACGCGGCCGGCTTGTCGCTAGCCGCATATATCCGTTGGCGGGTAACCTCGTGTTGGTCGAAGGGAAGCCACGCTCGATATCCCTACTACCTGTGCCCAAAGCGGGGCTGTGAGAGCTACGGGAAGTCGATCCGTAGAGAGCTGATTGAGGGGCAGTTCGCAGAGCTGCTCCATAGCATTCGCCCGGCCCCGTCGCTCTTCCAAGTCGCTCGCAAAATGTTCCGCGATCTATGGGAACACCGGCGCACTCAAGGTGAGGCCCAGGCAAACGCGTTGCGACTGGAAGTTCAGGGAGTGGATAAGCAAATTACGCAGCATGTCGATCGACTGCTCGAAACGACATTGCCGACGGTGGCGAATGCCCTCGAAGATCGGATTCGCAAGCTTGAAGAGCGAAAGCTGTCCATGACAGTGCGGCTTGCCAAAAACGGACAGCCGGCAAGCAGCTTTGAAGATGGACTTAGAACGGCGCTCGACTTCCTCGCAAACCCTTGGAATCTTTGGCAATCAGATCGGCTGGTAGACCGCCGAACGGTGCTAAAGCTCACGTTTGCGGAGCGACTTCGCTACAAGTGCAAAGAAGGGTTTAGAACGGCAAATTTATCGTTGCCGTTCAACGTCTTAACCGGTCTTTTGGCTGGTGAAAAAGAAATGGCGCACCCGACACGATTCGAACGTGTGACCTTTGCCTTCGGAGGGCAGGGGACGCAATAGGAATCGCTTTACCTCAGTTTGCCTGGGCCTGCGTAGCACGTTGTACTGTCACGGATTTCTATCTATACTCCTTGCCTTGGGTAGCTGCGGGTTACGTCAAAATACCGCAGTCGTGCTACCCCGGTGCTTCCCGGAGGCAGTGATGGCAACGAAGCGCCTCACGAAGGACGTCGTAGAAGAGTTGGAGCCGCGCGCGACCGACTATGTAGTGTGGTGCGGCAAGCTGCCTGGCTTCGGGTGCCGCGTTCGCCCTACCGGCGCAAAATCCTTCATCGCTCAATATCGGGTGGGCGGCCGGAATACGCCGGTTCGGAAGGTGACTATTGGAAGCTATGGAAAGCTCACCGTAGACGCCGCGCGCAAGGCAGCGAGTGAAGTTCTGGCCAAGGCTGAGCTTGGCAGCGACGTGGCTGCGGAGCGGGCAAAGAAGCGGGCCGAAATGACAGTCGCTCAGCTTTGCGATGAATATCTTGAACAGGGCTGCGCCCTGAAGAAGGCGTCGACGCTAGCCTCAGATCGTGGACGCATCGTGCGTCACATCAAGCCGCTGTTGGGCCGCAAACAGATCGGCGACATTACCCGCGCCGACATCGAACGCTTCATGCGCGACGTCGCCAACGGGAAGACTGCGGTGGACTTGAAGACCATTAAGCACGGCCGGGTTATCGTCAAAGGGGGCAAAGGCACCGCAACCCGAACGGTTCGCCTATTGGGAGGCATCTTCACCTACGCCGTGGACAACGGGTATCTCGCGACGAACCCCCGCCTTGGTGTGAAGGTCTACGCCGACGGCAAAGGGGAACGGTTCTTATCGGGGACCGAGCTTCAGAAGCTGGGCGAAACCCTGCGCGAAGCCGAAACCGTAGGGCTCCCCTGGAAAATCAATGAGGATAAGAAGGCTAAGCACCGGCCGGTAAAGGAGGAAAACCGGCGCGAAGTCATATCCCCGTATGCCATCGCGGCCATTCGCTTGATGCTGCTCACTGGCTGCCGGGCTGGCGAGATGCTGAACCTCCGTTGGAACGAAGTAGATTTCGACAACGGCCTGCTGAACCTGCCGGATTCGAAGACGGGAGCGAAGAAGGTGCTTCTTGGCGCGCCGGCACTCGAAATCCTCGCCACGCTCCCTCGGATAGGGGACTTCGTCATTGCCGGTGCAAAGCCGGACAAGCCGCGCGCGGACATCAAGCGGCCATGGGAGCGCGTTATCGCGCACGCCGAGCTCCACGACGTTCGGCTTCACGACCTACGCCATTCCTACGCGTCAGTCGGCGCTGCGGCCGGGATTGGCCTTGGCTTGGTTGGCAAGTTACTCGGTCACGCCTCACCTACGACGACAGCCCGCTATTCGCACTTTGCCGACGACCCGCTGCGCCGAGCGTCCGACAGCATTGCGAGTACGATTTCAGCGGCTATCAGCGCGCAGCCCGTCCCGCCAGACCCCACACCGCTACCGGCTCGACAGGCCTAATTGCCGATGGTTCAGCTTTTTAAGGGCCGGTTCGGCAGGCGGCTCGAAGCGCTGATGGTGCGAGCCACTGTCGAAGGGCAGCAGTCGGCTGCTTCAGTGAGCTTGATTGAGGGCAGACCGGTCTACACCGCAGCGCCGATACCAAAAGGCGCACCCCCAAATATGGCCTTGCTGGCTGAACTACTCCGTGGACGGCATCCGATATCGGCGGATATGCGCCACTGGCTCGCCGCGCTTTGCGATCCCGATGGGAACAGCGAAATGAAATTGGGAATGACCAAGCGGCGCAACGGCCGGCCCCGTGAGTCGGCGATGGAGCATTTTGAGGCGGTCCGACAATTCATGGAAAACCAGTCTGCCCATGGCTTTGAGTACGCGGTCGCCAGAGGCAAATCTGACCATGGTTTGAGCCGCACCACCTTGTTGAAGGCCGTGCGCATCTTGCGGCCAGCCATCGAGGAAGATGAACGGCTGATGCGCGAGCACTCGTTAGGTTCGCGATAATCAGGGGTTTACCCGAACCGCAATGCATTGGCCGGTTCGAATTCTATGTGATCCCTAGGGAGCCAGCCCGCGCCATTCCGGCGCAGGGAAAGGGATGGCCCCAAGTGGAAACACAGACTTATCTCCGCCGAGACAAGGCGGCTGCGTACCTCCAGTCACGATACGGCGCGTACACCACAGAAACTCTGGCGAAATTCGCCTGTGTCGGCGGCGGCCCACGATTTAGGAAACTCGGCCCGTTCCCCGTCTACAGCCCTCAAGACCTCGACGCGTGGGCCTTAGCCCGCATGTCAAAGGCCGTCCAATCGACGTCCGAATTGGGCGCTTCCGGCGCCCGAGCGGTCTGAGTCATGGCCTCCGCTCGAAAGCACCCTCTCCAGGGCATATTTGACCCGGGACCCTGGCCTCGGATCGATACCCGGCCCCTCAGTAGACAGTGGGGATTTAGCCCGCCGGCAGGCGACCAAAGCGACGCCTACGCCCGCGACTGTGAAACGTTCGCTAGGTTCGGCCCTGGACGAAACGCGTTCATCCGCCACGCTCCCTCCCTGCCGGAGATGCCGGGTAGATGGGATGCGACCGGCATCCCATCTCTGGATATCTCGACGCTTGTCCTCAGGGTTGTTCCAGGCTGGCATTTCGAGCTGCCGTTCTGGCGGGGCCCCGCTCGATTTCCGCTTGAGTTGGCGACAGATGCGGAGGTGATGGCGGTGGTCACAGAGTGCGTGGCCATTGGCGGATACGACGAAAAGGCTGTTTCCGATTGGCAGTCGGCAGTGGCTCGAGCAAGCGGCCAGAAAGCTCGATGAGGCGACTTCCCGCGCCAGGCTCAGCCGCAGAGCTGGCAAGCACCTATCGCTCCTATGGCGTATGCATTATTCCAGTCCGCGAGGCGGATGGTGCGGGCGGTCAGGCGAAGTCTCCCTATGTGCAAGGTGGCTTCAAGAACGCCACCACCGACGCGGAACAAGTCGGCCGGTGGTGGTGGGCCTGGCCATCTGCGGCCATTGGGCTGCCGTGCCGGGCCAATGGAATCATCGTTCTGGATGCGGATCGCCACGGCTCCGGCGATGGCGTCGCCGAAGCTTTAGCGATTTTTGAGCGTTGCGGCGTCGATCCGAACGCCGGACCGGTAGTCGTCACGCCACGAGACGGCCGGCACTTTATCTTTCGCCGGCCCGAGAGCTTGGGCGCAACTAATGGCAAGGTCGCGCCAGCTATAGACGTCCGCGACAACGCCTACGTGATCGCGGCCGGTTCCGTGATGGCGACGGGCCGGCCCTATGCTCTGCACGTCGGGACCGTGCCGCAACTGGCGACGGCTATTGCCACCCACTCGCTCCCCGCTTTGCCTCAAGCCTTATGCGACTTGATCGCCAAGCCTGTCTCTTCGGCACGCGTTCAGTCGGCGCGTTCGTCGGTGGAGCGACAGCCTGTCTCCGGCGGACAGAATGACACCGACCCGCGTCCAAGGCTTGCGGGCCTGATCAGGGCCGTCGCGACAGCCAGGCCGGGGCACCGCAACGCTACGCTTCATTGGGCCGCCTGCCGGGCTGGCGAGTTGGTCAGCGCGGGCCTGCTGCCTTCAGCGATCGCCGTGGCGGCCTTGGTGGAAGCGGGGCTGATGGCAGGCCTCGGCGAACGCGAAACCGCCGCGACCGTCCGCAGTGGAATCTCGACCGCGGCGCGGGGGTCGGGTCATGGACGGTAGCCCGATGACATGGACCGGCGCGGACGCGGTGACGTTCACTCGAATGGTAGTGGAAGAAGCCGCCACCCCGCACGAGAAACGCCCCCTTTTTCGACCCCTACCTCCTGCACCCGCATTTCCTCTGGACGCGCTCGGACCGCTCGCGCCCGCGGCCCTTGCGATCCAACAATCCACCCAAGCTCCCCTAGCCATCGCCGCACAGTCGGTCCTGGCGGTCGCTACGCTCGCGGCACAGGCGCAACGCGACGTGATCTTGCCTGGAGGGGGACGGAGGCCGTTGTCAGGATTGTTCGTGTCCGTGGCCGACAGCGGCGAGCGCAAGTCGAGCGTGGATCGTCTTGCTCTCGCACCGGTGTATGAAGTTGAACAAGAGTTGCGACAGCAGAGCGATGGCGAACGCGCGGCTTATCTGAACCAGAAAACGGCGTGGGATGCGGCGCGCGAGCACGCGAAACGGACCCACAAGGGGAACATGGACGCGCTTCGTAGCGCCCTGGATAAGATCGGCGCAGAACCTAAGCCGCCGCTCGACCCCATGATGCTAATTTCCGATCCCACTCCCGAAGGCTTGACGCTGCACCTAGCCAACGGTCGGCCGACGGTAGGAGTTTTCACTGCTGAAGGCGGGTTGTTGCTCGGCGGCGCAGCCTTCAACGAGGAGAGCCGTATGAGAACGGCCGGGCTCTTCAATGTCCTTTGGGACGGCGACCCGCTCCGCAGGCGCAGGGTAGGCACTGGTTCGACGTTTCTGCCTGGCCGCCGATGCAGCGCTCAC
This sequence comes from Phenylobacterium sp., assembly GCF_030697305.1. Lineage (GTDB taxonomy): Bacteria > Pseudomonadota > Alphaproteobacteria > Caulobacterales > Caulobacteraceae > Phenylobacterium. The sequence continues at coordinate 5,961 of NZ_JAUYQL010000038.1, read as the reverse complement.
ATCATGTTTCAGCCGGTCGTCGGCGAGCGGTTGTTTGGCGATCCGTTATTAGATGGAATGGGCCTGACGGCACGCATGTTGATTGTGGCGCCGCAATCGACGGCGGGAACGCGGCTGTTTCGCGAGCCGCCATCGACGGCCCAGGCGGCGTTGACAGCTTACAATGAGCGGGTTCGCTATCTTTTGACGCGTCCGCCTCAAACCCGACGGGAAATGCCAGACGCGCTGGACCCGCCAGGGATGGGCCTCAGCGTGGACGCAACTACCGCGTGGGTGGAATTCCACGATCTCTGCGAGCGCGAAATGTCCGCGGCTGGTCATCTAGCATCCATTAAGGCGTTCGCATCGAAGCTTGCAGAACACGCCGGCCGGCTTGCGGCTACGCTGACGCTCTACAACGACCCTGAAGCCTTGGAAGTCCCGCTCGCGGCGATGCGGTGTGGCATCATCTTGGCCATGCATTTCGCCAGCGAAATGCTGCGGCTCCATGGCGGCGCGGCGGTTTCGCAGGAACTTCGCGCGGCCGAAAGGCTACTTGCGTGGTGGCGTGACCAACCCAGCCAATCGCTCAATCTTGCCACCATCTACCAGTCTGGCCCCAACTCCCTGCGCGATGCCAAGTCCGCACGGCGAGCGGTCGAAATTCTGGAAGAACATGGCCACGTCGAGCGGCTACCCGCCGGAACCATCATAGACGGCGCTCCCCGCCGCGAAGCCTGGACCCTTCGGCCATGACCGACACGCTTCGCCCTAAGCCTGCTAATCCTGCTAACCCGCAGGCTGATTTAGCACCTTTAGCCGAATTAGCGGGGATCACGACGCCGCCGGCGCGAGCTTCAGATGGCCGTTTTCTAACGGGAAATGGCGGCGGCGGAAGGCCCAAGGGGTCCCGCAACCGCCTCACGGATGTGTTCCTCTCTGCGGTGGCTGACGACTTTGCTGAGCATGGCGCGGCCGCAATTGCGCGCATCCGCGAGGCAGATCCAGCAGCATATGTAAGGATCGTTGGTTCGCTAGTCCCTCGTGAGCTTATTGTGCAGCGCGAGCGTGAACCCGTCCTCGACCTCGACACTATTACGCGGGAGGAGTTCCAGGAAGTCTACCAGCAGGCACGCCACCGCCAATTCCTGCGGGAGACACTTGAGAAGGCGGAGCCGCTCGGCGCTTACGATCGAGAGAAGGTACGCAGGTGACGCCAAGGCTGAGCTCAGGAATATCCATGGCTTCCCGTTCGACCCGATTTCTGTTCCATGGCACTCGCTACGGAGATGCCATTTTCGCGAGCGACCGACTTGCCTGCGCCCCGTTTGGCGACAAGCATGTAAGTCTCACCTCAGACTTCCAGATCGCTGAGTATTGGGCTTCGTTGCCGCGCGATGACGACGACGGCGTAGGCCGGATCCTCGTCTTTGATCGACACAAGCTGAGCGAAGCGCTCACTCCTCAACCGTTTACGTCTGCCAATCGTACCCAAGACGAAAAGGAGGAGGCCGTTGAGGCCGATATCTATCCGCTGTCCAAATATTTGATCGCCAAAATCGCCGTGTGAGAGCTTGCCAGGGGCGCACATCTTGGTAGGTGCCCCAGCCGAGACGCTGTGCCGCTTATGACGACGTTCACCAGTTGGGCGAGAGGGCGTCGTGCTGATGTCGGATAGGCCAGCGGACTGCATAGTTGAGGTCTCTCACGGCCGGCAAGATCGGACGTCAGCGGAAGCAGAGGCCACAAGAGGAGGTCGCGTTCCCAGCTCAGCCTGGAGTGAGTCACCCGCAGCTCAGTTCATCAGCAGCGAAAGCCGCCACACGCCGCGCCGCCCGGGCGAGGCGCGCCGCACTTTCCACGGGCGCTTCTCGCGTGATTTACCAATCGTAACACCCTACGGTGCCCAGGTCCTCTCGCTCGCAGGAGCCACGATTCCGAAGGCGGCTGAGGCTGAGCCGCCGCCTTACGCCAACGGGATCAGCCGGTGTTCGAGCCGTGCAAACTCGGGGTGCTTCATGGCGTCAGACGCCAGTTGAAGGGTGCGGATGAGCGGAAAGTTGGACGGCACGGCGCTGCTTGCGGGCGATGTGCCCTTCAAGCCGTCAACAATCTCGTGAACTAGCTCCCGCACGGTGACCAGTCGCGTCCCGCCGAAGTGGCGATCCACGCCGCTAGCGAACTGAAGCACGACGACTTGCTCTAACTCTTCGGGAAGTTCCATACCTTCAAAGATATCGCGCACATAACGACGTCCACGCTCGAATTTTGCGGCGAAACGCTCGTGGCGCTTTTCAATATTCCAGGCATCAAGAGAGCATTCCACATGCAGGAGGTGCTTGTTCTTAAAGTGGATTGCTACAACGTCTAGCTCGCCCTCATACCCACCCTTAGGTCGCCGCCCCACGGGAATAGACGTACGAACAAAGTAACCTTTGTATTGAAGCCATTCGGAAACGAGTTGCTCTAAATGGTTCACGATATCCCACCCCGACGATACTAAAAACATGTGGAAACTTGGCCTGCGAGGACCTCGCCGGCTTTGGCTACGGTGTCGTCCCCCAGCAGCACGAGCCGCTTCACTCCCCATTGATACTGCCGCACGGCGGGCATCCCGCAGGACCTCGTTGGCATGTAATCCTTGGCGTCCACGGCCCCCCTCGGGCATCATGCAACGACTGGGGCATTGGCGCATCGGTCGCGCCCCGATCCGACCGATTTCAACTCGAGATAATAGCCAAAACTCATCGGCATCAGCGCAATCCCTCCTAGGCGTTGCCGCACACAAGTTGGAACGGCGCAACCTGCAGCCCTAGGCCTATGCAGCCAGAGCGCGGATCCCATCTAGGACCACGCGCGTCGCTCGGCAGTCGTCCTCGTTGTATTCTAGGATCCGTTGGCGGTCGGCGGGGTCGCGACCCTTCACCCATCGGTCGAACCACTCGATGGACGCAGCACCAGAGGGGTTCTCATCCCGCCAGTTGAAGCCGAGATACCGGGCGAGGGTTTTCAGCGAGTAGTCCCGAGTCGGCCACTCGGTGGCCGGGAACACGACGTCGAAGTAAAGGTCTATCGCCTTCTCGGGATGGAACAACGCTTCGACGTCTTCGCGAGTGCAGACCGACGGGTACTTGGCCTGCAGCTTGCGGTAGATCGTCCGTTCGTACTTGGAGAAGTAGTAGACGAGGGCGTTAGGATCAGCTGTCAGATAGGCCCAGGCCTCCGCAAACGCCCGCTCCTCCTCCTGCTCGCTTTCGTCTTCGGTGAAGAAGCCAATAAAGCGCTCCGTAGCGTTGTCACCTTCGAGGCGTTCGACGATGCCGTGTAGGTAACAAATCTCGCGCATCGGATCGACTTCGATGTCGAAGAAGAGTTCCCGGGAAACTAGAGGCAAGGAGATGGACTCCTTGAGAAACGGGGCCGGAGAGGGGCTTTTCAGGAGCCTCGCGCGCGTATGGAACGTCCGCAGACTCTTCTCACCTACTCGCGCGAATGGCGTGCGTCCTTTGGTTATGAAGCTGTGGAGCTCCATCGAGGCGAACTCGGCGAGTGTAGGAATGTAATCGAGCATGGCGTCACGCTTCGCGCGGCCGAGGTGTGGGATGAGGCTGAGATCATCCATTGCCTCCAGGTCACTGAGGCACCGTGTGTGCCAGTGGCAAAGCTTGCAGGTGCTGGAGTAGGCCGGCCGGGTGACGGTGACCGTAGACAGTATCGAGCGGGCCCCCTCCCGCGCTGTGAGATACTCATCCCAAAGGGTTCTCGGCTTGCGCTCGCTGATGGGTTTGTCGAAGTCATAAGAGACCTCTTCGCCGCGCACATCCCATATAAAGCCGCGCCTGCCAGCGGCGAGGCTCAAGCGTTGAAGTATGTCTACATATAGCGCGAGCTGCACGGCATAGTGGAGCTTCGGCTTCGGTTCGTGTTCGTCATCTCCGCCAAACTCGCCCGCTCCCGACTTTATGTCGCCGGGCACATAGCCGCCGACCTCTTTACGCAAGACATCTGGCATGCCGAGCAGGTCGTCGGCTGAAATCTGCCCGCGGTAGATGAGGGGCTCGCCTCGATCCATTGCTTCGCGAGTCAGGCGCTCGCGCTCGTGGCGGGACACTGACGTCAGGTCCACGTAGCCTGCCACACGAGAGCCCATGACCTGCGCCTCGAAATTACTGCCTCGCTCCCACAGCATGCGCACAAACGGGCTCACCTCGTCCCGCTCACTGGCCACACTAAAGGTGTCGGCATAAACCCGATGAGGACACTGAATGAGATCGTAAAGCATCGAGCCAGTTACCGGCTGGCTGGAGGCCCCGGCGCGAGTCGCGGTTGCTTCAGGTTCGAGGCTCATGCGTGATCTATCGCATGGCAGAGCTCAGGGGGTGGTAAAAACTTAGCGTCGGCAAAGTCGGGCGGTCCGTCTAGAAAGCGGGTGCCACACGCACATGGCCGCGCCGAGTGCCCTCGCTGGAACCCGGATGAGCATGTCTCCCATGAGCGATTCGCCAATGTCTCGGAAAATCCGATCGCCCATTATGTAGCCGGTGCCAGCGAAGCACCTGATGCAACCCGCAGACGCAGTCAGTCGCCTGCTCGCCGCTGGCTCAGAGTTGACCCGGGTCGGCGTAGGAGAGCGCAGGCGGGTTCCGTGCACTGATCTAAGCTTAGGAATCAGAGTGCGAATCGATGTTGGTTCAGGCGCATCGTGGGGCGCGGAGTGCGTATGGCCAAGGTCGAGATACTCAAGCCGGTCGATCAAGCCGTCGGCAAGCGACGGCTTCTAGGTGAACTGAAGGCTGATCTCGCCTCGGCCGACTTTCAGGATTTTCGCATCATCGTGGCATACGCGAAGGCAGGGCCGCTGCACCGCCTTCGCGGCCACTTCGAGAAATGGCGCAAGAAAGGGGCTAAGGTACGCGCGATCTTCGGTATCGACCAGCAAGGTACGAGTCGAGAAGCGCTTGAGTTTGCCTTGGCGGTGTTTGACGAGATCTACGTCACGAGAGAACGAGGAATAACCTTCCACCCTAAAGCATACATCTTCACTGGTCCGGCACTGGCCCGGATTTATATCGGCTCTAATAATCTCACCGTTGGAGGCACGGAGACAAACTTCGAAACAGCAGTTCGCGTCTGTGCCGATCTACCTGCAGACGCGGCAGTTCTTCAGGAAGCGGAAGCTTTGTGGGATCAGCTACTGCCTGCGAACTGCGCCGCAACCAAGCCCTTGGATCTCGCGCTCCTGAACGAACTCGTCGCCGACGGGCACGTACTAGGCGAAGCTGCCCTCCGGGGGGCCCTTGCCAAGGGCAAGAGCTCCACAAAACAGACCGCAAAAACGGGGCTTCTTCTGCAGCCGGCATCCCCACTTCCTTCGGGCGCGCTTGCAGACCCCAAGGTGACAAAAGCCGCATCTACTGGAACTCCGCAGGCAACCTCGAGCCCGACCGTGTCGGGCACCCTGACGGTGAGCCTTGCGCAAGCGGATCGTTTCGCGATCCAGATCAAGCCTCACCACAACGGCGAGATCTTCCTGAGCGTGAGCGCGGCGCTCCAGAATCCTGCCTTCTTCGACTTTCCCTTCAACGGAATGACTACGCCAAAAAGTACCGGAAAGCCGTACCCGCAACGTATACCTGATCCAGTCGTTAATATTCAGGTGTACGGGGCGGGTGGAGCGCTGGTACTGTCGGAGGAAAAATACAACCTCAACACAGTCTACTACGAGCGAAAAAGTGAAATTCGCATCACGGCGTCGAAGCTTGTCGGCATAGTTCCGGATTATTCAGTTATGATTATGGCCCCAGGCGAGGAACCTGGAGTCGATTATGAGGTCACCATTCATCGTCCGGACAGTCCTGACTACGCCGCGTGGCTAGCGGCGTGCAACCAACAAATGCCGGGTGGGGGTCAGGTGCCGCGCCGCTTCGGTTGGTTCTAAGGTCGCTCGAATATGAGCACTTGGTTCGTCGTAATCGAATTCTT
>NZ_JAUYQL010000011.1 GCF_030697305.1 Phenylobacterium sp. | reverse complement strand
AGCTGACGGCGCAGGATGTGGAAGTAGTTGGCCGGCGTCGAGCAGTAGGCGACCTGGAGGTTGTCCTCGGCGCAGAGCTGCAGGAAGCGTTCGAGACGGGCGGAGGAGTGCTCCGGACCCTGGCCCTCGTAGCCGTGCGGCAGCAGCATCACCAGGCCGCTCATCCGCAGCCACTTGCGTTCAGCGGAGGAGATGAACTGGTCGATGACCACCTGGGCGCCGTTGGTGAAGTCGCCGAACTGGGCTTCCCAGAGCGTCAGGGTGTTGGGGTCGGCCAGCGAGAAGCCGTACTCGAAGCCCAGCACCGCCTCTTCCGACAGCGCGGAATCCAGCACCTCGAAATGGGCCTGGGTGTCGGTCAGGTTGCGCAGCGGGAAGTAGGTCTCCTCGCTGGTCTGGTCGACGACGCCCGCATGGCGCTGGGTGAAGGTGCCGCGCACGCTGTCCTGGCCGGACAGACGTACGGGATAACCCTGGTCGAGGAGGCTCGCGAAGGCCAGCGACTCGGCGGTCGACCAGTCGATGCCCTCTTCGGCCTTGATGGCGGCGTGGCGGCCGTCGATCACCCGCTGAACCGTCTTGTGAACGCTCACCCGCTCGGGGATCGAGGTCATCTTCAGGCCGAGGTCGAGCAGCTTCTGGTGCGGCACGCCAGTTTCGCGACGCAGCTCTTCGCCGCCCGTGGGGTTGAGGCCCGCCCACTTGCCGTCCAGCCAGTCGGCCTTGTTCGCCTTGTAGGCCTTGCCGCTATCCATCTCGCCGTCGAGGAAGGCGTCGAAGTCGGAAAGCATCAGGTCGACTTCCGGCTGGCTGACCACGCCTTCGGCGATCAGGCGGCGGGAGTAGATCTCGCGCGTCGACGGGTGGTCCTTGATCTTCGCGTACATCAAGGGCTGCGTCATCGTCGGATCGTCGCCCTCGTTGTGGCCGAACCGGCGGTAGCAGAACATGTCGATGACCACGTCCTTGCCGAACTGCTGGCGGAACTCGACGGCGATCTTCGAGGCGAACACAACGGCTTCGGGGTCGTCGCCGTTGACGTGGAAGATCGGCGCCTCGACCATCAGCGCCACATCCGACGGATAGGGCGAGGAGCGGCTGTTCTTCGGGCTGGTGGTGAAGCCGATCTGGTTGTTGACGATGAAGTGCAGCGCCCCGCCCGTGCCGTAACCGCGCAGGCCTGACAGGGTGAAGCATTCGGCGACCACGCCCTGGCCGGCGAAGGCCGCGTCGCCATGCAACAGCAGCGGCAGCACGTGGCCGCGGCCGGCGTCGGCCTTGGCGCGCAGCTTGAACGCCTGCTTGGCGCGAGCCTTGCCCAGCACCACCGGGTTGACGATCTCCAGGTGCGACGGGTTGGCGGTCAGCGACAGGTGGACGGTGTTGCCGTCGAACTCGCGGTCCGACGAGGCGCCCAGGTGATACTTGACGTCGCCCGAGCCCTCGACGTCGGAGGGCAGGCTGGTGCCGCCCTGGAACTCGTGGAAGATCACCTGGTAGGGCTTGCCCATCACGGCGGCCAGCACGTTCAGGCGGCCGCGGTGCGGCATGCCGATGACGATGTCCTCGACACCCAGCGCGCCGCCGCGCTTGATCACCTGCTCCATGGCGGGCACCAGCGCCTCGCCGCCGTCCAGGCCGAAGCGCTTGGTGCCGGGGAAGCGGCGGTGGAGGAAGCGTTCGAAGCCCTCGGTCTCGATCAGCTTCTTGAGGATGGCGATCTTGCCCTCCTTGGTGAAGACGATCTCCTTGTCGCGACCCTCGATGCGCTCCTGCAGCCAGGACTTCTGGGCCGGGTCGGAGATGTGCATGTACTGCACGCCGACATCGCCGCAGTAGGTGCGGCGCAGGATCTCGAGGATCTCGCGGATCGTCGAAGTCTCCAGGCCCAGCACGTAGTCGAGGAAGATCGGCCGGTCGAAGTCGCTCTCACTGAATCCGTAGCTGGCTGGGTCGAGCTCGCTGGCGTCGCCCGGAGGCACGGCGAGGCCCAGCGGGTCAAGGTTGGCGCGCAGGTGGCCACGCATGCGGTAGGCGCGGATCATCATGATCGCACGCAGGGAATCGAGGGTGGCGGCGCGCACCGTGTCGGTGTCGGCGGCGGGCTCGCGGTCGGCGATCTTGGTCTGGACCTTGGCTTCGACCGCGGGCCACAGGCCGTCGATGGCCGACAGCCATTCCGGACGCGGCGACGGCGACAGGGCCTTGGCCCAGGCCGGACGCTCAGCGGCGGCCTTCACCTCGTCTGCGCGGTCTTGCAGGGACGCGAAGAACGCCCGCCACGACGGCTCGACCGAATTGGGGTCGAGCGCCCACTTGGCGTAGAGGTCCTCCACGAAGGCGGCGTTCCCGCCGTAGAGGAACGAGGTCTCGGCGAGCACCTCGTTGATAATACCTGCGTCGTCCGCCATGCCATCCGCTCCCGGGGATCGCGCCGCGGAGCTTCTGGGAAAGGAGCCGAGCGCGGATCGCCCTAACGCTAAATTTCCGGGAGCTTCCCTGGACCCTGGCGGAGGCCGCGCAGGCTCAGAAACGTCCCCTCAAATGCCAAGGTCGCCGTGCGGCGAACCTCAAGCCCCCTTCAGCACCTCAAGAAGGGTCTCGCCAAGCTTCGCCGGCGACGGTGAAACGCGGATGCCCGCGGCTTCCATCGCAGCGATCTTGTCCTCAGCGCCACCCTTGCCGCCCGAGATAATCGCACCTGCGTGACCCATGCGCCGTCCAGGCGGCGCAGTGCGTCCAGCAATGAAGCCGACCATAGGCTTCTTGGTTGCTGAACTTTTAATGAACGCGGCGGCGTCTTCCTCTGCGGAACCGCCGATTTCACCGATCATGATGATCGATTCCGTCTCCGGGTCGTCAAGGAACATCTGCAGCACATCGATAAACTCCGTGCCCTTGACCGGATCTCCGCCGATGCCGACCGCCGTTGTCTGGCCGAGACCCACCTGGGTCGTCTGGAACACAGCTTCATAGGTAAGCGTCCCGGAGCGCGAGACAACGCCCACCGAGCCTTTGCGGAAGATGTTTCCAGGCATGATGCCGATCTTGCACTGGTCGGGCGTCAACACGCCCGGGCAGTTGGGGCCGATCAGCCTCGACTTGGACCCGGACAGCGCGCGCTTCACCTTGACCATGTCGGCCACCGGGATGCGTTCCGTGATGAAGATGATCCACGCCACCTCGGCGTCGATCGCCTCAAGGATCGAGTCGGCGGCGAAGGGCGGCGGCACATAGATCACCGAGGCGTCAGCCCCGGTCTGTCGCACCGCTTCGCCGACGGTGTCGAACACCGGCAGGCCGATATGCGTGGTCCCGCCTTTGCCGGGTGTCACGCCGCCGACCATCTTGGTCCCGTAGGCGATGGCCTGTTCGGAGTGGAAGGTGCCCTGGCTGCCGGTGATCCCCTGGCAGATGACCTTCGTGTTCTTGTCGATCAGGATGGACATTCAGCTCGGGCTCGTTTCGGAGGGACGCTCAGCGCAGGCGGCAGGCGTGGTCATTTTCGTACGGCCGCGACAATCTTCTCGGCGCCATCGGACAGGTCGTTGGCGGCGATCACGTCGAGGCCGCTTTCGTTGATGATCTTCTTGCCGAGCTCGACGTTCGTGCCCTCGAGGCGGACCACCAGAGGCACCTTCAGGCCGATCTCGCGTACCGCCTCGACGACGCCTTCGGCGATGATGTCGCAGCGCATGATGCCGCCGAAGATGTTGACCAGGATGCCCTTCACGTTGGGATCGGTGGTGATGATCTTGAAGGCCGCGACGACCTTTTCCTTGGTCGCGCCGCCGCCGACGTCGAGGAAGTTGGCGGGCTCGGCGCCGTAGAGCTTGATGATGTCCATGGTGGCCATGGCCAGTCCGGCGCCGTTGACCATGCAGCCGATCTCGCCGTCGAGGGCGATGTAGGACAGGTCGTACTTGGACGCCTCGATCTCCTTCGAGTCCTCCTCGCTCTCGTCGCGCAGCTTGACGATGTCGGGGTGGCGGAACAGGGCGTTGCTATCGAACGACACCTTGGCGTCCAGCACGCGAAGCTGGTCGTCCGCGGTGACGATCAGCGGGTTCACCTCCAGCATGCTCATGTCTTTGGCGACGAACGCCGCGTAGAGCTGGCCGAGCAGTTTGGCGGCCTGTTTCGCCAGGTCGCCCTTCAGGCACAGGGCCTTGCTGAGCAGCAGGCCGTGGTGCGGCCACACGCCGGTCACCGGGTCGATGGAGAAGGTGATGATCTTCTCGGGCGTCGAGTGGGCGACCTCCTCGATGTCCATGCCGCCTTCGGTGGAGGCGACCACCGACACGCGGCTGGTCTCCCGGTCGACCAGCAGGGAGAGATAGAACTCCTTGGCGATCGCGGCGCCTTCTTCGATGTAGATGCGGTTTACCTGCTTGCCCTTGGGCCCGGTCTGGTGCGTGACCAGCACGCGGCCGAGCATTTCGGCGGCGTTCGACTTCACCTCGTCGACCGACTTGACGACGCGGACCCCGCCCTTGGCGTCCGCGCCAAGGCCTTCGAACCGCCCCTTGCCGCGACCGCCCGCGTGGATCTGCGACTTCACCACCCACACCGGCCCGCCCAGGGATTCGGCGGCCTTGACCGCCTCGTCGACGGTGAACGCGGCCTGTCCGCGCGGGACGGCGACGCCGAACTCGGCGAGTACGGCTTTGGCTTGGTGTTCGTGTATGTTCATGAGGTCGCAGACGCGCTGGCTTGAGCCTCCCGCCCGGGCGGCGAGTGGCCGGCGTTATAGGCGCCGTACAGGACTGGCGCAACCGGCACGGCGGTGGTTTCGCCCGCTATCTGGCGCACGGTTCAGGCCGAGTTCAGGTTCGCTCGTGATGATGCACTTTGCAGGCTGCAACCGCGCACCGGCCAAGGAATTTGGCAGATGACCCCCGAACGGCCGCAGGAGCCTTCGCCGATGACCAGCGACCGCGACGCAGGCCATAGCCTTGGCCAAGGTCCTGGCCAGAGCCTGGGCCAAGGTCTGGGCCAAGGTGTGGGGCCGATGCGCACGACCAACACCGTCGAGGCGCCAGCCAGTCGCCCGAAGCCGGCGATCCTGCTGGCCGTGGGCCTGGCCATCGCCCTGGCGCTGGGCGTCGGCCTGGGTCTCTGGGCGCGACCGGACCTGCTGAAGACGCCCAAACCGATGACCCCGACATTGGCGACCGCGGCCGCCACCGGCCCGGACGGCAAGGTGCGCATCCTGGTCAACCCCGCGGCGCCCGCCCCTCTCGCGCCAGCGCCACAGTCGGACGGCCCGCTGGAGGTGCTGCCGCCAGACATGGCCTCGGCCGCCCTCGCCGAGGCCAGGCAGTCGCTTGGCCCGATCACGCCGCAGGCGCCGACCTATGACGAACCCCAGCCCACCGAGGCTGCGGCGCCGTCAGCCCCTGGCGAGGCATGCCGAGGCGCGGTCACCGTCGCCGAACGGATGGTGTGTGGAGACCGCAGACTGTCAGCGGCCGACCGGCGGATGGCCCGCGCCTACCAGCGGGCGATCGCGATCGGCGTGCCGGCCGGCGAGTTGGATGACGAACAGAACGACTGGCTGTCGATCCGTGAGGACGCGGCGCGCTATTCCGCCGCCGCCGTCGCCGACGTCTACGACCAGCGCATCCGCGAACTGGAGAGCCTGGCCGACGATGGGCGCTGACACCCGCGCATCCCGACGAAAGTCGGGACCCAAGCGGGCTGTCGGGGCGCAAATCGCGATCAACTGCGCCCCGGCTTTCGCCGGGGCGAGCCGAGTTGGGGTGCTAAGCGGTGGAGCGCCTAGGCCAGGGTCTTGTCGATGTCCTTGCAGGCGGCCAGGAGGCCCTGCACGGAGGCGACGGACTTGGCGAACATGTCCTTCTCGCCGGCGTCCAGCGGGAACTCGATGACGCGCTCGACGCCGCCGGCGCCGATCACCGCGGGCACGCCCACGTAGATGTCCTTCAGGCCGTACTGCCCGTCGAGGTGGGCGGCGACGGGGAGGACGCGCTTCTTGTCCTTCAGGTACGACGTCGCCATGGCCACGGCGCTTTCGGCCGGGGCGTAGAAGGCCGAGCCGGTCTTCAGCAGGGCGACGATCTCGCCGCCGCCGCCACGGGTGCGCTGGACGATGGCGTCCAGGTCGCCCTGGCTGAGCGCGCCCTGTTCGACGAGGACGTTCAGCGGCAGGCCGCCGACGGTGGAGTAGCGGGTCATCGGCACCATGTCGTCGCCGTGGCCGCCCAGGGTCCAGGCGTGCACGTCCTGGACCGACACGCCGAGCTTTTCGGCCAGGAACAGGCCGAAACGCGCGGAGTCGAGCACGCCCGCCATGCCAACCACCTTGTTGTGCGGCAGGCCCGAGAACTCGCGCAGCGCCCAGACCATGGCGTCCAGCGGGTTGGTGATGCAGATGACGAAGGCGTTTGGGGCGTGCGCCTTGATGCCGTCGCCGACCGCCTTCATGACCTTCAGGTTGATGCCCAGCAGGTCGTCGCGGCTCATGCCCGCCTTGCGCGGCACGCCGGCGGTGACGATGCAGACGTCCGCGCCGGCGATGCCGGCATAGTCGTTGACGCCCTTCAGCGAGACGTCGGAGCCGATCACCGTGGTCGCCTGGGCGATGTCCAGGCTCTTGCCCTGGGGCAGGCCCTCGGCGATGTCGAACAGGATCACGTCGCCCAGCTCCTCGCGCGCACAGATGTGGGCCAGGGTGCCGCCGATCATGCCGGCGCCGATAAGGGCGATCTTCGCGCGAGCCATGGATAAGGTCTCCGAGGAATGGGGTGGGTGGGCCGAGTGGCGGTGAAAAAGTCGCGGCGCGGTCTAGACCCGACTTGCCGCGCGGGCAAGGCGAAGCCTCGCTTGTCGGCGATCGAACTGACGGAAGGATGCGCGCGATGACCCTCTTGCCGCAAGGATGGGCCGCCGATCCCGCATTCGAGGCGGGCTCGCGAGCCCTGGGAGAACTTGGGCTCTGCCACGCGCGACTGCAGGACGACGCGCGATATCCCTGGGTGGTGCTGATCCCGCGCCGGCTGGGCGCGCGCGAGCTCGAGGACCTCGACGCTGGCGACCGAAGCCTGCTGATGGAAGAGATCCTCGCCGCCGGCCGGGCGGTGCGGGCGCTGGGCGAGGCCGCCCGACGGCCCGTGGAGAAGCTGAACGTCGGCGCGCTGGGCAATGTGACGGCGCAACTGCACGTGCATGTGGTGGGGCGGCGAGCGGACGACGCGACCTGGCCAGGGCCGGTGTGGGGCGTCGGGACGGCTCAGCCTTACGCGGCGGCGGCCTTGCGTGAGGCGACGGCCGCCGCGGCGGCGGCCCTCGGGTTGTAGAAGCCCGCCCCTAGTTGCGGCGCAGGGTGACGCGGCGGGGACCGGCAGCGTCGAGAAGCTCGCCGGACCAGCGGCCGTCGACGCCGGGTGAGAGCGTGGCGACGGCGGCTTCGGCGCCAACGCGGGGACGGAAACGCAGGGTGAGCAGCGAGCCGTTGCGCTGGATATCCTCCAGGAAACCCGATCCACCGATCGCGCCGATCCGCTTCAGGTCGCGCCAGGCGCCTTCCAGCGGCCGGCCGTTCCGATCGACCAGCTCCATCGAATAGAGGTCGCCGCCGGGTTCGGCGGCGAGCGTCCAAGCGCCGTCAAGCGGTCCCTGCATCCCCTGAGCCGAGGCGAACGAGGCGCGCAGGCGCTGTTCGTAGGTGAGGTCGCGCTGGTTCGGCGGCGCCTCGGGCGAGCGGCCGACCTCGTCCACGTGGACCGGGCTGGTCACAGCGCGGCGGTAAGGCGCCGGCGGCGGCGCGGCGACAGGGGCGCTGGCGGGGACCTGTGGCGGGCGAGCGTACTGCAGGGGCGGCGGCGGTGCTGCGGTCGCTTCTTGAGCAGGCGCGACCGTTGGCGAGATGGCGACAGGCGCGACCGCTGGCGAGACGGCGACAGGCGCGGCGGGCGGCTGAGCCTCGACCTGGGCTGGCGCGGTGATGATCGGCGCCGGGGCGGCGGCCGGCTGGCTGGCTGCGGTCGGAGTGGCGGTGGTTTCGGGGAAGCTCTGCGGCGGCAGCGTCACGGGACCGGTCGGCGGGGCCGGAACCGGCGCCTCTGCGGGGGTCGCTGCGAGGTCGGCGATGGGGTCGCCAGGCGGCAGGGACTCGGCTTCATCCTCGTCCATCTCAGCCGGTCCGGCGGCGGGAGCCGATGTGGTCGGTGTTGGTGAAGACGGCGGCGGCGCGACCGCGATCGGCGCGGCGGCCTCCGGCGGCGACGCCGTCGGCGCCGTGGCCTGGGGCGCGTCCAACAGGTCGGAGATCGGATCCTGGGCCTGCGCGTCCGCGCGTCCGGGAACAATCGCCGCCGCGGCGGCGCAGAGCAGCAGCGCCGCGCCAAGGCGGCTCGAGTAGGTGCGCAGCAAGGTCATGCCCCGTTGGCGGCGATCGCCTCCGACACGGCGATCTGACGCCGCGCTTCTTCCAGATGCAAGCGCTCGACCATCCGCCCGTCGATGCGCAGTACGCCCTTGGCCACATTCTCGGGCGAGTCGAAGGCGGCGACCACCGTGCGCGCCCAGGCGACGTCGTCGGCGGACGGGGCGAAGGCGCGGTTGGCGGCGTCGATCTGGCGGGGATGGATCAGCGTCTTGCCGTCGAAGCCGAAGGCGGCCCCCTGCTCGCACTGGCGCGCCAGGCCGGCGTCGTCTTCCAGGCCATTGAACACGCCATCCAGCACGGCCAGGCCATGGGCGCGAGCGGCGGCGACGATCAGCGACAGCGGCGCCAGCAGGGACGCGCGCTCCACGTCCTGGCGGCAGCGCAGCTCCTTGGCGAGGTCGTTGGTCCCAGCGACCCAGACATCGAAGCGATGCTCACGAGCGACGGAGCCGATGGCGTCGAGGGCGAATAGCGCAGCGCAGGTCTCGATCATCGCCCACAGCCGCACGCCGGGCGCGGCTGCGCCGTAGGCCGCGACGTCGGCGGCGGAGGCGACCTTGGGGACCAGCACGGCGTCTGCGCCGGCGCCGCGCGCAGCGGCCAGGTCGTCGCGGCCCCAGGGCGTCTCCAGGCCGTTAACCCGCAGGACCACCTCTCGCGAGCCGAAGCCCCCGGCGCGGATCGCCTCCAACGCAAGCATGCGGGCCTCGGCCTTGGCGTCGGGCGCGACGGCGTCCTCCAGGTCGAGGATGACCACGTCGCACGGCAGGGTGCGGGCCTTGTCCACGGCGCGCGCATTGGAGGCGGGCATGTAGAGGACGCTGCGGCGGGGACGAGCGGCGGCGGGGATGACGGCCTCCTGAGACGTACTGACGGTTGCTGTATTCGGCGTCTTATCGCTTAGGATGGCGCCATGACCACTCGATACGATGAAGACGCCCGCAACGTGCTGGGCGGGGAGCTGGCGAGTTGCTCGATGCAGCCGTTGACCGGCTTCTTCCGGAACGGCTGCTGCGAGACGGGACCGCACGACACCGGCATCCACACGGTCTGCGCGGTGATGACGGCGCCGTTCCTGGAATACTCCAAGTCGGTGGGCAATGACCTGTCGACGCCGCGGCCCGAGCTGGGTTTCGAGGGGCTGAAGCCGGGCGATCGCTGGTGCCTGTGCGCGCCGCGCTGGAAGGAGGCCCTGGACGCCGGGGCCGCACCGATGCTGGTGCTGGATGCGACCCACGAGGAGACCTTGGCGATCGTCACGCTGGGCGTCCTGAAGGACTACGCGGTCAAGGCTTAGAGCGGATACTCGGCTTCCTGGCGGTAGACCGAGCCCTCGGCGGTGCGGTGGCTGGAATAGAGGCCGAAGCGGTCCAGCGCGAAGGCTTCGACGCTGAGCAGGTTGTTGGCCTGGATCCAGCGGGCGACCGCATCCGGATCAGGGCGGTTGAGATAGGCCAGCGTCACGTGAGGGCGCCAGACGCGGCGCTCCGGCTGCAGTCCGGCGCGGCGAGCGGCGCGCTCGCAGCGCTCGGCCAGCCGGCGCAGCGGCTCGGTTTCGATGACCGCGGCCCACACCGCGTGGATATCGCGACCCTCTCCGAACGCGCCGACGCCGCTCAACGCGACACCCACCGGCCCCGCGCCGGCCAGCGCCAGCTCGGCGTCCAGGTCGCGGGCCGCGTCCTCGCGCACGTCGCCGTAGAACCGCAATGTGACGTGCAGACTCTCGAGCGGCCGCCAGCGCGCGCGCTCGAGCCCGCTCTGGGCCTGGACCAGGCGTTCCCCGACCTCGGGCGGCACGGCGAGCGCAGAGAACAGTCGAAGCATCGGAGTCAAACTCGTGAATTCGTGTCCGTTTTGCAACGTCCGGAATGACGTAGTCGTCATGCCATACGGACTTGCGCATAACCTCTACGCTCACGATATTGAGAGAGCGTCCAATCGGGGACGTCTTTATCAAGGGCAATGCCTCAAATGAGCGACCTCAACCGCGGCTACGCGCGCACGATCCCAGCGGATCGCGCCGACATGTCGGTGGACGCAGGCCTGCGCAGCTTCATGCTCGGCGTCTACAACAAGGTGGCGCTGGGCCTCGTGCTCTCCGCCGCCCTGGCCTGGCTCACCGCCGACTTCGAGCCGGTCCGGCAGATGCTTTATGTTCTCACGCCCGAGGGACGCCTGGCGGGCTTCACGACTCTGGGCACCGTCATTCGCTTCGCGCCCCTCGTCATACTGATCGGCGCTATGTTCATGAAGAACCCGAGCCCCGCGGCTTCGGGGGCGATCTACTGGACGGTGGTTTCGGCGATCGGCGCTGGCCTCGGCGTCTGGCTGCTGGCTTACACCGGCGCCTCGGTGGCCTCTACCTTCCTGATCACCGCGATCGCGTTCGGCGCGCTGAGCCTGGTGGGCTACACCACCAAGAAGGACCTGACCGGTTTCGGCAGCTTCCTGATGATCGGCCTGATCGGGCTGATCGGCGCCTCGATCGTCAACATGTTCCTGCACAACGGCCCGATGGCCTTCATCATCAACGTCGCCGGCGTGCTGATCTTCGCGGGCCTGATCGCCTACGACACCCAGCGCCTGAAGATGACCTACTATGACCTGGGCGGCGACCAGGCGCGGATGAGCGTGGCGACCAACTACGGCGCGCTGAACCTGTACCTGAACTTCATCAACCTGTTCCAATTCCTGATGAGCCTGTTCGGCAGCCGCCGCTAAAAGGCGCGCGCCCTCGACACCCAAAGGTCGAGACTTCAGACTTCGCAGACCCCGGCGGGCGACCGCCGGGGTTTTTGTTTGCGGCGTATGCGGCGTGACGTCAGTCGATGACGCGGAAACGATCGCGATCGAAGAAGCGCAGGATCTGCTCCAGCTCGTGTCCGCGGCGCAGGATCATGCCGCCCTGGCCGACGAGGGCCCAGGCGCCCTGGCGGCGGGCTAGCGAGGGTCGCATCTCGAAGCGGTAGAGCGGCGCCTCCGCGGACCTGCGAAACACCGAGAACACCGCCACCTCCGGCAAACCGGCGATGCCGTAGTCGCGCCATTCGCCGGCCGCCACCATGCGGCCGTACAGGGAAAGCAGGCGCTCCAGCTCGCGGCGCTGGAAAAAGACGATCGCCTGGCGGGGGGCCGCGGGGGAAGCATCGGTTGCCATCGGCAGGCAGCCTAACGCCAAAGCTCGCTTCCTGGCGAGCCCCTCAAGCCGCAAGCGCCAAAATCGGCCGCCGCGAAATGACCTTATTTCGGTCCAGTCCGCGCCCGGTTAGGTCCCGATGTTGCGATGGTCGGTTGGTCGGAACCCTGTTGGTCCCGGATCCTGAACAGCCCCCCCCGCCCCCCTGGATCGCGGGCTTCGATCAGCCGACGCCTTATTCGAACGAGCCCCGCCAAAGGATCCGCACTCCAGTTTACCTTCCCAAAGGTCCGCCTTCCCAAGCGATCCCCAAAGTGTGTCATCCAAACGTTCAGCCCGCGCAGTTCTCCAGCTGCGCGGGTTTCGTTTTGTCTGGGGTGTGAGTTCGGCCGCATCCACACATGTCGCGGCGCCCCGAAGCCCCTCGGCTAGGTCTTCATTTTCACTGACGTCATCCTCAGGCTTCTCCCGAGGATGACGTTCGGAGAGATTGGCGCTGGCCTTTACGGCTTCGCTTCGAGCACGCCCAGGATCGCGCCGCCTTCGCCGGCCTGCAACAGCACGACGCTGGCGAGGTCCTTCTGCGGCGACTTGGGCAGGCGGTAGGCCGTGGGCCGGCCGCGCCAGGCGCCCAGGCGCACGGCCTGGCGCACGACATTGCGATGCGGAACCGTCTGGCCGCGGCTGTCGCCCTTGGTGACCTCGACGTCCTGTTCGCGGCGGTCGTAGCGGATCAGCCAGACTTCGCCGCCGCCGCGCGGCGCACGCCCCTGGCCCACGTCGACGCGGGCGCGACCGATGAAGCGCATATCCGGTGAATGCAGCGGGGCGGACGCCGCCTCGCGCAGCAGCTTGTCGATGCGCTCGGTCTGCTGGCCGCCAGCCTGGACGCGGCCGTCGATCACCACCTGGGGCGTATAGGGCTCGCGCAGGTCCAGCCTCTTCACATAGGCCTGCTGGCGCAGGGCGAACTCCGGCCGCGCGAAGCTGTCCGGCCAGCCCAGGTAGTCCCAGTAGTCGACGGAGAAGGTGAGCGGCAGGACGCCCGGCTTTTCGGCGAGCTTGCCCACATAGGCGTTCGCCGCCGCGCAGGAGGCGCAGCCCTGGGCGGTGTAGAGCTCGACCACCACAGGCGGTCTGGCCCAGGCCGCGGCCGGGGAGACCCCGAGCAGAAGCAGGAAAATCGCGGCCCTTCGCATTGCGCGGCACTTAACCGGAGTTGCGGAGGCTCTGCGTTTCAACAAGGTGTGACCGTGCGGAAAACGCCGCCCGGACCGCGCGAAGCGGTCCGGGCGCGCGGGTTGTTCGCTCTAGGCCGCGGCGTCGCGGGCGAGGTTGCGCAGCACGTAGTTCAGCACGCCGCCGTTCTTGAAGTACTCAAGCTCGGTAGGCGTATCGATCCGGCAGCGGACCGGGATACGGGCGATGTAGCCGGTCGACGGGCGGTAGAGCTCGATAATCAGCTGCTTGCGCGGCGCGAGCTCGGTCAGGCCACGGATGCTGACGATCTCCTCGCCAGTCAGGTTGAGCTTGTGCCAGCCTTCCTGCAGGAACTGCAGCGGCAGTACGCCCATGCCGACCAGGTTCGAGCGGTGGATGCGCTCGAAGCTCTCGGCGATCACCGCGCGCACGCCCAGCAGCTTGGTGCCCTTGGCCGCCCAGTCGCGGGACGAGCCAGTGCCGTATTCCTTGCCGGCGAACACCACCTGCGGGCGGCCTTCGCTCTGGTAGCGCATGGCCGCGTCGTAGATCGACATCACTTCGCCGGAGGGGAAGTGCTTGGTCATGCCGCCCTCGATCTCGGGCACGATCTTGTTGCGGATGCGGATGTTGGCGAAGGTGCCGCGCATCATCACCTCGTGGTTGCCGCGACGCGCGCCATAGGAGTTGAACTCCGACTGCGGCACCTGGTGGTCCCTGAGGTAGACCCCGGCCGGCGAGGTCAACTTGATCGAGCCGGCGGGGCTGATGTGATCGGTGGTGATGGAATCGCCGAACACGCCCAGGATGCGGCCCTCGATGATGTCGGTGACCGGTTCAGGCTCCATCTTCATGTCCTGGAAATAAGGCGGGTTCTGAACGTAGGTGGAACCCATCTCCCAGGCGTAGGTCTGGCCGCCGGCGACCTTGATCGCCTGCCAGCTCTTGTCGCCCTTGAACACATCGCCGTAGCGGGCGGCGAACATCTTGCCGGTGACGTGCTTGCGCTGGAGGGCCGCCACCTCTTCGCTGGTCGGCCAGATGTCGCGCAGGTAGACGGGCTTGCCGTCCTTGCCTTCGCCGAGCGGCTCGGTGGTCAGGTCGATCTGCATCGAGCCGGCCAGGGCGTAGGCCACCACCAGCGGCGGCGAGGCCAGGTAGTTGGCGCGCACGTCCGGGTTCACCCGGCCTTCGAAGTTGCGATTGCCGGACAGCACGCTGACGGCGACCAGGTCACCCTTCTGCACGGCGTCGGAGATCGGTTCCGGCAGCGGGCCGGAGTTGCCGATGCAGGTGGTGCAGCCGTAGCCGACCAGGTTGAAGCCCAGGGCGTCTAGCGACTTGGTCAGGCCCGCGCTCTTCAGATAGTCGGTGACCACCAGGGTGCCGGGGGCGAGCGAGGTCTTCACCCACGGCTTCACGGTCAGGCCCTTCTCGACCGCCTTCTTGGCGACCAGGCCGGCGGCGATCAGCACGCTGGGGTTGGAGGTGTTGGTGCACGACGTGATCGCGGCGATCACCACGTCGCCGTGGCCGACGTCATAGGTCTCGCCTTCGACGGCGACGCGGGCTGAGCCGGTCTCCGGCTTGCCGAACTCTCGCGACAGCGCCAGCTTGAACTCCTGGGCGGCCTCGGAGGTGACCACGCGGTCCTGCGGGCGCTTGGGGCCGGCCAACGAGGGCAGCACCGAAGCCAGGTCCAGTTCCAGCGCGTCGGTGAACACCGGGTCCGCGTCGCCCGGCTCGTGCCACATGCCCTGCTCGCGGGCGTAGGCCTCGACCAGCGCGACGCGCTCGGCGTCGCGGTTGGTGGCGGTGAGATAGTCGATGGTCTGACGGGTGACCGGGAAGAAGCCGCAGGTCGCGCCGTATTCCGGGGCCATGTTGGCGATCGTCGCCTGGTCTTCCAGGGTCAGGTGCGCCAGGCCCGGGCCGTAGAATTCGACGAACTTGCCGACCACGCCCTTCTTGCGGAGCATCTGGGTTACGGTGAGCACCAGGTCGGTGGCGGTGGCGCCTTCCGGCAGGGCGCCGACCAGGCGGAAGCCGATCACCTCGGGGATCAGCATCGGGATCGGCTGGCCCAGCATGGCCGCCTCGGCCTCGATGCCGCCGACGCCCCAGCCCAGCACGGACAGGCCGTTGATCATGGTGGTGTGGCTGTCGGTGCCGACGACGGTGTCGGGATAGGCCAGCGTCGCACCCGATTCGTCACCGGTCCACACGGTCTGGGCGAGGTACTCGAGGTTCACCTGGTGGCAGATGCCGGTGCCGGGGGGCACCACGCGGAAGTTGTTGAACGCCGAGGAGCCCCAGCGGAGGAAGCGGTAGCGCTCAATGTTGCGCTCGTATTCGCGCTCGACGTTGCCGCCGAAAGCCTTGGCGGTGCCGAAGAAGTCGACCATCACCGAGTGGTCGATGACCAGGTCGACCGGGTTCAGCGGGTTGATCTTCTCCGGGTCGGCGCCCAGGTGGGTCATGGCGTCGCGCATGGCGGCCAGGTCGACCACCGCCGGCACGCCGGTGAAGTCCTGCATCAGCACGCGCGCCGGGCGGAAGCTGATCTCGTGCTGCACCGCGCCGCGGTTCTCGACCCAGGCGGCCAGCGCCCTGAGGTCGTCCGGGCCGACGGACATGCCGTCTTCGTTGCGCAGCAGGTTCTCGAGCAGAACCTTCATCGACACCGGCAGGGTCGAAACACCGGCGAGGCCAGCGGCTTCCGCCGCGCGCAAGCTGTAGTAGACATAGGTCTTGTCGCCCACCGTGAGTTCACGGCGGGTCTGCAGGCTGTCAATCGACGCCATCTGTAGGAATCTCCCTCTGCTTTCGACCGCTCACCCATCGTCGAGGGCGCCGCGCGCTAAAAGCGGACACACAGCGTTCGCTCATGCGCGGCGTTCGCCCTGCGAGGCGGTGACGGCCGGCCGCTTCATAGACCTCTCAGTAGGGCGCGTCCATTCAACGGGCCGCGGCTTTTGAGCCAGCTTGGCCTGAGCCTGGAGAAGCTGTCGCTTCGGCGTGGCGGACGCCTGTTGTTCGAGCAGGTGGAGCTTAAACTTGCGCCCGGCGAGGCCGCCACCCTGACCGGGCGTAACGGGGCCGGCAAAACCAGTCTGCTGCGTGCGGTGGCGGGATTGGTTGCTGTGGAGGAAGGCCGCATCGGCTTCGGCGCGGTGGAGCCGGCGCAGGCGCGCGCCGAGATGATCCACCTGGTCGGGCACCTGGACGGGCTGAAGCCCGGCCGCACGGCGCGCGAGGAACTGGGCTTCTGGTCGTTGTGGTGCGGCACGGGCGCAACCAGCGCCGCGCACGCCGCCGACGCCATGGGCCTTGCCGGGCTTCTCGACCTGGAGGTGCGTCGGCTCTCGGCAGGCCAGCGGCGCAGGCTGGCGCTGGCGAGATTGCTGGCGGCGCCCCGACCGATCTGGCTGCTGGACGAGCCGCTGAGCCCGCTCGACGCAGAGTGGCGCGCACGCTTCGGCGAGGTGATGGCCCAGCACCTGACCGGCGGCGGCATCATACTGGCGGCGGTCCACGATCCCCTGCCGATCCCGGCGCGCGAGCTGGAGCTGGGCGCATGAGCCGCGCCGGGGCGCTGCTGGCGCGCGAGATCGCGCTCGCCTGGGGACGCGGCGGCGGCGCGCTGGTGGCGGCGGGCTTCTACGCCGGGACCGCGACCCTGCTGCCGCTGGCGATCGGACCCGAAGCCGAGCGGTTGGCGGCGATCGCGCCCGGCGCGGCGTGGGTGGCGCTGGCGCTCGCCGCACTGCTGTCGCTGGAGCGGATGTTCGAGCGCGACTACGAGGACGGGGCTCTGGACCTGCTGATGCTGGCACCGACGCCGCTGGAGCTGGTCTGCGCGATCAAGTGCCTGGGGCAGTGGATCGCCACCGGCGCGCCGCTGGCTTTGTTGGCGCCGATCGCGGCCATCGCGCTGGGGGCGCCGCCGGCGATGGCGCCGCTGGTGTTCGCCTGCGCGCTGGTGGGCGGGCTGGCGTTCGCCTTCCTGGGCGGTGTCGGCGCGGCGCTGAGCCTGGGAGCAAGGCGCGGCGGCCTGCTGACCGCGGTGATCGTGCTGCCGCTGTATGCGCCGCCGGTGATCTTCGGCGGCGGAGCGATGGACGCCTTCTCAGGCGGCCTGCCGTGGGGGGCAGGGTTTGCGCTGCTCGGCGGCTACGCGGCGGCGGCCGTGGCGCTGGGACCGCTGGCGATGGCCGCGGCCTGCCGCAACGCGTTGTCCTAGCGCACCGACGTCCAGGGCTTGGACAGCAGGCTGGCGCAGTTGATCAGGCCGACCAGGGAGTAGGTCTGGGGGTAGTTGCCCCACAGCTCGCCGCCGTCCAGGGCGATATCCTCCGACAGCAGGCCGGCGGCGGTGCGCCGCTGCAGCATCTCTTCGAACAAGGTCCGCGCCTCCTCGGTGCGGCCCGAAAGGTGCAGAGCCTCGATCAGCCAGAAGGTGCAGATGTTGAAAGCGGTCTTCGGCTCACCGAAGTCGTCGGGGGTGGCGTAGCGCAGCATGTAGTGGCCGCGGCGCAGGCCGTGTTCCACCGCGTCCATGGTGGCGCGCATGCGCGGGTCGGCCGGCTCGGCGAAGCGGATGTCGACGAGCTGCAGCAGGCTCGCGTCGAGCTGGTCGCCGCCAAAGGTCGCGGAATAGCGCCCGGCGGTCTCGCTCCAGGCGCGCTCCTCGATCACCGCGCGGACCTTGGCGGCGCGGCCGTTCCAGAAGTCGGCGCGGTCGCCGAGGCCCAGCTTCGCCGCGGCGTTGCCCAGCCGGTCGCACGCCGCCCAGCACATGGCGGCGGAATAGGTGTGCACCGCCTCGCGGCCGCGGAATTCCCAGAGGCTGGCGTCCGGCTTGTCGTGCAGCTCCCAGGCGCGTTCGCCGACGGGTTCCAGCGCGCGGAAGTCGTCCGCCGTCGCCGGGCGCAACAGGCGTTCGTCGAAGAAGGCCTGGACGGTCGACAGGATAATCTGGCCATAGACGTCGTGCTGCAGGTGCTCGTGCGCCTGGTTGCCGATCCGCACCGGGCCCATGCCGCGGTAGCCCGGCAGATGCTGGGCCATGCGCTCGGTGAGCGCCGGCTCCAGGCCGACGCCGTAGACCGGCTGGACGTGGCCGCCCCGCGCCTGATCGACCAGGTTGCGCAGGTAGCTGAGATAGTTCTCCAGCATGTCGGCGGCGCCCAGACGGTTCAGAGCCTGGACCACATAGTAGGCGTCGCGGAGCCAGCAGTAGCGGTAGTCCCAGTTGCGTCCAGACTCCGCGTGTTCGGGGATGGAGGTCGTCAGGGCGGCGACGATCGCGCCGGTCTCTTCGTAGGCGCAGAGTTTCAGGGTGATCGCCGAGCGGATCACCGCCTCTTGCCATTCCAGCGGCACGTAGAGCGTGCGCACCCAGCCGCGCCAGTACTCGGCGGTCTCCTGCAACATGCGCTCGGCGGTGATCGCCAGCGCGGCGTCGAAGCCCTCGTCAGGGCCCAGGAACATGGTGATCGGCTCTTCGAGCCGGAACGTCCGTTCCATCTCGATGTGCGAGACCGGCGCGTCGGTGGTCAGCCGCAGCGTCATCTCGCCGCCGGTGTAGCGCAGGTGGTTGGAGCCCACGGTGATCTCGGCCGGCGCCGCGCCCCAGCCGGCCATGGGGCGCATGCGGATGCGCACACGCGGCGCGCCCGACAGCGGCCTGATCAGGCGGATGAAGGCCAGCGGCCGATAGACCCGGCCGAACTGGCGATACCGCGGCGCGAAATCGATGATCTCCAGCTTCGCGCCACGGGCATCGGTGATCTCGGTGCGCACGATCGGCGTGTTGCGCAGATAGGCTTGAGTGATCTCGGCTGTGTCCTCGACGTCCACAGCCCAAAGGCCGCGGGCGCTTGATCCCTCGGGATCTCGGTCGTCCAGCAGGGCGCAGAAGAAGGGGTCGCCATCGACGCGGGGCGCGCAGGACCAGACGAATCGCCCGGCGCGGTCGATCAGCGCGCTGGCCGCGCAATTTCCGATCGGAAACAGATCGAGGTTCTGGATCACGCGAGCGCCTTTCGCAGGGGTCGAATGGGTTTCGCCCCCGCATTCGTGCCGCACGGGGTGAACGTCCTTTGCTATGCTTTGATCCGCAGGGCTGGACCAGCGCGGGTGCGAGGTGCAGGCCAGGCGTCTCGCCACAAGATGGATGATCGCCCTTGATCCGACCCCGCCGCGCCCGAATCGTAGCCACCCTCGGTCCCGCCTCGAGCGGCCGCGTCGCCGAACTGGCCCGGGCCGGGGCGGACGTTTTCCGGGTCAATTTCAGTCACGGCGCGCACGCCGCCCATGCCGAGACGATCGCCGAGGTCCGCCGGGCCGAGGGCGAGGTCGGGCGCCCGCTGGCTGTGCTGGCCGACCTGCAGGGTCCGAAGCTCCGGCTGGGCGTGTTCAAGGGCGGCGAGGCGGCGATCAAGGTCGGCGGCAAGCTTCGCCTGGACCTGGACGCCGCGCCAGGCGACGCCAAGCGCGTGGGCATTCCGCATCCCGAGATCTTCGCCGCGCTGAAGAAGGGCGCATCGGTGCTGCTGGACGACGGGCGGGTGCGGTTGCGGGTGAACAGGCACGGCGCCGATTTCGCTGACACCGTGGTCGAGGCGGGGGAACGGCTGTCGGACCACAAGGGCGTCAACCTGCCAGGCCTGACGATCCCGATCCCGGCGTTGACCGACAAGGACCGCGCGGATCTGGCGTTCGCCCTGGGGGTCGGCGTCGACTGGGTGGCGCTGTCGTTCGTGCAGCGGGCCGCGGACATGGCCGAACTGCGCAAGCTGGTGGACGGGCGCGCGGGCGTGCTGGCCAAGATCGAGAAGCCGGCGGCGCTGGAGCAGCTCGACGAAATCCTCGACCTTTGCCAGGCGATCATGGTGGCGCGCGGCGACCTGGGGGTGGAGCTCGCGCCCGAGGAGGTGCCGGTGGTGCAGAAGGCGTTGGTCCGCGCCGCCCGCCTGCGCGGCCTGCCGGTGATCGTCGCCACCCAGATGCTGGAGTCCATGGTGTCCGCGCCGACGCCGACGCGAGCCGAGGCCTCCGACGTGGCCGGGGCGGTCTATGAGGGCGCCGACGCCCTGATGCTGTCGGCGGAGAGCGCGGTGGGCGCCTATCCGCTGGAAGCCGTGGCGATGATGGACCGGGTGATCACCCGGGTGGAGCGCGACGCGCGCTGGCCCGAGCTGATGCGCGCGGAATATCCGGTGGACGACGCCGACGCCGACGCTTTGGTGGCAGCGGCGGGTCGCGCCGCGGAAGCCGCCTCGACCGCCTGCCTGGTCACCTTCACCACAAGCGGCCAGACGGCGCTGCGGATGTCGCGGGAGCGGCCGCTGCAGCCGATCCTGGCGCTGACGCCGAACCTGGCGACGGCACGACGGCTTGCGTTGGTCTGGGGGCTGGAGACGCGGGTCGTGCCCGAGCTGACCGACCCGGAGGAGCTCGCCCGCGTCGCCGTGCAGCAAGCGGTGGCGGCGGGGCTCGCGCAGCCGGGTCAGCGCGTGCTGATCCTGGCTGGCTTGCCGATGGGATCGGCAGGCGCCGCGAACATCCTGCGGTTCGCGCATGCGCCGCTGAAATGAGCGTTTCGCCGGCCGCTGTCGATCAGGGCGCCGGCGGACGCGACCCGCGAGCCGTTCCGGGCGTTACTGCGGCATGATCGAACGTTTCACCAGCGCCGACGCGGTCGGTGAGGCCGCCGCGCGCGCCGTCGCGACACGGCTGGCCGACGGACTGGCGCAGCGCGGACGGGCCAGCCTGGTGGCCACCGGCGGCCGGGCGCCGGGGCCGGTCTACGACCATCTGCAGGACGCCAAGCTGGACTGGGCGCGGGTGGTGACGACCTTGTCGGACGAGCGCTGCGTCGCCGGGGAGTCCGAAGACAGCAACGCGCACTTGCTGCACGCGCGGCTGCTGCGCGGCGCAACGGCCCGTTCGGCGTTCTTGCCGCTGTGGCGCGACGACGCCCGGCCGCCGGAGCTGGAGCCGGCGATACGCGCGTTGGCGCCCTTCGACGCGGTGCTGCTGGGCATGGGCGAGGACGGCCACATCGCCTCGTTGATCCCCGGCATGCCAGGGCTGGCGCAAGCTCTGGATCTGCGTAGCGAGCAGCTCGTGGTGGACGTTCCCGCAGGGTTGGGGTCACCGCCTGTGGCGCGGATCAGCCTGACGCTGGCGGCGTTGTCGCAGGCGCGGCTGGTCCTGCTCTTGATCGCGGGCGAGACGAAGCGTCAGGTTGTCGAGCAGGCGCGCGAGGGCGGCGATCTGCCGGTCGCGGTGCTGCTGGCTCAGGACCGGGCGCCGGTGCGGATCCTGTGGTCGCCGAGACATGAAGAACGCCGCTCCGGCGACGTGAAGGCCGACATCAAACAGGCGCGAGGTTCGTGATCATGCATCCGGTCGTCGAAGAGGTGACTAACCGCATCGTCGAGCGCAGCCGCGACCTGCGCGACGACTACCTGGGGCGCATGGAGGCGGCCATCGCCCAGGGACGGGCGCGGGGCAAGCTGTCATGCGCCAACTGGGCCCACGCCTTCGCCGCCTCGCCCGGAAGCGATAAGGTCCGGATGCGAGATCCCAACGCGCCGAACGTGGCGATCGTCTCGGCCTACAACGACATGCTCTCGGCCCACCAGCCGTTCGAGCGCTACCCCGACCTGAT
This sequence comes from Phenylobacterium sp., assembly GCF_030697305.1. Classification (GTDB taxonomy): domain Bacteria; phylum Pseudomonadota; class Alphaproteobacteria; order Caulobacterales; family Caulobacteraceae; genus Phenylobacterium. The sequence goes on along the minus strand of NZ_JAUYQL010000011.1, from coordinate 20,716 downwards.
CCGCGCCGCGGCGCATGAGGCGGGCGCGACAGCGCAGTTCGCCGGCGGGGTGCCGGCCATGTGCGACGGCGTCACCCAGGGGCGGCCAGGGATGGAGCTGTCGCTGTTCTCCCGCGACGTGATCGCCATGTCGACGGCGGTGGCGCTGACCCACGACGCGTTCGACGCGGCGCTGATGCTGGGGGTCTGCGACAAGATCGTGCCCGGCCTGACCATCGGGGCGCTGTCGTTCGGGCACCTGCCGGTGATCTTCGTGCCGGCGGGGCCGATGACCTCGGGCCTCTCCAACGCCGAGAAGGCGCGGGTGCGCGGCCTCTACGCCCAGGGCAAGGCGACGCGCGAGGAGCTGCTGGACTCCGAGATGAAGTCCTACCACGGACCCGGAACCTGCACCTTCTATGGCACCGCCAATTCCAACCAGATGATCATGGAGATGATGGGCCTGCACCTGCCGGGCGCGGCGTTCGTCACGCCGAACACGCCGTTGCGCGACGCCCTGACTGCGGCGGCGCCCAAGCGGGCGGTGGAGATCGCTCACGGGACCAACGACTACACGCCGATGTCGGCGGTGGTGGGGGCCAAGAGCATCGTCAACGCCATGGCCGGTCTGCTGGCCACCGGCGGGTCGACCAACCACACCTTGCACCTGGTGGCGATGGCGCGAGCGGCGGGCGTGCGGATCAACTGGCAGGACTTCGACGACCTTAGCCGTGTGACGCCGCTGATCGCCAAGGTCTATCCGAACGGCAGCGAGGACGTGAACGCCTTCCATGCGGCCGGCGGCATGGCGTTCGTGGTGCGCCAGCTTCTGGATGCGGGTCTGGCGCACGACGACGTCTCGACAGTGGCGGGACACGGCCTGCGGCGCTATCAGGCCGAGCCGTTCCTGGACGACGGGCGGCTGGTGTGGCGTGAGGGGACGAGCGTGAGCCTGAACAAGGACCTGCTGCGGCCGGTCGACGACCCGTTCCAGAGCGAGGGCGGCATGCGGCTTTTGACCGGCGGCCTCGGCCGCGCGGTGATCAAGACATCAGCGGTGAAGGACGAGCACCTGATCATCGAAGCGCCGGCCATTGTGTTCGAGGATCAAGAGGCTCTGCTGGCGGCGCACGCGCGCGGCGAGCTGAACCGCGACTTCGTCGCCGTGGTGCGGTTCCAGGGCCCGAAAGCCAACGGCATGCCGGAGTTGCACAGCCTGACACCTGTCTTGGGCGTGCTCCTCGACAAGGGATTCAAGGTGGCGCTGGTCACCGACGGGCGCATGTCGGGCGCGTCGGGGAAAGTGCCGGCGGCGATCCACGTGACGCCCGAGGCCGCCAACGGCGGGGCGCTGGCCTATGTGCGCGACGGCGACATGATCCTTCTGAACGCCCACGCCGGCGTGCTGGAGATCAAGGTGGAGGCCTCGGAGCTTCGCGCCCGGCAGGCCGCAACCGCGCCGCCGTCCGGGCCCGGCTACGGCCGCGAGATGTTCGCCTGGATGCGGCGCAGCGCCGATGCGGCGGAGGCCGGCGCCTCGGTTCTGTTCGAGGCCGCCGCGTGAAGGGCGCGATGCGCGGCCTGGTCGGCGACGTGGGCGGCACCAATGCGCGCTTCGCCCTGGTCGACCAGGAAGGCCACATCCGCTTTCCACGCATCTTCCCGGCGAAGGAATACGCCTCGCTGACCGACATCATCGCCGAGTACCTGGAGACCACCGCCGGGCGGAAGCGACCGCCGCGCGCGGCGATCGCGGTGGCCGGTCCCGTGGTCGACGGCGAGATCGAGTTCACCAACCTGCACTGGCGGCTTTCGGAGGTCGATCTGGTGGCGGCCTTCGAGTTCGAGGAGGTCAGCCTGATCAACGACTTCGCCGCCCAGGCGCTCGCCGCCCCGCGCATGGGCGTCGACGACCTGCGGGTGATCGGGCCGAAGCTCCGCGGATCCGAAGGTTGCCCGATGGTGGTGATGGGCGCCGGCACTGGGTTCGGCGTCGCCGGCCTGGCGCGCTCCTCACGGGGCGACGTTGCGCTGGCGACCGAGGGCGGGCACGCTGGCTTCTCCCCCTATGACGACCTGGAGGTCGAAGTCTGGCGCAGGCTGAAGGCCAAGCACGGCCGGGTTTCGAACGAACGATTGCTGTCCGGCCAGGGTCTGTTCGACCTGCATGTAGCGATGCGCGACATGGAAGGCGTGAACAGCGAGGCTACTGACGAGAAGCAGGTGTTCGAGATGGCCCAGGCCGGCGACCGGCTGGCGCTGGCGACGCTCGAGCGGTTCTGCGCGATCATGGGGTCTGTGGCTGGCGACCTGGCGCTGACCTATGGCGCACGCGGCGGGGTCTACATCAGCGGCGGCATCGCACCTCGCATGCCGGAGCAACTGGCGGCCGGCGCGTTCCGGGCGCGGTTCGAGGACAAGGGGCGGCTGTCGGACTACGTCAGCGCCATTCCCACCTCGCTGATCCTGCATCCCTACCCGGCCCTGGTCGGCGCGGCGCGTGAACTGGCGCAGCTGGAGAGCGTACGCATATGACCATCGACGAGATCATGCGGCTGGCGCCGGTCATTCCGGTGCTGATCATCGAGGACGAGGCCGACGCCGTGCCGCTGGGCCGCGCACTGGTCGCGGGCGGCCTGCCGGTGCTGGAAGTCACCCTGCGCACGCCGGCGGGCCTGGCCTGCATCCGCCGCATGGCCGCCGAGGTCGAAGGCGCGGTGGTGGGCGCCGGCACGGTGACGACGCGGGCGCTGCGCCAGGCCGTGGCCGACGCGGGCGCGCGGTTCGCGGTGAGCCCGGGGCTGATCGAGGGCGAGAAGGCCGACGGCCCGACGCCGCTGTTGCCGGGGATCGCCACCGCGACGGAGCTGATGGCGGGGTTCGCCGCGGGCTTCGAGCGCTTCAAGCTATTCCCCGCCAACGTCGCCGGCGGGATGGACGCGATCAAGGCGTTCCAGAGCCCCTTCCCCGACGCCCGGTTCTGCCCGACCGGCGGGGTGAGCATGAAGAACGCCCCCGACTATCTGGCGCTGCCCAATGTCGCCTGCGTCGGCGGCACCTGGATCGCCTCGGTTGAGGCGGTTCGCGCCCGCGACTGGGACGGCGTCACCGCCCGCGCTCGCGAAGCCGCGGGCCTGGCGAAAGCTCAGGCCGCGGCGAGCCGGTAGCCGATCCCCGGCGTCGAGATCAGGCGTTCGACGCCGATCTTCCGCCGAAGCTGGGCGATGTAGACGCGCAGGTACTGGATGTCCGCAGCCGGATCGCCCCACACCGCCGCCAGCAACTGGCGATGGGCCACAGGCCTGTCCAGATTGAGCGCCAGTTCGGCCAGCAGGTCGTACTCCTTCGGCGAAAGCTGCAGCGCCTCGCCCGCACGGGTGACCGCCCGACGACCGAAATCGATCTCCAGGTCGCCGGCCCGCACGACTGGCTCGGACCCTCGCTGCTGCACCGCATGGCGCAGGCCGGCTCGCAGGCGGGCCAGCAGTTCGTCCACGCCGAACGGTTTCTGGACATAGTCGTCGGCGCCCAGGTCCAGGGCCTCGACCTTCACCGCCTGCGCGTCGCGGGCCGAGAGCACGACGATCGGCGTCTGGCCACGGGCGCGGATCTCGCGGATCACCGACAGGCCGTCGCGGTCCGGCAGGCCCAGGTCCAGCAGCACCAGATCGGGCGCATAGTGGGCGAACCAGCGCAGGCCCTCGGCGGCGGTATGGGCCGCGATGGGGCGATGGCCGGCGGCCTTCAGGGTCTGGAACAGAGCGGCGTTGAGACTGGCGTCGTCCTCGACGATCAGCACGGTGGCCGGGTCGGAGGCCTCGCTCACGCCACGACCAGATGCGGCGCCAGCGGCAGGATCAGGCGTACGCAGGCGCCGGGCGCGTCGTCGCGGTCGGCGGCTTCGACCCGTCCGCCCTGGGCCTCGGCGAAGCCGCGGGCGATAGACAGGCCAAGCCCCGTGCCCGGCGCTCGGCCGTCGCCCTGAACCCCGCGGGCGAACTTCTCGAACAGAGGCTCGGCCGACCCGTGGAATCCCGGTCCCTGATCCGTGACCTCGAACACGCCCGCCCCGTCCTCGGCGAAGAAGCGGATGCGGACCTGCGAGCCGGGGGGCGCATACTTGCCGGCGTTCTCCAGGATGTTGGCCAGCGCGGTCTCGCTCAGGGCCGGATCGACCAGCAGCGCCGGCGCATCGACCGCCACCTCTTCGATCACCGTGTGGCCCGAGAGCGCCGTAGCGGCGTGGCGCCGCGCCACGGTGGCGATGGTCACGGGCAGGGCGGCGGAAGGCGTGACCGCCACGGCGCCGGCCTCCAGCCGGCTCATGTCCAGCAGGTTGGCGACCAGGCCGCTCAGCCGCTCGGTCTCGACGATGGCAAGCCGCAACAGCTCCGCACGCGTCTGCGCGTCGTGGACGTCGGCGAACCGCACCAGGCTCTGCAGGGTGATCAGGATGGTGGAGAGCGGCGTCTTCAGGTCGTGCGAGACGGCGGCCAGCAGGTCCGCTTTGAGTCTCTGACCGGCGGCGGCGACCCGGCCGTCGAGCACTTCCGCGGCATAGGCCTCGCGGGCCAGCGCTACGGACAGGTAAGCGCCCACCGTCTCCATCAACCCTTGAGGATCAGACGGGCGATCCGCCGCCGCGCCGGAGCGGCCGACGCCCAGCACCGCGCGCCAGCGGCCGTGGTCGGCCACGGGCCAGAAGTCGAACGCCGAGCGGTCGATCGGATAGGCGCCGGCATGCGACGGCAGGCGGGCCGCGAGCGCCCAGCCAGCGGCCTCCAGGTCAGCGTCGGACAAGACCGCGCCGCCCGCGCTCGCCTGACTGGCCAGGACGCCGTCCTGTTCCAGCAGCACCACGCAGGGTGCGCGGAAGGCGCGGGCCAGCGCCTGGGCGGCGGCCTCGGCGACGGCGGCGCGATCGGGCGCGCCGACCAGCGCGTGGGCGAAGGCCTGCAGCGCCTGGGCCTGATCGGCACGTCGCCAGGCGTCCACGGCGCGGGCGCGGGCCAGAGCGGCGACCCCACTGACGATGGCCGCAACCACCAGCAGCAGGCCGAGGGCCCAGACATTCGCCGGATCGTCGACGCGGAACGATCCGCGCGGCGCGATCAGGAAGAAGTTGAACGCCGCCATGCCGGCCACCGCGGCGAACAGCGCCGGCCCCCAACCGAACGCCGCGGCGGCGACCACCACCGGCAGCACGAAGATCAGCGACAGGTTCGACGCCCCGGCCACCTGGTCGACGATCAACGCGCCGAGGATAGCCGCGGCCACCATGGCCGCGCTCAGGCCATAGGCGGCGACAGGCGGAACGACACGCGTCGGGCGGGCGGGCGTCTCCGGGAACGCATCGGTGTCGGGCATATGCACTTCGCCTCCTGATGCAGAAGAGGCCCCGCACAGCGGCGGTTGCAAGGCGAACCAACCCTCCCCGCCTCACAACCACATGGGATCTTTATGTCGAGTAGCGCGACAGAGGCGGTTCCCTACGTCTGAACAGGATGCCTCCATGGCCGCCATCGACGCCGTTGACACGGCGCCTGCCTCCCACGCCAAGCGCGGGGCCTTCCTGGCCTTGGCGCTCGGGTCGGCGGGCGTGGTCTATGGGGATATCGGCACCAGCCCGCTCTACGCGTTCAAGGAATCGATCGCCCACCTGCGCGCGACCGATGGCGCGTTGGCTTCGGCCGACATCATCGGCGTCGTCTCGCTGATGTTCTGGACCCTGATGCTGATCGTCACGGTCAAGTATGTTCTGGTGCTGATGCGCTTCGACAATCGCGGCGAAGGCGGCATCCTGGCGTTGATGGCGCTGGTCCAGCGGGTCGGCGGACGCGGGGCTATGGGCATCGCGGCGATCGGGATGCTGGGCGCCGGCCTGTTCTTCGGAGATGCGATCCTCACCCCGGCGATCTCGGTGCTGTCGGCGGTGGAAGGGCTGTCGGTGATCGACGTGCTTCAGGGGCGGCTGGACGCCTTCATCGTCCCCATCGCAGTGGTGCTGCTGATCGGGCTGTTCGCCGTGCAGAAGCACGGCACCGGCGGGGTCGGACGCTGGTTCGGGCCGGTCTGCGCGGTGTGGTTCGCGGTGATCGCAATCCTCGGTCTGGCCCAGATCGTCCAGGCGCCGCAAGTCCTGCACGCCCTGAATCCCACCACCGGGCTGGCGCTCTTCGCCGCCCATCCAGTCCTGGCGCCGGCGGTCATGGGGTCGGTGTTCCTGACGGTCACCGGCGCCGAGGCGCTCTACGCCGACATGGGCCATTTCGGCCGCAAGCCCATACAGGCGGCGTGGCTCGGCCTGGTGTTCCCCAGCCTGACGCTGAACTACCTGGGCCAAGGGGCTCTGGTTTTGCGCGACGCCAAGGCGGCGGCCAGCCCGTTCTTCCTGATGGCCCCGGAATGGTTCCAGGCGCCCCTGGTGCTGCTGGCCACGGCGGCGACGGTGATCGCCAGCCAGGCGGTGATCTCCGGCGCCTTCTCGCTGACTCGCCAGGCGGTGCAGCTGGGGCTGTTGCCGCGCATGACCCTGATCTCGACCTCGCAGGACCACGCCGGCCAGATCTATGCGCCGCAGGTCAACTGGATCCTGGCGTTCGGGGTCGCCGCCCTGGTGCTGGGCTTCGGGTCGTCCAGCGCCCTGGCGTCCGCCTATGGCATCGCCGTGGTCGGCGCGATGATGACCTCGACGGTGCTGGCCGTGATCGCCGTGCATCGTCTGCACAAGCGGCCGCTGTGGCTGGCCGCAGCGCTGTTCGCACCGTTCCTGGTGGTGGAAACGGGTTTCACCGCCGCCAATCTGCTGAAGGTGGCGCACGGCGGATATGTGCCGCTGGCGATAGCCGGGGCGATGATCGTGGTGATTTGGACCTGGATGCGTGGGGCGCGGCGGCTGGCGGCGCGGGAGCCGCACGTGCCGCTGGACGACGTCGTGGCCATGCTGAGCGAGCGACCGCCGATGCGCGCCAAGGGCACCGCGGTGTTCCTGACCACCGAGCCGGGCTCGGCGCCCGCTGCGCTGATGCACAACCTGAAGCACAACCAGGTGCTGCACGAACAGGTGGTGCTGCTGACCGTGCGCATGGTGCGCCGGCCCAGCGTCGCCGACGACGAGCGAGTCGAGGTGAACGACATCGCTCCGGGGTTCAAGGCGATGACCCTGCGCTTCGGCTTCATGGAACAGCCCAACGTCGCCCGCGGCCTGTCGCTGGCGCGCGCGCAGGGCCTGAAGTTCGACATCATGCGGACGTCGTTCTTCCTCAGCCGGCGCACGCTGATCGCCCGCGCCCAGCCAGGGCTTGGCCGGTTGGGCGACCTGCTGTTCATGTTCCTGTCGCGCAACGCCGCGCGCACCGCCGACTTCTTCCAGATCCCGCCGTCGCGGGTGGTCGAGCTGGGGGCCCAGGTGACGCTCTAGCCCGACCGGGCGCGTCGCCGGCTCAGCGGCCGGCGAAGTTTCCTGGACGCCGTTCAGCCACCGCGAGCACGCCCTCGGCGTAGTCATCTGTGACCCGCAGCATCGACTGTTTCTCGAACTCGATGGCGGTGCGGGCGCGGACCAGGCCGGCGAGGTCGCCGCGGATCGTCTCGCGGGTGGCGACGACCGCGAGCGGCGCGTTCTCGGCGATCTCGCGGGCTAGCGCGCCGGCGGCGGTGCGCAGCTCCTGAAGCGGGACGACCTGATCGGCCAGGCCCCACTCCAGAGCCTGGTCCGCCTTGATCCTGCGACCGGTCAGGAACAGCAGCGCGGCGCGCTGGCGGCCGATGGCGCGCGGTAAGGTCTCGGTCAGGCCGAAGCCCGGATGAAAGCCCAGCTTGACGAAATTGGCGGTGAAGCGCGCCTCGGGCGCCGCGACCCGGAAGTCGGCGATCATCGCCAGGCCGAGGCCCGCGCCGACCGCGGCGCCCTGGATGGCGGCGACGATCGGCTTCTGGGTGGCGAACAGGCGGATGCCGTTCTCATAGAGCTCGCGGATCGCCGGCATGCCGCCAGCGCCCAGGCCTGCCGAACCGCCAAGGTCGGCGCCCGCGCAGAAGCTTTTGCCGGTCGCGGCCAGCACCACGGCGCGACAGTCGTTCTCCAGATCCAGGGCCTCCAGCGCCTCGGCGAGGCCGCGGATCATCTCGACGTTGGCGAAATTGTGCGGCGGCGCGTCGATCTCCACGATCGCCACGTGACGTCCGTCGAGCGCCACGCTGACGTGAGCGCCATAGGTGTCCTTCATGGTCGAAATCCCATTCACTGCAACAAGCCGGCCGTCATCTTGGGGACCGGAGGCCGAAACCATGGCCCCACCGGGAATCCGCCGCAATCCCTTGTGAGCCTCGCTGACGCAGGCGGCGGGCGTCGCGCGCCGTGCATGGATTTCGAGTGCGGCGCCCCGGCGTCACCGCTACAACTGTGGACAAAATAGGGGAGGCGCTCAGATGTCTGTCGCGGAGTTGCTCGGTCAGGAGTTGGGATCGTTCTCGGACCTGCTGCATGCGCGGGCGTTGGAGCATGGGGACCGGACCGCCGTGGTTTGCGGCGACCAGGCGCTGACCTATGCCGAGCTGGACGCGGTGGTGGACCGAGTGGCGGCCTCGCTGCAACGGGAGGGTCTGCAACCCGGCGAGGTCGTGGCGATCTGCGTCAGCGGCTGGACCATGGAAGCGGTAGCGGCGCTGCTGGGCGCGGTGCGCGCCGGCGGCGCAGCGGCGCCGATCCCGACGTCGCTGGCGCCGCACAGCCTGGTGCTGCTGCTGAAGGATTCCGGCGCCCGGGTCGCGTTCTTCGACGCCAAGGTCTGGGAACCGATGAAGGAGTCAGGCGACGATATCCTCGCCAAACGCGTCGCGCTGGACGGCTCCGACGCCGGCGAAGCGTTCTCGACGTGGCTGGCGCCCGTCGGTGCGCGCGCAAACGAGGTCGCCTTCGACCCGGATCGTCCGTTCAACATCATCTACTCGTCAGGCACCACGGGCGTGCCCAAGGGCATCGTCCACGCCCACCGCATGCGTTGGCGTCAGTTCCGCGGCCTCGCCTATGGTGCGGACGCGGTCTCGCTGGTCTCGCTCAGCATCTATTCCAACATGGCGCTGCTCAGCCTGCTGCCGACCCTGACGCATGGCGGCACGGCGGTGGTGATGGCCAAGTTCGACGTCGGCGAGTTCTTGAGGCTGGCCGAAGGCCACCGGGTGACCCACGCCATGATGGTGCCGGTGCAGGTGCACCGGATCCTCGAGCACCCGGACTTCGACCGCCGCGACCTTTCGTCGTTCCGCATGAAGCACGTGGCCGGAGCGCCGTTCTCGGTGAACATGAAGTCAGAAGTCCTCCGTCGCTGGCCGGGCGGCCTGCAGGAGAGCTACGGCATGACCGAGGGCGGCGGCGGCACCGCCCTGGCGGCGCACGAATTTCCCCACAAGCTGCACACCGTCGGCCGGCCAGGCCCGGGCGCCGAGATCCGCATCATCGACGAGGATGGCCGCGAGGTGGCGCTGGGCGAACTGGGCGAAGTGGTCGGTCGCTCCGACAACGCTATGCAGGGCTACCACAACCAGCCGGACCGCTCGCGCGAGATCGAGTGGGTGTCGCCGGACGGCCTGACCTTCATCCGCACGGGCGATCTGGGCAAGCTGGACGAGGACGGCTTCCTGCAGCTCGTCGACCGCAAGAAGGACATGATCATCTCCGGCGGCTTCAACGTCTATCCGAGCGACCTGGAGCAGGAACTGGCCAACCACCCCGACGTCAGCGACGCGGCCGTGGTCGGCGTGCCCTCCGACCGTTGGGGTGAGACGCCGGTGGCCTTCGTGGTGCTGCGGGCCGGCGCAATCGGCGACGCCGAGGCGATGCGCAACTGGCTGAACGCACGCCTGGGCAAGACCCAGCGCGCCTCGGACCTGCAGTTCCTCGACGTCCTGCCGCGCAATCACAACGGCAAGATCCTCAAGCGAGAACTGCGCGACGCCTATCAGCCGAGCAAGACCCTGGCGTGACCGCGCACCCCGACCAGGCCGGTCTTCTGCCGGACCTGCTGGGACTGGAGTGGATGGAGGTCGGGCCGGAAAAGGTGCGCGGGCGCTTCGCGATCGCGCGCCATCACATGGCGCCGAACGGCTTCCTGCACGCCGCCTGCCTGATCGCGCTGGCCGACACCGCCTGCGGCTACGGTTGCATGGCGGCGCTGCCAAAGGGCGCGGAAGGGTTCACCACCATCGAGCTCAAGTCCAACTTCCTGGGCGCCGCGCGCGATGGCGCAATCGCCTGCGAGGCGACCTGCGCCCATGCCGGCCGCTCGACCCAGGTGTGGGATGCGGTGGTGACGCACGAGGAGAGCGGGCGCACGCTGGCGCTCTTCCGCTGTACGCAGATCGTGCTCTATCCCCGCTGACGCGAGGCGGCTTGCGCGCTCGCCCCCAGATAGCTAGGTTCCGCGCCTCGCTCGGCGGGCCGCCTTCGGTGTAGCCTGTTAGATACCCTCACGGAGAGGTGGCTGAGTGGTCGAAAGCACCGCACTCGAAATGCGGCGTACCCGCGAGGGTACCGTGGGTTCGAATCCCACCCTCTCCGCCATAGCCGCCTGATGCGCCTCGGCTGTCGCCCTAGGGCCTAAGCCTCCATCGCCAGGGCGGGGGCGTCGGCGAGGGCGGTGTCGATCGCGGCCAGCAGCAGCGCCAGATCGATCGGCTTGGAGACATGGCCGTCCATGCCGGCCATGCGGTATTCCTCGATATGATGGGCCATGGCGTTGGCGGTCACGGCGATGATCGGCGTCCTGGGCCGCGACGTCGCCAACTCGCGACGGCGGATCTCGCGGGTCGCACAGACGCCGTCCATCACCGGCATGTGCACGTCCATCAGGATCACGTCCCAATCGCCGGCAGCCCAGGCCTCGACCGCCTGGGCGCCGTCCTCGACGATTACCGGCGTGACGCCCGCGTGCTCAAGCAGCGTCTTCAGGACCAGCCGGTTGGTCGCGTTGTCCTCCGCGGCCAGGATCTGCAGATCAAGGTCGTCAAATGCAGGCGCCGCGCGGACTGGCTCGGCGTGGCCAGCGTCACACAACCGTTGGAGCGGCAGCGTCAAGGTGAAGCGCGAGCCTTCGCCCATCGTCGACTCGACGGTGATGGCGCCGCCCATCAGCCGCGTGAGGTCGCCGCTGACGGCGAGACCCAGGCCGGTGCCGCCGAACTGGCGGGTGGTCGACGCGTCCGCCTGGACGAACCTCTGGAAGAGACGACCCACCTGCTCGTTGGTCATGCCGATGCCGCTGTCGGCGATGACGAATTCCACAACGTCGCCCTGGCGGTGGATCGAGACCCGGACGCCGCCTTCCAGCGTGAACTTCACGGCGTTGGCCAGCAGGTTGTAGATGATCTGGCGCAGGCGCGCAGGGTCGCCGCGATAGGTCCCTTGCGCGGCGTCGTCGATGCTGACGTCGAAATAGAGCCCCTTCTCCTTTGCGAGGGCCGCGAGCGCCGAGTGCGGGGCCGCGACGGCGGCGGCCAGATCGAACTCAATGATCTCCAGCTCGACCTTGCCGGCTTCGATCTTGGCCAGGTCCAGCACGTCGTTGAGGATCAACAACAGGCCCTTGCCTGATTGCTGCATGACCTCGAGCCGTTCGCGTTGCGGCTCGGAGAGCTCATGGGCGGCCATAGCCTGAGCCATCCCGAGCACGCCGTTCAAGGGTGTGCGAAGCTCGTGGCTCATGGTCGCCAGGAAGGAGCTTTTGGCCCGCGTCGCGGCCTCCGAGAGGTCGCGCGCGACGACCAGATCCTCAGCCTGCCTGGTGAGGTCCGTGATATCGGTGAACACGACGATCGAACCGCCGTTGTCGGTCCGGTTGGACTCCAAGCGCAGGATGCGTCCATCCGAAGTCTCTTGGTCGAAGGTCGTAGGGCCGTCGGCCCAGCGCTCCAGCCCCGCCTCGACCCAACCAGCCCAGCCGCCGCCGCGGGTCGCCGCGGTGAGCATGATCTCGCGAAGCGTGAGCCCCTCCTCGTAAACGAGCCCGATCCCAGCCAGTTCGCGGCGATAGGCCCCGTTCCCCAGGACCAGACGATGCTCGGCGTCGAAGTAGGCCAGGGCCTGCGGCATTGCGTCGATGACGGAGCGGAACAGACGCAGCGCGTTGTTCTGAGCGCGGGATTCGCCCCACATCGTGGCGGCTCCGGCGAGGACCAGCAAACCCATCACCGCGACGATCTGGACAGCGATCAACCGATGATCGAGCACCTCCGCCGGCATGGCGACGGTAGGATCGTGACTTATGACCAGCCCCATCATGCCGATGAAATGCAGACCGCAAATCGCCATCACCATGATGGCCGAGCACAGGAACTGCCGGGTTATCGTCTGGGCCTTTTCCAAAATCCAAAGCGCCGACATGGCCAACAGGCCGCCGACGGCGATCGACATCGACACCGCAAGCGGATTCCATGTCATCACACCCGGAACCCGCAACGCCGCCATGCCGATGTAATGCATCGCGCCGACGCCGGCTGAGAAGGTCGCCCCCCAGGCCAGGATGTTCCAGGGCTTGGGCGTGTGGACCGCAGCCAGCACCGCGATCGCGCCCGCAAAGACCACGATGACGAGCGAGCCGAGGGTGCCGCTGAGTGCGAAGGACGTGGCGAGCCCTGGATCGTAGGCCAACATGGCGATGAAATGGGTCGCCCAGGCTCCCAGCCCTCCGACCACGCCCCCGAAAACCAGCCAGCCGGCATGCGGCGCCGTCTTAGGCCGGGCTCCAAGCATCGTCAGACGCAACGCTGTGCTGGTCGCAATCGCGCAGACCGCGACCGCGAGGGCCACGAGCCACCAATTATGATGAGACATCAGGTGCAATTCGGAGAACATTGTCATCGCTCGGTTCTGACATAACGGGCATCTTGGGTGTAAAAATGGAATAAAATATCCCTGCGATTATTCGACGCAGATGGATTATTGCTACGTATTCATACACGATTTCTGATTCATATCTGTATATAATCTACAGGAATAAAATTCCATGCGCTATGATGTTCAATAATATTTTGAAATATAATCTACTTTCATATAATTATATTACAACATCAGTGAATATTATTATGCGATGTTTTAATATTGTAAGTAATAATAGAAGTTACATGCCTTGATGTTGTTTGATTTTTCTATGTAAAAAGCACTTCTATAGTGCAACGTAAGCGCATTATCCAACCCGCCGACGTCAGATGCTGTGCAGGGTGAGCGGGCGCCGGGATCGCGACGGGCGGCGGAGCGCCTCGGACTCTGCTGTTTGACGCAGGGATAGGCTCGACGCAGGGCGCGGGCGATATTCTAGTGCGCGGGTCAAAATTCCAGGATCGACGCGATGACCGACCATGCCCGCTATCCACACCTGTTCACGCCGATGGACCTGGGGTTCACGCAGCTGAAGAACAGGGCCGTCATGGGCTCCATGCATACGGGGCTGGAGGAACTCGCCGACGGCTTCGAGCGGCAGGCGGCGTTCTTTGCCGAGCGGGCGCGTGGCGGGGTGGGGATGATCATCACCGGCGGCGTGGCGCCCAACGATGAGGCCGGCCCCGGAAGCGCGCTGACCACGCCGGCCGAGGCGCAGGGCCACCGGATCGTCACCGAGGCGGTTCACGCCGCAGATCCGGACGTCAAGATCTGCATGCAGATCCTGCATGCGGGCGCATTGGCTCGCACGCCCGACTGCGTCGCCCCCTCGGCGGTGCGCTCGCGCATCGGCTCCTACATGCCCAACGAACTGGACGAGGCGGGGATCGAGAAGCAGATCCGCGACTTCGCCAACTGCGCGGCGCTGGCCCAGTCGGCCGGCTACGACGGCGTGGAGATCATCGGTTCGGCCGGCTATCTGCTGTCGACCTTCCTGGTGGAGAAGACCAACCTGCGCACCGACCGCTGGGGCGGCAGTTTCGATAACCGTATGCGGCTGGCCGTGGAGGTGGTGCGCCGGGTGCGCGAGGCGGTAGGTCCGAAGTTCATCGTCATCTTCCGCATCCCGGCCATGGACATGCTGGAGGGCGGCCTCGCCTGGAACGAGGTGACGGCGCTGGCGCAAGGCGTCGAGGCGGCGGGGGCGACGATCATCAGCACCCATTTCTGCTGGCACGAGGCCCAGGTGCCGACCATCGCCACCATGGTGCCAAGGGCCGCCTTCACCCAGGTCACCGGCCGGCTGCGGCAGGCGGTGAAGTCCCCGGTGATCACCAGCAACCGCATCAACATGCCCCAGGTGGCCGAGGACGTGTTGGCGCGCGGCGACGGCGACCTGGTGTCGATGGCCAGGCCGATGCTGGCCGATCCCGACCTGGTGGCCAAGGCGCGCGACGGGCGCGAAGACGAGATCAACACCTGCATCGCCTGCAACCAGGCCTGCCTGGACCACGGCTTCACTGGGCGGTTGGTGAGCTGCCTGGTCAATCCGCGCGCCTGCCACGAGACGGAGCTGAACTACCCCGCGGCGGAACAACCCCGACGCATCGCCGTGGTCGGCGCGGGTCCCGCCGGCCTGGCCTACGCCACGGTCGCAGCTCAGCGGGGGCACCAGGTGACGTTGTTCGAACAGGCCGACGAGATCGGCGGACAGTTCAATCTGGCGCGCCGCATCCCCGGCAAGGAGGAGTTCGACGAGACGCTCCGCTACTACCGCCGGATGATCGACACCCTGGGCGTTGAGTTGCGGCTGGGCGTGGCCGTGGATGCAGGCGCGCTGGAGGCCGCGGGCTACGACGAGGTGGTGGTGGCGACCGGCGTCGAGCCGCGCACCCCGGACATCGACGGCGTCGACCATCCCAAGGTGGTGGGCTACGTGGACGCGATCCTCGGCCGGCGACCCATCGGTCGGCGGGTGGCGATCATCGGCGCGGGCGGCATCGGCTTCGACGTGGCCGAGCTGATCACACACGCGGGAACGTCGGCCGCTTTGGACGTCGATGTGTTCGCCCGCGAATGGGGCATCGATTTCGCCAACCATCCGCGCGGCGGCGTGACCGGGGTGGCGCCTCAGGTGGCGTCTTCGGGCCGCGAGGTCGTGCTGTTGCAGCGCACGGCCGACCGGCTGGGACGCACGCTGGGCCGCACCACCGGCTGGACCCATCGCCTGACCCTGCAGCGGCGCGGCGTGCGGATGATCGGCGGGGTCGAGTACGTGAAGGTTGACGACGCCGGCCTGCACGCCCGCGTCGGCGGCGAGGACGTGCTGTTCGAGGTCGACACGGTGATCATCTGCGCCGGCCAGACACCCAAGCGCGAGCTGTATGACGCTCTGGCGGACGCCGGCAGGCGCGCGGTGCTGGTCGGCGGCGCGTTCGAGGCGGTGGAGCTGGACGCCAAGCGCGCGATCGATCAGGCGAGCCGGCTGGCGGCGGTGGCGTGAGCACCGGCGGAGCGGGCGCCGTAGCGCCGCGGACGAACGACGAGCAACAGGTGCTGGCGGCGGAGTTGCGTCGACGCGCGGCGATGATCGCCCTGGACGCAGCGACGCTGGAAGCGCTGCTGTCCGACCGGCTGCTGCATATCCACACCCATGGCCAGATCGAGACCAAGGCGGAAGTCATCGCGAGCCTTGGACGCACGATGCGTTTCATGGCGTTCGAACCGCTGAAGCCGGAGACGGTGGTGGTCGAAGGTGACGTCGCCGCGGTGACGACGGAACTGGCGGTGGCGATCGCGCGGGCGGGCGAATCCCAGGCCGCCATCAACCTGCGAACCTGCATCAGCGCAGTCTGGACGCGCACGCCGGCCGGGTGGCGGCAGCTCGTCTATCACGCGGCGCGACTGACAGACTGAGAGCGCCTTGCGCTGCGCTGCATCAATTTTGCACCACCGGCTGTGAACTTTCGACCCAGCGCGGCAGTATTGCCGGCTCATGGAAGCCTGGCCTTGCGCGTCCTCCGCGGACGTGTCGAAGGTTGGGTGGGGCTGTGATGAAACTGTACGCAAAGATCAAAGGCTGGCGGTTGCGTGGCGTCGCGGTGACGTTCGCAATGATGGCGCTCGCGCTTCGCGCGGCGATCCCTGCCGGCTTCATGATCTCTGTCGAAGACGGCGCGCCGCGGCTGATCCCCTGCGTCGGCGAGCTGCCCGGCGCGGCGTCGTCCGGCAGCCACATGACGATGGGCGTCGAGATGGCCGACATGGCCGTCGCGTCCACGCCTCACGGCCACAAAGGCGATCCGGACGGCAACAAGGACGTCTCGCGCTCCCATAGCGAATGCGTGTTCGCCGGCCATGGCGCAGGCGCGCCCGCGCCCAGCCTGATCGCAGAGTCCACCGAGGCGCCCACCCTCTACGTCGCCGATACCCCGTCCGCCGCCTGGCGCGACATCATCCCGGGACGCGGTCTGTCCGCGCCGCCGCCCCCTGCCCGAGGCCCTCCAACGATCTGAGCAGATCTGCGCCGTCTAGGGCGCGGACACCGCTCGGCCACGCGCCGCCCGCTCCGTCCTGACGGCGCGACGGCGACGCCGGCTCGTCATCTCAGATCAATCGGCCGTAGCGCTCTCCCGCGCCGGCTCAAGGACTCGACTCACATGAAGACCCTCCTTCTCGCCGGCGTGGCCGCGCTCGCGCTGGCCGCGCCGGCGCTCAGCCACGCCGCCGAAGCCGATCGCGGCTACACGGTCGACAGCGTCATCGTCACCGCCACCCCGAACAGCGAAGACCCGCCCGTGGTCGCCGAGGCGCGCGCGCGCCTCTCCGAGACACCGGGTTCGGTCGCCGTCATCTCGGCGGAATCCTACAAGGCCCGCTTCACGCCGAACCTCGCCGAAATCCTGCGCGACGTTCCTGGGGTCTATGCCGAGAAGAAGTGGGGCGGCGACCTGCGCCTGTCGATCCGCGGTTCCGGCATCGGCAACTCGACGCACAATCGCGGCCTGCTGCTGGCCCAGGACGGCGTGCCGTGGAATGAGGCCGATGGCTTCGGCGACTTCCAGCTCGTCGATCCGATGATCGCCCGCTACACCGAGGTCTATAAGGGCGGCAACGCGCTTCGCTTCGGCGGCTCGCTGCTGGGCGGTGCGATCAACATCGTCACCCCGAGCGGCCGCAACAACGGCGCCGAAACTCTGGTCCGTGCGGACGGCGGCTCGTTCGGCAACTACCGTGTCCACGCCGAAGCGGCGCGGGTGTGGGGCGATTGGGACGGATTTGCGGGCGTCACCGGGGCCGAGCAAACCGGCTTCCGCCAGAACTCGGACGGCCAGCAGCAGTACTTCTCGATGAACGTCGGGCGCAGCTTCGGCGACGAGAACGACATCCGTCTGATCATCAACTCCGGCTACGTCCACCAGGAGATCAACGGCGCGGTCACCCTCGCGTCGGCGCTCAACACGCCGAAGCTCGCCAACCCGATGAACCTCGCCCAGAACTACCAGCGCGACATGGGTACGGTCCGCGGCAGCCTGCAGAGCCACTGGCGCCTGTCGGAATCCACGACACTGGACTCGGGCCTCTACGGCACCTGGAAGCAGCTCGATCACCCAATCTTCGCGGTCGTCGACCAGGAGAGCCGCAACTGGGGCGTCTTCGGACGCTTCAACTGGAAGGGCGAACTGGGCGGCAAGCGCGCTGACGCCTTCTACGGTCTCTATGCACGGACCGGCGACAACGACGCCCGCCAGTGGGTGAACGTGCGCGGTTCGCGCGGCGCCCTGACCGCGAAGGCCAAGCAGAACGCCAAGGCCTTCGACGTCTTCGGTGAAGGCCGCCTGTTCGTCACGGATCAACTGGCCCTTGTCGCCGGCGGCACCTACGGCCAGGCCAAGCGCGACTACACGGGCTATCGGGTTCCGGGCCAGGCGGCGACATTCGACGCCAACATCAAGGCCGACTACGACTGGTTCGCGCCGCGGATCGGCCTGCTGTGGGAAGGTGAAGGCGGCACCCAGGTGTACGCCAACGTCACGAAGTCGGTCGAACCCCCGAACTTCAGCGCCCTGGCGCCTCAGGCCACCGGCTTCACGGCCTTGAAACCGCAGGAGGCTTGGACCGGCGAAGTCGGCGCGCGCGGCAAGATGGGCCCGCTGACCTTCGACGTAGTGGTCTATCGCGCCGAGCTGCAGCACGAGTTGCTGACCTTCCAGGTCAACCCGGCGTTGGGCATCCCAGCGGCGACCTTCAACGCCGGCGACACAATCCACCAAGGCGTCGAGGCCGGCGTCGACTGGCAGATCGCTGAAGGCCTGCGGCTGAAGCAGACCTACACCTGGAACGACTTCAAGTTCGACGGGGACAAGGTCTACGGCAAGAACCAGCTTCCGGTGGTGCCTGAGCATCTGTATCGGGCCGAGCTGCGCTACCAGAACGCGGCCGGCTGGTTCGTCGCGCCCAGCGTGCAGTGGACCCCGAAGGATGCCTGGGTCGACTACGCCAACACGCTGAAGGCGCCGTCGTTCGCCCTGCTGAACCTGAACGCCGGGTGGAGCTTCGACAACGGGATCAGCGTCTTCCTGGACGCGCGCAACCTCACCGACGAGGCCTACATCTCGAACTTCTCGGCGGTGACCGACGCGCGCATCCCGGGCGTTTCGACAGCGGTGTTCTTCCCCGGCGAAGGCCGCTCGGTGTTCGGCGGGATAGCCTACGCGTTCTAAGCCCAAGGACCCGTCCGGACCTGTCGCACACGCGGCGGGTCCGGACGGCGCTCTCCTGAACACAGGAACACGCCGATGAACCGCCGTGACTTCCAGATCGCCGCCGCGGCGGCGGCCGCCGCGGCCCTGCTGAGCGAAGGCGCCCAGGCCCAGGGCATGCACGCCGAGATGTTCCACCCCAAGCTGGAAGGCCCACCGACCCAGGTCGCCATGGTGATCTTCCCCGGGTTCGTGACCCTGGACCTGATCGGGCCGCACACCTTCTTCAAGGCGCTGGGCAATGTAGAGGTGCGGCTGGTTTCGGCGGACGGCGCGCCGGTGCGATCCGACACCGGGCTGATCTATCCGGCGGACGCGAGCTTCGCCACCTGCCCCAAGGACCTCGACATCCTGTTCGTGCCGGGCGGCCTGAAGGGTTCGATCAAGCAGATGCGCGATCCCGCCACGCTGGATTTCCTCGCCGACCGGGGTGGTCGGGCCAAGTACATCACCGGCATCTGCACGGGCACGCTGGTGCTGGGCGCCGCAGGATTGCTGAAAGGCTACAAGGCCACCGGCAACTGGCAGGTGCGCCAACTGCTGCCGCTGATGGGCGCCGAGCTGGTCCCCGATCGCGTGGTCATCGACCGCAACCGCATCACCGGCGCGGGCGTCACCGCGGGAATCGATTTCGGTCTGCAGATCGTCGCCATGCTGCGCGGCGAGCCCTATGCGCGGATGCTGCAGCTGGTGTTCGAGTACGACCCGCACCCGCCGTTCAACTCCGGCAGCCCGACCACCGCCAGCAAGGCGTTGGTCGACCACCTGATGACCAGTCGCGCCGCCGACATCGAGGCCGCACGTCTGGCCGCGGTCGCTTCGCCCGCCGGCTGACGGGAACGGATCTGCGGTTCGCCGATTCCCTCGTTCTCAAGCGAAGGAGAGCCCCATGCCCCGCGAACTCATCGACACCGGCACAGACAAGCGGTTCGTGCGCCGAGACGACAAGGGTCAGTTCAAGGAGGTCGTCGACGTCGGCAAGTCGCTGTCTGCCGACGCCCGCCAGAAGGCCAAGACCAAGGTCAAAAAGGGCGACGGCGACCGCGGCGACCGTTGAGGATCGCCACGTACAACGTGAATGGCGTCAACGGCCGGCTGGTCAACCTGCTGGACTGGCTGGCCGACACCGCCCCGGATGTCGTCTGCCTGCAGGAGCTGAAGGCGCCGCAGGAACGCTTCCCTCTGGCTGAGATCGAGGCTGCCGGCTACGGGGCTATCTGGCACGGGCAGAAGAGCTGGAACGGCGTGGCGATCCTCGCCCGCGACGCCCAGCCGATCGAGACGCGACGCGGGCTGCCCGGCGACGCGCAGGATACGCAGAGCCGTTACATAGAAGCGGCGGTGGGCGGGGTGATCGTGGCCTGCCTCTACGCGCCCAACGGCAATCCGCAGCCGGGCCCGAAGTTCGAGTTCAAGCTGGCCTGGTACCAGCGCCTGCGCACGCACATGCAATGGCTGGCCTCGACGAAGCAGCCTGTGGTGGTCGCCGGAGACTTCAACGTCATGCCCACCGACCTAGACGTCTACGCGCCGGAACGCTGGGTCGACGACGCGCTCTTCCATCCGAAGGTTCGCGAAGCCTATGCGCGGCTGCTGGAGGACGGCTGGACCGATGCCGTCCGCGAGCTGCATTCTGGCGAGCGCATCTACACCTTCTGGAAGTACCTGCGGAATGCACTGGCCCGAGACGCCGGTCTGCGCATCGACCACCTGCTGCTGAGCCAGTCGTTGAAGCCGCGGCTGCAGGCCGCCGGCGTCGACCGCGCCTATCGCGAGCGCGAGAAGGCCAGCGACCATGCGGCCACATGGATCGAGCTTTCGGAAACCTGACCCAGCTCAGGCGGTCAGAGCCTGCAGGGTTAGGGCATTGGCCGCCGCCGCCCCGTACATGGTGTTGTCGAAGATGCACCAAATTTCCTGCGCCTTACACGCCGCCAGGCGAACCGCGAGAGGCTGGAGCGCCGCGGCGTCGTAGTCGGAGGCGTACATCCGCGGCGAGCCATGCAATCGCCAGTAGGCCAGACCCGACCATCCGCCCGGCGACGCCGCCAGCGGATGCGGCGCGGGGTGGGCGGCCACGCGGGCGATGCGATGGGCGATC
>NZ_JAUYQL010000045.1 GCF_030697305.1 Phenylobacterium sp. | reverse complement strand
ACCGGCGACTGAACGCTTATTCCGCGCCGCCTGGGGCCGTAGCTCAGTTGGTAGAGCGCCTCGTTCGCAATGAGGAGGTCAGCGGTTCGACTCCGCTCGGCTCCACCAGGCTTTTCGCAAGCCTGGTCTCTCCAGGCACACTCCGATATCGGCGCGCCGAGGCGCCTGAATCCATGGCGTCGGCGCGGTCCGATGGCCTGTGGCCGGCCACGCTTTTGACTCGGGCCTCGCTTGGCGCCTTGTTGGGACCTCGGTCGCATGGCGCCGAGGCGCGGGGCGGCGCGACTGCGAGCCGGACGCGGCCTTCGCCCGCAGGGAGCACACCATGGATATTCAGGAAATCGCCGCCGGCATCGGCTCGAGCCAGGCGCTGCGCGACGTCGCCGGCAAGCTCGGCATCAGCCCCGAGCAAGCCCAGACCACGCTGCAGGGCGTTTTGCAGCATTTGTCCAGCGGTGGACAGATGGAGAGCATGGTCGAGGGCGTGGCGGCGAAGGCTGGCATCTCCGCGGCCACCGTCCAGCAGTTCCTGCCCAGCATCATGGGCCTGCTCCAGGGTCACTCCGAGAACGCGTCCGAAGGGGTCCAGGCAGCGCTGACCGGAGTGATCGGATCGCTTCAGGGTTCGCCGATCGGGGGGCTGCTGTCGGGCCTGGACGCGAACAAGGACGGGTCGATCGTCGACGACGCCATGGGCATGATGAAGGGGCTGTTCGGCGGCAAGCCGGCCTGACATCGCCTTTTTTACGCACCGCCGCATCAGCGCGTTGGCGGCCCGTTGGGAACTCTCTGAGCACTTTCGAGGTATTGCCTGCGAGCCGTCGCGGCGTGCGTTGTAGAGCGCCCGCCTGGGGGCTATGTTGCAGTGCACACAATCGGGCTCGCGCGTTGTTCTCCAAGTTGTTCCCCAAGCCGGTCGCCAACCGCACGCCGCCGAACACCGGCGGACGGCTGATCTACGCCGTGGGCGACGTGCATGGGCGTCTCGACGTGCTGGAGCCGCTGATCGCCGAGATCGCCGCGGACGCCGCCCGTTCGCGTCCGGCGCATAAGCCGCTGCTGATCTTCCTGGGCGACTATGTGGACCGCGGCGACGCCAGCGCCGGGGTCATCGACCTGATCCTGAGGCTGCAGGCCGATAACGCGTTCGAGGTCGTGGCCCTGAAGGGCAACCACGAGGAGGCGCTGTTCCAGTTCCTCGACGACCCGAGCTTCGGACCGCTGTGGATCGAGCATGGCGGCGGACCGACCCTGGCCTCCTACGGCGCGCCGGCGCCGGTGGGCCGTGGCGACGCAGAGTCCTGGATGCGCACCCGAGACGCCTTCGCCGCCGCCCTGCCCGACGACCATCGCCGGTTCCTGGAGAGCCTGGAGCTGATCGTCACGGTCGGCGACTACGCCTTCGTGCACGCCGGCGTGCGTCCTGGCGCGCCGCTGGAGCGCCAGACCGAGCACGACCTGCTGTGGATCCGCCACGACTTCCTGCAGGCGAACGGCCCGTTCGAGAAGGTCATCGTGCATGGCCACACTCCGGCCGAAGCGCCCCAGATCACCCCGCACCGCATCTGCGTCGACACCGGCGTCTATGCGACGGGCGTGCTGACGGCCGTGCGCCTCGACGCCGATGGCCCGCGCTTCCTGCAGGCCGGACGCCGCCAGGCGGCCTGACCGGCGCTTTCGCGTCCTCAAGCTAGTGGGCGTCGTCCCAGTTGGGCGCGGCCCTCGCCTCGACCACCAGGGGAACGGTGAGCGCCACAGCGGGCGCGGGCGCGGCCTCCATGACCCGACGGGCGACCGCGATCACAGCGTCAGCCTCGGCCTCCGGCGCCTCGAACACCAGTTCATCGTGCACCTGCAGCAGCATGCGCGCTGTGAGCCCCTCGGCGCGCAGAGCGTGGGGCATGCGCACCATGGCGCGGCGGATGACGTCGGCGGCGGCGCCCTGGATCGGCGCATTGATCGCCGCGCGGTCGGCGAAGGCGCGCTCGGCGGGCGACTTGCCGCGCACCGCCGGGATGTTGACCTTGCGCCCGAAGATGGTGGTGACGAACCCCTGGCTGCGCACCTCGGCCTTGGCGCGGTCCATGTAGGCGCGGATGCCGGGGAAACGCTCGAAGTAGGTCTTGATGTAGGCGCCGGCCTCGTCCTGCGGGATCGACAACTGGTTGGCCAGGCCGAACGCCGAGATGCCGTAGACGATGCCGAAATTGATCGCCTTGGCGCGCCGCCGGGTCTCAGCGGGCATGCCCTCGACCGGCACGCCGAACATTTCCGAGGCGGTCATGGCGTGGATATCCAGGCCTTCCTTGAAGGCCCGCTTGAGCTGGGCGATGTCGCCGATGTGGGCGAGCAGCCGCAGCTCGATCTGGCTGTAGTCGGCGCTGATCAGCACATGGCCCGGCTCGGCGATGAAGGCCTTGCGGATCTTGCGGCCTTCCTCGGTGCGGATCGGGATGTTCTGCAGGTTCGGGTCCGAAGATGACAGCCGCCCGGTGCTGGTCGACGCCAGCGAGAACGAGGTGTGGACGCGGCCAGTGCGCGGCGCGATCGCGGCGATCAGGTTGTCGGTGTAAGTGCCCTTGAGCTTGGAAAGCTGACGCCAGTCCAGCAGCGCCCTGGGCAGGGCGTGGCCCTGGGCGGCCAGGTCCTCCAGCACCGAGGCGTCGGTCGACGCCGCGCCCTTGGCCGTGGTCCGTCCGGTGCCAAGGCCCATCTCGGCGTAGAGGATCTCGCCGATCTGCTTGGGCGAGCCCAGGTTGAACGGCCGGCCAGCCAGGGCGTGGGCCTGGGCCTCGAGCTCGACCATCCGCACGGAGAAGTCGTTGGAGAGCTGACGCAGGCGCTCGGGATCGACGCGGATGCCCGCGCACTCCATCTGCGCCAGCACCGCCGGCAGGGGCCGCTCCAGAGTCTCGTAGACGTTCAGCAGGCCTTCGGCCGACAGCCGCCCGCGCAGGTGGCGATAGAGGCGCAGGGTGACGTCGGCGTCCTCAGCGGCATAGCAGGAGGCCTCCGTGAGCGGCACGTACTTGAAGCTCTTCTGCGCCTTGCCGGTCCCGGCGACCTGTTTGAACGGGATCGGCTCGTGGCCCAGCCAGAGCTTCGACAATTCGTCCATGCCGTGGCCGTGCAGGCCGGCCTCCAGCACGTAGGAGATCAGCATCGTGTCTTCCACCGGCGTGACGTCGACGCCGTATCGCGAGAGCACCGCCAGGTCGTACTTGGCGTTCTGGGCGACCTTCAGGACGCTGGGGTCCTCCAGCAGCGGCTTCAGCCGGGCGATCACGCTCTCCAGCGGGATCTGCGTCAGGTCGGCGGCGGCCTCCAGGGCCAGGCCTTCCATCTCGCAGTGGCCGACCGGGATGTAGCAGGCCTCTCCCGGGGCCACCGCCAGCGACACGCCACAGAGCCCGGCGTTGGCCGAACTCAGCGCGTCGGTCTCGGTGTCGAAGGCGACGACGCCGGCCGCATAGGCGCGCGCGATCCAGTCGTCGAGCGTGGCTTCGTCGCGCACGCAGACGTAAGACGTGACGTCGATGGGCGAGGCGGGCGCGGGCTCCGCCGGCTTCTGGGGCGCCGCCGCCGGCGCGATCTGGCCGCCTCGGGCCTCGGCCACCCGACGCGCCAGCGTGCGGAACTCCATGGCGTCGAGGAAGGTCGCCAGACCTTCCGCCGACTGGGTGGGGTCGATCACCGCCAGGTCGTCGATCGGGGCCGGCAGCGGCGTATCGCAATCCAGCTGCACGAGTTGGCGCGACAGGCGGATCTGGTCGGCGAAGTCGATCAAGGTCTGGCGGCGTTTGTCCTGCTTCACCTCATGGGCGCGTGCCAGCAGGGTGTCGAGGTCGCCGTATTCGTTGATCAGGGCCGCGGCGGTCTTGACGCCGATGCCCGGCGCGCCGGGCACGTTGTCGACGGAATCACCGCACAGCGCCTGGACGTCGACCACCTTGTCCGGCGCGACGCCGAACTTCTCCATCACCTGCTCGGGCCCGATCAGCAGGTTCTTCATGGTGTCGAGCATGGTCACCTGCGGGCCGACCAGCTGCATCAGGTCCTTGTCCGACGATACGATCACCACGTCACCGCCCAGATCTCGGACCTTGCAGGCGTAGGCGGCGATCAGGTCGTCGGCTTCGTAGCCGGGCAGCTCCAGGCAGGCGACGCCAAACGCCCGCGTCGCGTCGCGCACCAGCGGGAACTGCGGCACCAGATCCTCCGGCGCCGGCGGGCGATGAGCCTTGTACTGATCGTAGAGGTCGTTGCGGAAGGTCTTCTCCGAATGGTCGAAGATCACCGCCAGGTGGGTCGGCGCATCCGGCTGGGCGCGCATGTCGACCAACAGCTTCCACAACATGTTGCAGAAGCCGGCCACCGCGCCGATCGGCAGGCCGTCGCTCTTGCGCGTCAGCGGCGGCAGGGCGTGGTAGGCGCGGAAGATGTAGCCCGAGCCGTCCACCAGGAAGAGCCGCACCTTCGGCCCGTCCTGGGTGGTGTCGCGCGGGAGGTCGGGAAGGCTCTCGGGGGCGTCCGCCAGCAGATCGGTCATGGCGCCTAAGATAGGACCGGGATCGCCCGCGGTCACCCGCCGAGCGACGACTTCAGGCGAACCGTGTGTTGAGATTGGCGAGCGGCGCCCCGGCCAGCGCCAGGGTCGAGGAGTCTCCGCTCGCCAGATAGGCTTTCACGCCTGCATCCATCGCCGCATAGGCCGCGCGGAACGGCGCGGTGGCCGAGCTGACGCGCCGCACGCCCAGCGCCTGCAACCTGGCGGCGGTGGGCGCGCCTGGACGGCCCATGACGTTCATCGGCAGGTCGATACCGGCGGCAAGCGCGCCGATCAGCGTCTCGTCCACCGGGCCGGGCACGAAGATCCCAGCCGCGCCGGCGTCGGCGTAAAGGCGTGCGCGGCGCAGCGCTTCGGCCAGCGTCGCCTCACCCTCCCCGCCGCGGAGGTAGAGGTCGATGCGGGCGTTGACGAACAGGGCGACCCCCGGGCCCTGGGCCGCCTTCACCGCGGCGGCCACCTTGCGCGCGTGCAGATCGGGATCGCGCCCGCCGTCCTCCAGATTGATCCCGACGCAACCGGCGTCGACCACGCCGCGAATGGTGCGCGCCAGTTCGTCCAGGTCGTCGGAGTAGCCGCCCTCGATGTCGGCGGTGAGCGGGACGCTCAGCACGCGGGCGATCTCGCCCAACGCCTGGATCAGGATCGGCGTCGGCAACTTGTCGCCATCGGCGTAGCCGTGCGCCCAGGCGACCGCGGCAGAGGAGGTCGCCACGGCTTTGGCGTCGGCGTCCTGCATCAGGGCGGCGCTGGCCGCGTCCCAGCAGTTGGGCAGGACGAGGATGTCGGGGCCAGCGTGCAGGCCGGCGAAGGTTGCGGCGCGGTCCTGCTGGCTCATCGTCCCCTCATCCTTGGTTATCAGTGGCCGTGCGGGCCTTCCCAGACGCCGGGGGCCAGGCGCTCATCCTCCGACCCTTCCGAGCCGTGCGCCAGCACGAAGCGGCGATCGCAGTAGGGGCATTCGACGAAGTCGGCCTCGCCCATCTCCAGCCAGACCCTGGGATGCCCGAGGGCGCCGCCGACGCCGTCACAGGCGATGCGCCCCGAGCGCACGGTGATGGTCTCCGGCGCGGGCAGGGTGGACGACAGCGCGGGCTCGGCCGGCATCGGCTCGGGCCGGGTCTGGGCGTCTGCGCCGAGGTTGCGGGGTCTGCGGGCCATCTTGGGTCTTCAGTCTCTGGGTCTGGAATTCTACGGCCGCTTGGCGTTGCGCCTGAGCCGGCCTAGGTATGCGCCACCGCCTCGGCGCGTCAATCGATTGGACGGCGAATGGACCTTCCCGACAACGCCATTGAGATCATCGGCCTGGTGAAGACCTATCCGGCGACCAAGACCACGCCGCAGATGCACGCCCTGAAGGGCGTCGACCTGGCGATCCCGCGCGGTTCGATCTTCGGTCTGCTGGGGCCGAACGGGGCCGGCAAGTCGACTATGATCAACATCATGGCCGGGCTCTGCAAGAAGACCTCGGGCACGGTGCGCATCTGGGGCCGCGACATTGACACCCGCGCCCGCGACGCCCGCGCCGCGATCGGCGTGGTGCCGCAGGAGATCGCCGCCGACCCATTCTTCACGCCGCGCGAGTCGCTGGAGGTTCAGGCCGGCATGTACGGGGTTCCGCCGTCCGAACGCCGCACCGACGAGCTGCTGGCCGCGCTTGGCCTCGCCGACAAGGGCGACGCCTATGTGCGCCAGCTCTCCGGCGGGATGAAGCGGCGGCTGATGGTCGCCAAGGCGATGACCCACAACCCGCCGGTGCTGATCCTCGACGAGCCTACCGCCGGCGTCGACGTGGAGCTGCGCCGCCAGCTCTGGTCTTATGTGCTGGAGCTGAACCGCCGCGGCGTGACCATCGTGCTGACCACCCACTACCTGGAGGAGGCCGAGGAGCTCTGCGACCACATCGCGATCATCAACCGCGGCGAGGTGGCGGTGTGCGAGCCCACGGCGACGCTGCTGCGCCGTCTGGACACCCGCAACGTGGTGGTGACCCCGGAGGAGCCGGTGACTGAGGCGCCGGCGCTTGAGGGCTTCGAGACCAAGCTTCGCCCGGGCGGCGCCTTCTCGGTGACCTATCGCACGGGCCAGTCCAGCGTCGAGCAGGTGTTGGCCGCGCTGCGCGCCAGCGGCCTGCACATCCGCGACATCGCCACCGAGGACCCGGACCTGGAAGACGTGTTCCTGTCGCTGACCTACGCCGCCCCGCAGGCCGAGCCCGCCTAAGCCTTTGCGGCCCCCGCGCCTTTCGGTTAGAGAAGCGCCCTGCTCGCAGACCGCACCCGTAGCTCAGCTGGATAGAGCGTTGCCCTCCGAAGGCAAAGGTCACACGTTCGAATCGTGTCGGGTGCGCCAGCGATTTGTCTGCAAAAACATCTAGATAGGTTGTATTTCGCTTACGAGCGAAAACCTGTCGTCTAGATCGGGCAGCACGGGGGCAGCACGAGGATCAGCAGTTGCGTGAAGTGCGCTCGCCGCGCGACCTCTCGAGTGCGGCTAAGCTTCGCACCGTGTCCAGCGCCTAAATTAGCCCGAGCTCACGCGGCATGACGTAGCGTCGCCACTTCCGCTGTTCATTTGGCAATGCAGTCTCACTGCGCCGTTAGGGCTTGCGCAGGTAGGAAAATTCCATCCAAGATGAGGATCAGTAACCCGGGAAAATGGACACATAAAAGTCGAGATGATTTTGGAGAAAATTTAGTATGAAAAGAAGCGCACCCAACGTTCATTAGCAGAGAGGACTAGAAGATTCTGGTTAGCTGAGCGTTTAGACGAAATGATTGCACGTCATTTAGATCCGATTCGACCAAATCTGCACTTAGGCAACAGTTGATTTATTCGCAGTAGTCTTCATAATTCGACACAACACTCTCAAAATCGGATTGTGCACTGCGGAGTCGGGAAAATTCGGAAGAGCAGTCGTCTGTGCCCCTACTGCTGGCAAAGCATTGACTGTAGCGCCGGAGCGCTGAGCTGACATCATCAACGGTGGAGTTGTACGCAGCGATGGCGTCGCGACATTTTTCCGGATCACGCGCCTGGGACGCGCTTCCTGAAAACGACGCCACCGAAGCCAGAGCCGCCATCAGCGCAAACTTACTTCTCACCATGCTTTGCCTTCGCTCCCGGTGTCGCAGCTTCGCCTTGATGGCCTCTTCGTCCTAGTCGGCGCGCCTTAGTGCGCCACCGGGCTGATTGAGCGCTTCTAGCACGGGAGCGTGAACTAACTCTCATCAGAAAGCCGGCGTTTCGAATCGACCCCTCGCCACTGACCGCGCTCATGCTGCAAATCCAAGTGCCGCACACAGCACCGGAGAGCGGGACTGCGGCTTGGCGGTCAACCCAATCGCGCGTAAAGAATCTGCAGAATTGTTCGGAGTTGCAGATTCGACATGGCCCGGGAACGCATCGTTGTCGAAACCTCCGAGGCTCAAAAGGCGGCGCTCGCAGAGAGGCTGGGGCTTCAGGGCGAGAGTTTCGCCACCTGGGTGGAAGACCACATCGAGGCAGAGCTTCCTCGTCGGGCCGTCACAGATGACGTTACCGATACTCCCCTGTCGGTCAGTGAGCTGCTCGACAGCGCCCGGGTCTTCGATACCTTGAATGCTGTCGACTGGGCCTTCACCAACGACGACACGAGATATCTCACCCACGACCTACATCCTTATCCGGCGAAGTTTCCGCCGCAGATACCAGCGGAATTGATTCGGCGACTTTCGCTGCCTGGGGACCTGGTATTTGACCCCTTCGGAGGGAGCGGGACCACTGCTGTCGAGGCCGTGCGGCAGCGGCGTCGCGCGTGCTCGCTAGACGCGAACCCGCTTTCGGCGCTCATCGGCCGCGTGAAGAGCGCGCCCCTTGCCTCGGAGGCGGCTATCGAGCTCGATGCTCTTCGAGTCACGGTTGACAGTTACATCGCCAACGCCGGCAGCAAAGGCACAAACTGGTCGGAAGGTCTGATTGCGAAGCATGCGGGCCTGATTCCTGATATCCCCAATCTGGAGAAGTGGTTCTGCACGGCAGCAATCGGCGAACTTGCGCTGCTCCGCCACCTGATCGGCAGCCTCACCTCAGCTTCTGCGCAGGACGCCGCACTGTTGTCTCTCGCTCGCATTGTGACGAGAGTCTCGAACCAAGATTCTGAGACGCGGTATGTGGCTCACCCGAAGGATCTCAAAGCCGGGCTCACGCTCAGAGCCTTCAATGAGTCGCTGAGGATGGTTGCCCGAAAGTTGGAAGTCTCGGCCCCCGCGCTCACTGGCGCCTCCGTATCTTTCGCGCATGGGGACGCACGAACTTCGATCGTGACGGAGCTGCAACCCGCGTCGGTAGACCTGATTGTGACCTCGCCGCCTTATCCCAATGCTACCGACT
>NZ_JAUYQL010000034.1 GCF_030697305.1 Phenylobacterium sp. | reverse complement strand
GGCGAGGCCGACTGGCAGAACAGGGCCAGCAGCAGCCAGACGACCAACCACGGCCGCCGCGCCCCGCCGCCCCAAGTCTTGGCGCCGCTACTCATTCTTCAGCCCACAGCCGTCACCGACTCGCCGAGCCCCCTCGGCGCCGCAATCGATCTCGCGACTATACCCGCCAGTGAGCCAAAAGTTCTTGCGGCGGCGCAATCTTACCTGGCGCCGCCTCGATCTGATGTCGACTTGCACACTGACAGACTGCTCGCAGAAGGCTAAGCTGGCGCTGATGACCAGCGAAAACCGTGAATGCGACCTGGCTGAGCACTTCTCGGAGGATCTCGCTGCGATCGCCCGCATCGATGTGATCCCGAAAATCCTCGAGGTCGTGTGCCGCACGACGGGCATGGGTTTCGCCGCGGTCGCCAGGGTGACCGAAGATCGCTGGATCGCCTGCGCAGTTCGCGACGACATCGCCTTTGGGCTCAAGCCTGGCGGCGAACTCGCCGTCACGACCACCATCTGCAATGAAATCCGCGAGTGCGGTCAGCCGGTGATCATCGACCATGTGGCCGAGGATCCGCTGTTCGCCGAACATGCGACGCCGAAGCTCTATGGATTTCAGAGCTACATTTCCGTGCCGATCCAGCATCGCGGCGCCTTCTTCGGCACGCTGTGCGCGATCGATCCCCGGCCGGCGAAGCTGAACACGCCTGAGATCCGCTCGACGTTCGAACTTTTCGCCGACCTCATCGCCCGGCATCTCGCCGTGCAGGAACAGCTCGTGGTGAGCGAGGCGGCGTTGTCCGACGCTCAAGCCGCCGCCGAGCTGCGCGAGCAGTTCATCGCGGTGCTTGGCCACGACCTGCGAAACCCGCTCGCCTCCATCGACGCCTGCGCCCGCCTGTTGCTGAAGACGCCGCTCAACGACAAGGGCGTGATGATGGCCGGGCAGCTTCAGAAGAGCGTGCGACGCATGGCCGAGTTGATCGCCGATGTCCTGGACTTCGCCCGCGGCAGGCTGGGCGGCGGTTTCGCCATCGATACGCGCGTCGATCCCGCTCTTGGCGCAGCGCTGGAACAGGTGATCGACGAGTTCCACACCGCGCAGCCCGACCGGTTGATCGAAGCCGACATAACCCTGGATCGGCCGATCGCCTGCGACAGCAGCCGGATAGGCCAGCTGCTCTCGAATCTTGTGGCGAACGCGCTGACGCACGGATCGCCAACCACGCCGGTCCGCATCCGCGCCAGGACGACCGGCGACATGTTCGAGTTGTCGGTCGCCAATGGTGGCGTGCCGATTCCCGAGGACACCGTGCGCCGGCTGTTCCTGCCCTTCACCCGCGCGTCCGCCGCGCCTCATCAGCAGGGATTAGGCCTGGGCCTCTACATCGCTTCCGAGATCGCCCGCGCGCACGCCGGCGAACTCAGCGTCTGTTCCGATGCGAAGGAGACTTGCTTCACCTTCCGCATGCCGATCGCCTGGGTCGCGCAGCAGGCCGAGACGCAACGCCGCGAGGCGCAAGTCGCCAGCGAAGCGCACCCGGCCGCCGCACCGAAGGAGTCGGCGTACGCCAGCGCGCGCGCCACGTTCCAGCGCCTCTAGCGCGGTTGATCCAGGGGATGTTCGACGACGACCGGCGGGGCCACGACCATGGCGCCCGCCAGGCACAGGGCGCTGATCGCCGCGAAAGCCGCGGCCGCCAGCGCCGGCCACACGGGCGCGCGCTGCAGTGGTGCGTCTGCCAGCAGCCGGCGCACCCTCGCCATCTCCTCGGCGTCGATCGATGAATCGGTTACGGCCATGGGCGCGAGCATCTGCGCGTGCGCGGCCTCGCGCAATGCACGGCTTGGCGGCGGGCTCCTCACGGCCTAGATAGGCCCGCATGATCCTGGTGATCGATAACTACGACAGCTTCACCTACAACCTGGTTCACTATCTGAACGAACTGGGCGCGGAGACGCGTGTCGTGCGCAACGACGCGCTCAGCGTCGATGAGGCGCTGGGCCTGCGGCCTGACGGCGTCCTGCTGTCGCCCGGCCCCTGCACGCCAAACGAAGCCGGAATCTGCCTATCATTGCTGGAGACGGCGCCCGACGACCTGCCGATCTTCGGCGTCTGCCTCGGGCATCAGGCGATCGGCCAGGCTTTCGGCGGTCAGGTGGTGCGCGCCAAGACGCTGATGCACGGGAAGACCAGCGCCATCGAACATGAAGGCCAAGGCGTATTCGCCGGCCTGCCCCAACCCTTCACCGCCACTCGCTACCACAGCCTGGCCGTGGAGCGGGATAGCCTGCCGGACGTGCTTCAGGTCACCGCCTCGACGCAGGACGGCGAGATCATGGGACTGCAGCATCGCAGCCGTCCGATCCATGGCGTGCAGTTCCACCCCGAGTCGATCGCCACCGAGGGCGGCCACGCGCTGCTGGCGAACTTCCTGAACCTCGCCGCCGCGCGCCGCTCAGTCCCCGCCTAGAGCCGTGTCGGACGCCTTCAAGCCGCTGCTGGGCCGCCTGGCCGATGGCGCGACCCTGTCTGAAGCCGACGCCGAGATCTTCTTCGCCGCTTGCTTGCGCGGTGAGCCAACACCGGCCCAGGTCGCCGCCGCCCTCACCGCCATGCGCATGCGCGGCGAGACCGTCGGTGAGATCACCGCCAGCGCACGCGCCATGCGCGCGGCCGCCGTCCCCCTGGAGCATTCGCTGCAGGTGATCGACGTCTGCGGCACCGGCGGTGACGGCCAGCACACCCTGAACATCTCCTCCGCCGTGGGTTTCGTCGCCGCGGGAGCAGGCCTGAAGGTCGCCAAACACGGCAACCGCGCGCTGTCGTCACGG
This sequence comes from Phenylobacterium sp., assembly GCF_030697305.1. Taxonomy (GTDB): domain Bacteria; phylum Pseudomonadota; class Alphaproteobacteria; order Caulobacterales; family Caulobacteraceae; genus Phenylobacterium. The sequence goes on along the minus strand of NZ_JAUYQL010000034.1, from coordinate 5,215 downwards.
TCCGGGGCGGGCGACGTGCTGGCCGCCCTGGGCGTTAATCTCGACGTCACCGCCGACCAGCAGCGTCGCGCGCTGGACGAGGCCGGCATCTGCTTCATGTTCGCGCCCGCCCACCATGCCGCGATGCGCCACGTGGCGCCGATCCGCGCCGAGCTGGGGTTTCGCACCCTGTTCAACCTGCTGGGACCGCTGACCAACCCCGCCGGCGCTCAGCGCCAGCTCATGGGCGTTTTCGACCTGCGCTGGGTCGAGCCGCTGGCCCGCGTGCTGGGCGCGCTGGGCGCCGAACGCGCCTGGACCGTGCATGGCGCGGGGATGGACGAGATCACCACAACGGGCGAGACACATGCCGCCGAGTGGCGCGACGGGCAGGTCCGCCTGTTCCGGATCACGCCTGAGGCCGTCGGCCTGCCGCGAGCCGCGCCCGCCGACCTCACCGGCGGCGCGCCACCGGAGAACGCGCAGGCGCTGCGCGCGCTGCTGGACGGCGAGACCGGGCCGTATCGCGACATCGTCCTGCTCAACGCCGCCGCCGCCCTGCTGATCGCCGACAAGGTCGAGACGCTCAGCGAAGGCGTCACGCTGGCGGCGACAGCGATCGACAGTGGCGCGGCGGCCGCCGCGCTGGAGAAGCTGGTGGCGATCAGTCAACCCGCAGGCGCTGAGGCATGAGCGACATCCTCGAACAGATCGCCGCCTACAAGCGCGACGAGGTCTCCACCCGCAAGGCGGCGCGGCCTCAGACCGCCATCGAAGCCGCCGCAGCGCAGGCTTCCGCCCCGCGCGGCTTCCGCGCCGCTCTGGAGCGTCGCGGGGCGGCAGGCCGGCTGGCGCTCATCGCCGAGATCAAGAAGGCCTCGCCGTCACGCGGGGTGATCCGCGAGGACTTCGACCCGCCGGCGCTTGCGCGGGCCTACGAGGACGGCGGCGCGGCCTGCCTGTCCGTGCTCACCGACGGACCGAGCTTTCAGGGGAACGACGCCTTCCTGCGCCAGGCGCGCGAGGCGACCTCCCTGCCCTGTCTGCGCAAGGAATTCCTCGTCGATCCCTGGCAGGTGGCGGAGTCGCGGGCGCTGGGCGCCGACGCAATGCTGATCATCCTGTCGATCAGCGACGACCAGCTCGCCGCAGACCTGCTCAGCGAGGCGGCGCGGCACGGAATGGACGTCCTTGTCGAGGCGCACGACGAGGCCGAAGTGGATCGCGGGCTCGCGCTCGGTGCGACCCTGCTCGGCGTCAACAATCGCAACCTGCGAACCTTCGAGACGGACCTGGCGATCACCGAACGGCTCGCCTCGCGCATCCCGAGCGACGTGTTGCTGGTGACGGAAAGCGGCATCTTCACGCCGGCCGACGCGGCCCGCCTGCAGGGCTTCGGCGCTCGCGCCATGCTGGTCGGCGAGAGCCTGATGAGGCAAGCCGACGTGGCCTCGGCGACTCGCACGCTGCTCGCCTGAGTCGCCGTCCGAGGCCGCCTCCAACCGGCGCTCGCGTTTTCGTGAATCCCGCGGAAAATCATGAACTTGGGTAGTAACTTGACATTAATCCAGAACACCTAGAGAACATCGAGCAACGTTTGCGATTTGTTCCCGAGGCGCACGGCCATGCTCACCCGTAAGCAACACGAACTGCTGATGTTCATCCACGAACGGATCAAGGAGACCGGTGTGTCTCCTTCGTTCGACGAGATGAAGGAGGCGTTGGATCTGGCGTCCAAGTCAGGCATCCATCGGCTGATCACCGCGCTCGAAGAGCGCGGCTTCCTGCGCCGCCTGCCTCACCGCGCCCGGGCGCTGGAGGTGGTGAAACTGCCGCAGGAGGCCACCGCAGCGGCTCCGCCCCGCGGCCGTCAGCCGTTCAGGCCGCAACTGGTGGCCCCGGGCGACAGCATCGCGCCGCTTGCCGCCAACGACGTCCGCGACCTGCCCGTGCTCGGCAAGATCGCCGCCGGTACGCCGATCGAAGCGATCCAGCAGGAGCGTGACCGCCTGCCGGTTCCGGAGTCCATGCTGGGGGCCGGCGAACACTTCGTGCTGGAGGTCCAGGGCGACTCGATGATCAACGCCGGGATCCTCGACGGCGACTTCGTGGTGATCAAGCGCACCGACGCGGCGACGTCGGGCGACATCGTCGTGGCCCTGGTGATGGGCGAGGAAGCCACCTTGAAGCGGCTACGTCGCAAGGGCGCCTCGATCGCCCTGGAAGCGGCGAACCCGGCCTACGAGACCCGCATCTTTGGTCCCGACCAGGTGGCCGTTCAGGGCAAGCTGGTCGGCCTGATCCGCCGCTACCACTAGGCCTCAGCGACCCCAGTTCCAGCTCCAGGGCCGGCTTCCGCGCAGGTCCTGGGCCCAGACCAAGGTCCAGCCGCCAGGGTCGCGCCGCATCTCCAGCGCGCCGCCCCGCGCGAAATCGGCCGCCTGCAGCACCCTGGCCTGCGGACAGACGGCAGGGTCCAGCCCACCTCGGGTGACGACAAGCTCGGCGTTTGCACACAAGGCGGTCAGGCGCTCGGGCTTCACCGGCCGCAGGCTCCAGATCGCCGCGACCGGCGTTGGCGCGCCCTTCAGCGGCGCACAGCTCCAGCGATCACAGTCGAACATCTGATCTCGGATGACAGCATCGCCCTGTGGCTCAAGGCCACGGCGGCGGGCCCAGAGTTCGGCTGCGAACAGCTTCACGTCTGGGCGCAGCAGCACCGCCCGGGTCCCCGACCGCACCGCGGCCGCTGAACCGTCGGCGGCGACCCAGACGTCTGGCGCTGGCGGGCGCGGCGCCAACTGGACCGCCAGCGCCAGCGGCAATCCCAGCCAACGCAGCCGCCCTTTCCACAGGCAAAGCCAGAGCAAGCCCAGAAACGACGCCGGCAAGGCCCAGGCCGGCGCGCTGGCGAACAGCAGGCTCGCGTTCGGTGCGCCCGCGGTGATCCGCGCAACAGACAGCATCGCGGAGATGCCCAGGCCCGCAACCTTCAACGGCCATTCGCCAAGGCCCAGCGGCGCCAGGGCTGCGCCGATCGCCAGGGCCGGCATCATCACGAACGATGAGATCGGCGCCACGGCCAGGTTTGCGAAGAGGCCCCAGGTCGACACCCTGTTGAAGTGCTGGAGCGCGAACGGGCCGGTCGCCAGGCCGGCGACGAAGCTGACCGCCAGACTGAGCACGATCCAAGCGCCCAGGGCCTGGGCGGCGCGGATCGGCCAAGGCACATCGATCTCTCGCGCCGGCCGCGTCCAGGCTTCGGCCAGGGCGACCAGCGCGGCGGTCGCGGCGAAGGACATCTGGAACCCCGGCTCGGTGACGGCCTCCGGCTGCACGACCAGGATCGCCAGAGCGGCGATGGCCAGTGCATGCAGGCTGATCGCCTGGCGGTCGATAAGCATGGCGAAGAAGGCGACCCCGGCGGTGATCGCCGCCCGCGTCGCTGGCGGCGGCGCGCCCGACATCACCAGATAGCCCGACACCGCCGCCAGCCCCGCCAGGGCCGCGAGCTTCTTGCCCGGAACCCGCAACGCGAGCCACGGCCACGCCGCTACGACCAGCCGCACCAGCGCGAAGGCGAACCCCCCGACGATCGCCATGTGCAGCCCGGAAATCGAGATGATGTGGGCGAGGCCGGCGGCGCGCAGGTCGTCCACCTGCTGCTGTGGGATGAAGGCTTCCTGGCCCGTGGTCATGGCCGCGGCCAGCCCGCCGGTCTCCACGCCCATGATCGCGACCATCCGCTCCGCCAGCGCCCAGCGCGCAGCGTTCACCCTCATGGTCAGGCCGAGGCGCCACGGCGGGGCATCTGCGGCGACCGCCACCGGCGGGCGCAGGGCGAACCCCACGCCGCCGACGCTCTCGAAGAAGGCGTCACGGGCGAAATCGTAGCTGCCCGGACTGGCTGGCGGGGGCGGTGGATTGATGATCGCCAGCAGCCTCACGGCTCGTCCCGGGGGCGGAACATCGGCCAGGGCGCGCAAGGTCACCCGGATGCGCACCGGCGTCTCGGCGGCGCTCCAGTCTCCGATGCGGATCGGCGCGATCAGCACGCGCGGCCCCCCACGGCCGGGGCTGGCGACGTCCACCACCCAACCCTCTACCATCTGCGGGCGCCCGCTTTCGGCGGCGACCGGGGCCGCGACCCGTTGCGTGCGCAGCTTGGCGAGCGCGAACCCGGCCAGCGCCACCGACAGCAGGATGAGGCCGACGAAAGCCCAACGACGGCCGGAGGCTCGACGCGCCGCCGCCCACAGGCCCGCAGAGGCCAGCGCAACCAGGCCAGCGGTCCAGGTGAACGGCTCCTTCGGAAGGGCGAAATACACGCCCGCGCCACACCCGAGCGCGACGGGCGCCCAAAGCGTCAGCCGGTCTGTCTGGGCGCGAAGCTGCGCCGCCAGCCACGCCACGGCTCCAGACGCGCTAGGAGCCCTGAGAAGCGCCGTGCTAAGACGCCCCGCCCGCGCTTCGGCTATTCCGCCCGGCGCCTCATCCTCATCCCTGAGTTCGATGCCCGACCGTCCCGTCGTCACCCGTATCGCCCCCTCGCCCACCGGCTCCATGCACATTGGCACTGCGCGAACGGCGTTGTTCAACTGGCTTTACGCCCGCCACACTGGCGGCAGATATCTGCTGCGCGTCGAGGACACCGACCGCGAACGCTCCACGCAGGGCGCGGTGGACGTGATCTTCGAGGGCCTGAAGTGGCTGGGCCTCGAACCCGACGCCGAACCAGTTTTCCAGGCGACGCGCGCAGAGCGCCACCGCGAGGCCGTCGAGCTGATGCTGGCGAACGGCTCCGCCTATCGTTGCTACATGACGGCGGACGAACTCGCCGCTGAACGTGACGTCGCCAGAACCGAGGGCCGTGTGATCCGTTCCCCTTGGCGCGATCGCTCGCCGAACGACGCACTGGAGCGCCCGTTCGTGGTTCGACTGAAAAGCCCGCTGGATGGTGAAACGGTCATCGAGGACCGCGTGAAAGGCGCGGTCATCTTCCGGAATAAGGAACTGGACGATCTGATCCTGCTGCGCACCGACGGCACGCCGACCTACAACGTCGCGGTTGTTGTCGACGACCACGACATGGACGTCACGCATGTGATCCGCGGCGACGACCACCTGTCGAACGCGGCGCGCCAGACCCTGATCTACCATGGCCTCGGTTGGGAGACGCCGGTGTGGGCGCATCTGCCGATGATCCATGGCCCCGATGGATCAAAGCTTTCGAAGC
>NZ_JAUYQL010000049.1 GCF_030697305.1 Phenylobacterium sp. | reverse complement strand
ACCACGGTTTGACGCCACGAATCGCAGATTTGAAAGTGAACAGGAAAGTCAATGAAATCAACGATCTACCAACACCACCTCCGCGCCAGTGCTAGCTTTTCGTACCGTCACTTATTGCACTGAAAACGAGGAGACCCCGGTCCTGGTCACGGAGGCCTACCCCGACATCGGGTTCAACTTCCTGCTCGGTGTCGCCGATGACGATGCTCTGATTTCCATCATCAAGACCATGCACGGTAGGCTGAACCGCAAGCGCAGCGTTCAGAACCCGGCCACCAAAGCCGAAGAAGATCTCAACCGCATGAGTGAGGAGGCGTGGGCCTCGTTTCTGCCGAGGCTCGATGCGCTGCTTGACATCGCCGAGCGCGCCGCAGAGGCGGCCAATGAAGTTTCGGCGGGGCTGATCTGGAGCGAGGCGTTTTCTTTCCTGATGCCGCTACCGAACGTGGATGAGGTCGAACTGGTGGACGAGCGCACCTCACGGTCGCTCATGCAGCTGCCCGAAATCGACATCACGGTCTACACGGGCACTGGCGCGAATCGCCGCTTTGTGACTACCCACCGCAACCAGGTGCCTGGTGTCGCCAAGGGCTGCACGTTGGTCTTCACGATTGTCAACCCTCATGTCGTCCCGCAGTTCGCCACCGTCGAATGGACAGTACGTAACAAGGGACCGGACGCCGACGCCTTCAGCGACCTTGGTCATCGCAGGATGGGGATGCGGCTGCTGCAGGCGGAAGAGCGCACGCGCTACCTCGGCACGCATTACATGGACTGCATCGTACGCGTCAATGGCCAAGTCTACGCAGCACGACGGGTAGCTGTCACCATCCGCGACGTCCAGCACCATGTCCATGCCCCCGCGAAGCCGTCGTACACGCGGTTGCGTATGAAGCGTCGGCGATGATCCACATTGAGCTGGCCTGCGCAGAGAGGTGGAGATATGAAGCGCAGCTGCGGCGCACTACGTGCTCAGTCGATGTAAGGAGTGAGCTGTTCTCGATGGCCGTTACCGTGCGCCAGCTCCACGTGAAGGCCGTGGCGACCCACGATCACTGCCAGCAGGGGGCGCTTGTCGGCCCGCTTCTTGGCCAGCTTCCGCCACTCGTCCAGGTCGATGCTTGAGGGAACGGGGATGTCTTGCGGATGTGTGTGCCACTCACCGATGTAGCGGGTGGTGCCAGCGCTTTGGCGCCACTTGCGTTTTGCCACCGCTCGGTGCCCGAAAGGCAACCGTTCAAAGAGGTAGCGAAGCTGACGGTCCAGCCGCGTGGGCGTCGTGGCTACCGTGACAAGCAGGCCGCGCTCGTGGACGGTTCCCAGCAGTACACCGCCGCTTTCCGGGAGATCGCCCACCTGGACGTTCCTCTCAAACACACTGCGGACGTCGTCGGAGAAGTTCAGCAGAAGGCTGCCGTCGGCGAGCGTCCAATCTCTCACTTGGCGCATGCAGGGCATCCTACGTACCGTTGGGGTGAGCAATCCTTGAAATGAACCTCGCGTTGCAGATCAAGCACACGTGTCCTGAAGCTGGGCGACTCGGCGGCGTCCAGCCAGGCCTGTACCATCTCCATCGCCAGGGCGGCCGCCTGTACGGACGCAGAGGCAGGGAAGGGAACATACAGGCCTTCGCAGCCATGCCCCTTCATGATGACCTCCGGCGGCACGTCGAACACGCGGTACTGGTCCTTCAGGGGCGGCTGCGACACGCATCGCGCACAGGCGTGCTCTGGCTTGGCCTTCAGCAGGGCGCGGACGGCCGCGCCGGTCCCTTCAACCCAGGCCGCCAAGAACGGCACTTTGTCCGCATACTTCCAGGTGAGCCAGTCGGTCAGGCCTTGTTCCCCGGTGCCGTCGATCAACAGATCCAGCGGTTCTAGATTCACATCCTTCACATCCCTGACCACGGCCACCGCGTCAATGCCCGGTGCAACGCGCTTGAGCTCTTCGCACATCGCCTCTGCCTTGTTCTTGATCAGGGCGTTGAAACCGAGCCGATGGCGGCCGAGGTTGCCGGGATCGAGCGAGCCCATATCCACCAACGTCAGCTTTCCGCCAACCGTGCCGGCACCTGCCTTCGCCAGCATCTCGGCAAGGTAGCCACCAATCGTCCCGCACCCGACCAGTCCGACCTTGAGCCCGGCTAGGGTCTTGGATCCGGGCAGGTTGCGCTCGGCCAGGTACCGGTCGTCGATCCGGTACACAGAGATTCGACCGACTGGCAGGCGATATAGGCTCTCGCGCAGAGACGGCTTGTTGGCGATGCCGGCGGGATTTCGCTTGAGGTCCACCTCGACGCCGTACTGGACCTGCGGAGAGTCGATAAGGACCAGCACGCGCGCCGCCTTCACCTGGAACATCTCTATGAGGCGCTGTTCGATCTTTTTTCTGCACCTCGGGTCCAACATGTTCTGCCACTTCAGGAACGCCTGTACGGTCTTGGGCGGCCAGCTTTCCTGCAGCGGCATAGGCCTTGCCTTGGTGTGAACGCGGAACGCCCTCAACTCGGTTTTGGGTCGCCCCAGGCCAATTGCTTCCAGCTTGGCGTGGGTGCGCTGCTTGTCGTCTGTGGCGACGCTGATCTTCCCGCCGTACGTGTAGGCATCCAGCCTGCCGGGCCGGCGTTCGTCGACGTCCAGCATGCACCAGCGGTGGCCCCAGGTGATGTGGAATTCCTCCGCCAGGTCCTCGACCATCTTGCCGGCCAGGATGTCTTCCAGGACCTGCTCGGCCCGGTCTAGGCAGGCCATCGTCTGCTGAATCGGATTGAAGGAGTCAAAGATGACCGAGCCCACCGCCAAGTAGCACAGGTACCCGTCCACACTCAGGTGGGGCTGTAGTTCAGGTCGCCCAGGCGGAACCAGCGTCAGCCAGACGCGGGGAAAATCATCAAGCGCGGGCGAGATTGCCAGCTCGCACGGGTAGTTCTTCGCCTTCAGGCGCAGCTGACCGGCGTACCTCAACCTTCCGCGCTCGTCCCGCTTCAAGTACGAGAAGCCACGTTTTTGCAGCGCGGCGGTCAGGTCTGGGATCGTGACCTTCTCAAATTTCATCCGGCGCGCGTCCGCCCGACCAGCTCGTTGGGGCCCGCAATCGCCGGAGAGGATGCGATGGCGGTCGCGATGATCGAAGCGGCTGCGCCCACCTTGACGCGGTCAGGACGATCCGGGAAGCGCGGCCCGAACATCCCCTGCAGCCAGGTGCATGCCTGCTCGGCGCTACCGGCGTCCAGCGCCGCCTGGAGCCGGCGGCCCAGATCCTCGAACCGCAGCGCCGCCTGTTCGACCAGATCTACCTCATCACTGGGCGCACGCAGGCGGTCGGTCAGCGACTCATTCGGGTTGATCGGGTTGCTGACACCCTTGCGCAGCGCCGCCGGCAACTGCTTGACGACGTCGACCAGCGCCTGGTCATCACGACGATCCTGCTTCACGAACAACGGCGACGCTGCGGCCATCAGCAGGATGGAGCTGGGACCGCCCGATTTCCAGGTCCAGTCACGGTACGCCTTGATGTATCGCACGACGCGGCGCAGCTGTTCGCCACGGGTCTCGACTTGATCGACGAACCACTCCTTCACCGGGCGGGGGTCGGAGTGCATCCAGCCTTCCTCGCGGTGGGCCAGCAGCACTTTGGTTGTGGGCAGTTCGTCCCAGCTTTCGATCGTGGCCTCGGAGAAGTTGCGGGTGTCTTTCATGGAGCCGCGAAGGGCGTTCTCCGCCTTCACGAGAGTCTCGAACTCGTTGTCCGGGATGGCGTACAGCGGAATGTCGATGTGCGCGAGGTCGCTGATTTCCACCCGGATGCAGGTCGGCTTGCCGGAGAGCTTCCAGCCCTTTTCCTTGACCAGGTCAGCCAGTGCCTTCTCCGCCACGCCGAAGAACACATCCGCTGCGACGCTGGGACTGTCGGTCTGATTCAGGAAGCTGAGCGGTAGGTAGCATCCGTCGTCGACGTCGGCCTGCTGGGGCTCCTGCGCGGGAGCATTCAGCGTTTTGTAGGCCCAGGAACCCTGGGTGAAGAAGCGCGGCTGCGGAACCTTGCCGGGATGGCCTTCTGCCGCGTAGACGCGGGGGATGCCGTCGCGCAGCGCCATCCGGACCTCGTTCTTGGCCTCGGCGATTTCCTTGCGGTCTTGGTCACGCAGGTTCAAGTTGCCGAAGAGGCAGGATTCAAGTTCGACTTCTGTGTAAAAGAGGGCGCTCAGGTTCAGCATGGGCAGTCGGGCATGTGATGGACGGCGCGACGCGTGTTCAGACTCGTCGCCTGCAAGCACCGACCCACCCGTTCAGCCCTTAAACCGGCAAGCCGGCTACTGCGCCAACGCGTACTGAGGATTCGGCACGTAAGGAGATGGTGTTGGGGTTAGTCTTTTCAAGACCCTACGAGCGAAATAGGGATAATACCCACCAAGCTCAGGCGGAGTCTGCCCGACATAGCAGGTCATATGCTATATCTATGATCGGTGGGGTGTTAGGCTAGCGCTTGCGTGGAGGCTTCTTTTTTGCATTCCCCTCAAGCATTCAGCGCTCTTCACCTGCTGCGCCACGCTGCCCCCAATCTCCCCAGCGATTTCGCTGGGCTGGGTATCGTGTTTTACGACTCGCTGATGGCACTGCCTCATCTTCAGCTTGAAGTCGTGGGCGATGAGCATTTCGATCTACCGGTACAGGGGGCCGAGCTCATCTGCGAAGTGCTTGCTCGAACAGCGCGCCTGTCTTCTCCCTGGCACGACGGGTTCCACTTCGTGCATGCCAGTTCGGCGTCGCTAACCCACCTCTGCCAGTTTATCGCGCCACCACTGCCCAGCATGTCAGCCGCTGTGCCGCGCGCCAGCGGCGCTAGGCACATGACGGCGCTCCTGGCCTCGAAGGTGGCCGGCATCGTGGCCATAGGGCTTCTTACCCACGAACACGCGGCGTCCATCTATGAAGCTGGACGACTGACTTGGAGTGAAATCCTTTGATGCTACCCGTTAGCCTGACCTACGACGACCTCCTGCGGCTGTTCAAGTACTGCGGCTATGTCGTGCTGGTAGTGGCTGGCGGCATCCTCTTGTTCCGCCTACCAGAACTGCAGGCGCACCCGGTGAAAGTCATCTGGCAGAGTGTTTCCACCGCGCTGGCTGTGCCGCCGCTACTGATCTGGGGGCTGTCAAAGCTGAAATGGAAGCACCCGAAGCTCGCCTGGCTTATGGGAAAGCGCATGGTTCACGGGCTGTGGTGGGGCGAATTGAAGACAGAATTCAAGCCAACCGAGGGCGCCGATTCGCTGCCGCCCATCCCGATCGCGTTCGTGGTCCAGCAGAGCTACTTCTTCCTGACAATCCAGTCCTATACGCCCAGCTTGCCGGCCCGGTCCACATTGGAGACCATGGTGGTTGAACCACGGAGCTCGATTGCGCAGCTTCAGTACGTCTTCGAAATGCGGCGGCTGCAGGACGCCGAGGACAAGCTCACCACGGGCTACGGGGACCTTCGGCTCACATCGGGCGACAAGCGGCTGGAGGGCTACTACTGGACCAACTCGCCCACTCGGGGCCACATTTCGCTGGACCTGGTAACCCGCGATTTCAGCGGCATCGACTCGTTCACTGATGCCGAGAAGGCTCGTGCCGAGTTGCTGAAGGGTAAGCGGCCAGCCAACACATGTTGACCCGCGCGGGCCACGGGTAGTTCGGCTCAGCCCGCTGGCGGCCAACGATGGGGCAGCAGATTGGCGATCTGGCTGACTCTGTGGGTGAGCAGGCGCTGCAGGACGTCCTTGATGTACTCGTAGGGATCGTGCCCGTTGAGCTTATCCGTCTGGATCAAGCTGGTGGCCGCTCGCTTGCTCGTCGCCAGGGTTCCCGCGAACAGCCAGTTCGCCTGACCCGTTGCAATCACAGGGTCATTCTGCCCATGTCGGGCAAGAGGTCGAAGTCTTCTACCGCTGGCATGCGCTGTACGGACGTCGGGTGCGGCGGCAATACAGCGAGCAACGAGCGACGGGCGAGGTGGTCCACGTTGAGGTGAGTCC
>NZ_JAUYQL010000061.1 GCF_030697305.1 Phenylobacterium sp. | reverse complement strand
GCCCGCCGCGCCCGCACCGGCGCCGGTGGTGACCGCATCGGTCTCGCCACAGGCCCAGGCGATCGACGCGGCGGCCTTCGTGGCTGCGCCCGCGACGCCCGCCCTGGCGCGCGACGGGCTGATTCGCGCCCAGGTGCTGCTCGACCGCGCGCACTTCTCCCCCGGCGTCATCGACGGCCAGGCCGGCGAGAACGTGCGCCAGGCGGTGGCCGCCTTCGAAAAGGCGCGCGGACTGCCGGTGGACGGCGTGCTCGACGATCAGGCCTGGGCGGCGCTCACGGCGGCAGACGCCCAACCAGCCATGCAGGACTACGCGATCGCGCCGGAGGATGTCGCCGGCCCGTTCGTCGACAAGATCCCCACCGACACCGCCGCCATGGCGGCGCTGGATCATCTGGCCTACGCCAGCGCTGCCGAGTTGCTGGCGGAGAAATTCCACATGGATGAGCGCCTGCTTCGCGCGCTCAATCCCGCCGCAGACTTCACCAAGGCGGGGACGACGATCGTCGTCGCCGCGGTCGGCGCCCGGCCGCTGGCCGCCAAGGTCGCTCGGATCGAGGTGGACAAGGCCGAACGCGAAGTGCGCGCCTACGGCGCCGACGACGCCCTGCTGGCGGTCTATCCGGCGACGGTCGGCAGCGCAGATCGCCCGGCGCCTACGGGCGAGTGGGAGGTGCGCACCATCGCCCCCAATCCCACCTGGACTTACGATCCTTCGCGCCTGACGTTCGGCAAGGAGAAGAAGAAGCTGACCATCGCTGCGGGGCCGAATAATCCCGTGGGCGTGATGTGGATCGACCTGACCAAGGAGACCTATGGCATCCATGGCACGCCGGACCCGGTGAAGGTCGGCAAGGCCGAAAGCCACGGCTGCGTGCGTCTGACCAACTGGGACGTCCAGCAACTTGGCGCCGCGGTGCTTAAGGGAACCAAGGTCGTGTTCGTCGGCGCCGAGGGCGCGGCCGGCAAGGCGACATGAGCGTCACAGTGAGCTAGTCGTGTGAGCCGAAAACCGGGAGATGCAGCATGCGGATGATCCTGAGCTTGGCGGCGCTGTCGTTGCTGGCCGCACCGCCGGTCCTGGCCCAGCCGGGCGTCTATCATCCGCCGCGCGGCAGCTATGAGCGACTGTGCTCCAACATCCAGATGAACGGCCAGCTGATGAGCGCCACCTGCCGCGGCGCCCGCGGCGCGGGGCAATCGACCATCAACATCCTGAGCTGCGACAGTGATATCGGCGTCGATGCCGAGGGCGGCCTCATCTGCGCCGGCGGTCCCGCCGCGCCGACGCAGCCCTACCGGCCCCCGACGCAGCCCCCGGTTTATGATCGCCCCGATCCCAACTATGGCGGCGGGCCAGGCTGGAACGGCGACTATCGCCCCGGCCGTGGCGGCGGCGCCTCTCTGTTCGGCGGTCGTGGATGGCGCGGGCCGGCGGTTCGGATCCGTGGGAACACGCCCAACCTTGACCAGACCGGTCTGAACGACCGGGTGCGCTCGATCCAGTTGGAGCGGGGCTCGGGCCCGTGGCTGATCTGCAGCGACGCCGACTACCAGGGTCGGTGCACGACGATCCGCGACAGCGTCACCGACACCCGTCGGCTCGGAATGGGCGATTCGATCTCGTCGCTTCGGCCGCTGCGCTAGCTGCGCCAGCGCAGGGTCGCCGCTTCCACCGGATTGACGAACGGGCGGCTCTCGCGCCGCGCCGCTGACCACTCGCGCTTGAGCTGCTGGTACCACTTGGCCTGGCGGTCGGCGTCGTCGATCCACAGCAGGGTCGGGTCGTAGCGCAGGCCCTGGTTCTGCAGGTTCACCCTGTCGCCGTCCTGGCGCAGGTAGGCCCGCGCGCCGGCGGCGATGAACGGGCGCAGGAAGACGAACGCCGGGTGGTCCGACCAGACGATCTGGGTGATCCGCGTGGTCTTGGCGTCCACGGGCGTCAGGCAGGTCAGCGACAGCACCTGACGCGCGCCCACCGTCACATGTTCCCAGCGCAGGCCGGGCAGGCGGAAGGTGATCTCGGTCAGCGGCTCGCCGCCGAGGATGGCGTAGGCGCGGCTGTTTTTCGACGGCTCGTGGCGCACCATGGCGAAGCCGGCGTCGCGCGGCTCGAAGCGCTTGGCTTTCTCGTGCTGGCTCTTGGCCGATCGCCACCACCACTGCTGATGCACATACGGTCCGTGGGCGGGATCCATCAGCCCGACCACCGCGTGGTCGATGTGGGCGTCGAAGGTCATGCGGTCGACCAGCTTGGGCTTGCCGCCGACAACGCCCGGGAAGGTCGGCGGGTCCTGGTCCGGCTCGCCCGAGCCGACCCAGATGAACACCAGGCCCTGGCTCTCGACCACCGGATAGCGGCGCACGCGGATGCGCGTGACGTCCATCTCCTGTCCCGCCGCCAGGGAAGGGATGGCGGCGCAGGCGCCGTCCAGGCCGAAGCGCCAGCCGTGGTAGGGGCACTCGACGGTTTCGCGCCCGTCCGCCTCGCGGGTCAGCTTGCCGGCCGACAGCGGCGCCGCGCGGTGTGGGCAGACATCGCGCAGCGCGATCAGACCGCCGCCCTGGGTGCGCCCCAGCAGCACCGGTTCGCCCAGCAGTTCGTAGCGCGCCATGCGGCCGGGTTTCAGCGCGTCCGCGAGTTCGACGAAATACCAGATGTCCGCAAGGAAGCCCTCGCCGAAGCGGGCGGCTGCGGCGGGCGCGCGGGCAGGCTTGGCGTCGCCTTCGGGCATGCCCGCGTTGTAGCCGCGCTTGGGGGCGCGAGGCTAGGTGTTCGCGCGCGGCAGCGTGACCCAGGCGAACGCCTGGGCGTCCAGACGCAGCTCTGCGCCATCCAAGGCGGCTGCGCCGTACGTAAGCAGCACGCTCGCGCCAATCAGCCGCGAATCATCGACGCTTTCCGCCTCCGCGCCCAGGTTGAAGGCGCAGAGGACCTGCTCTTCGTCCGTCTCGCGCAGGAACGCGACGACGCCGCCGTCGGCGCGCAGCAGGCTCATCTCGCCCAGCCGCAGGGCGGACGAGCTGCGCCGCGCGGCGATCGCACGCCGGGAGAACGCCAACATCGAGTCCGCGTCGTCCTCCTGGGCGGCGACCGTCAGGCCCGCGTGCTCCGGCGCAGCCGGCAGCCACGGCGCGCCGTCGCTGAAGCCCAGGTTGGGCGCATCCGCCCGCCACGGCATCGGCGTGCGGCACCCGTCGCGGCCACGCACCGTAGGCCAGTACAGATCGCCGACTGGATCGCGGAGCTGCCGACGGGTCAGCGCCGCCTGCGGCAAGCCCAGCTCCTCGCCCTGGTAGATCAACGGATTGCCGCGCAGCGCGCACAGCAGCGCGAACGAGATCCTTGGCGACACCGAGCCGAAGCGCGTCGCGGTGCGAACGATGTCGTGGTTGGAGAAGGCGATGGACGGCCAGTGCCCGGGATGGGCCTCCATCCGCGCGGCGTGATCGCGCATCAGCGCCGGCGTGAGCACCTCGGCGTGCAGCAGTTCGAAGGCGTAGCCGGAGTGCAGGCCCTGGTCCGGCGGCAGATAGGCGCCAGAACGTTCCGGCTCTTCGAAGAACTCGCCGAACACGAACCGATCGCCGAACGCCTCGACGCGGCGGCGGATGAGGTCCAGCATCTCGACGTTTTCCGGCAGGTTGGCGTCGTTGACGTGACGCTGCAGGTCGCTGGCGTGGCCCCACTGCGCGGGCGTGCGCTGATCCACGGGTACAGCGGGATTATCGGTCAGGTCTGCGTCGTGCAGATAGGTGCCGGCGACATCGAGGCGGAAGCCGTCGACGCCACGGGCCAGCCAGGTGTCGAGCACGGCGAGCGCGGCTTCGCGCGCGCCTGGCGCCCGCCAGTTCAGCTTGGGCTGCTGGCGTAGGAACTTGTGGTGGTAGTGCTGGCGGCGCGCCGGCTGGTAGGACCAGGCGGGCCCGCCGAACACCGACAGCCAGTTGTTCGGCGCAGTCCCGTCGGGATGCGGATCGGCCCAGACGTACCATTCGGCCTTTTCGCCGTCCGGCCCCTGGTCGCGGCTGGCGGCGAACCAAGGGTGTTCGTCAGAGGTATGCGACAGCACCTCGTCGAGGATCAGCTTCAGGCCGCGCGCGTGGCATTCGGCGAGTAGGGCCTGGAAATCCGCCAGCGTCCCGTAGTCGGGGTGCACGCTGTCGAAGTCGGCGACGTCATAGCCCCAGTCGCGGTCGGGCGAGGGGTGGATCGGCGACAGCCAGATCGCGTCCACCCCCAGGCCCTGCACGTAGTCGAGCTTGGCCAGGACGCCCGCAAGGTCGCCCTGGCCGTCGCCGTCCGCGTCGTAGAAGCTGCGGACGTAGATCTGATAGACGGCCGCCCCCTTCCACCAGGGCGACATGGTCAGGCCTCGTCGATGCGCCGGATGATCCGCGAGACCACGCCGTATTCGACGGCCGCTTCGGCGCTCATCCAGAAGTTCCGCTGGGTGTCCTTGACGATCTTGTCGAAGGTCTGGCCCGTCTCCTTGGCGATCATTTGATTGACGCGGTCACGCATCTTCACGATCTCCTCGGCCTCGATCTGGATGTCGGAGGCCTGGCCGCGCACGCCGCCTGCAGGCTGGTGCAGCAGGAATCGGGTGTTCGGCAGGCAGAGCCTGTTTTCCTTCTCCGCGCCCAGGAAGATGTGCGCGCCGGCGCTGGCCACCCAGCCGGTGCCGATGACCTTCACCCGTGGCCCGCAGAAGCGGATCACGTCGTGGATGGTGTCGCCGCTCTCGACGTGCCCGCCGGGAGAGTTGATCAGCATCCGGATGTCCTTGTCGCTGTCGGCCGCCATGGCCAGCAGCTGCGCGGTCACCCGCTCGGCCAGGCGCATGTCGATCTCGCCGAACACCAGCACCGTGCGGCCCTTGAACAGGGCGTTCTGCACCGGGCCGGACGTCATCGGCATGTCCGGCAGGCGCGCCTTGTCGTCTTCGTCGCCGTCGTCGTCGTCCAACCGGCCGGTCAGCATGTGGCTCATCTCCTGGTTCGCAAGTCGGCGCGCAACCTGCGTCGGGCGGCGGCGCGCCGCAAGGGGGCGCGAGGACGGATCGGGCGATAGCTGTGCGAACCCGCGTCGCGCCTGGGCGTTCCCGATGTCTGCATGCCCCTCAAGCCCGCCTCGCCGTTCGCACGTTTCCTGGCCGGCGTCTGGTCCACGGCGCTCGACCTCGCGGTCGTCGGCATGGCGCTGGCCTTCGCGGTCGACGCCTGGGCTCCGCCGCAGGACCTGCCTTGGAAGCCGCTGCGGCTGGCCGACCCGCCGGGTCTGGCCACGACCATGAAGTTCACAAGAGCGGCGGACGATCCTGCCGCCTGCCGCGCGGTGATGCGCGAGGGCGGGGTCATCTTCTCGGAGGAACCCGAACGCAGCGAGGGCTTTTGCAGCACGCATGACGCCGTCCGCCTGCTGTCCGGCGCGATCGCGCTTTCGCCGGCGGCACCGGTGATGACCTGCCGGCAAGCCCTGGCCTACGTCTTCTGGAGCCGACATTCGGTGCAGCCCGCGGCGCGCTCGCTGCTGGGCGAACCGGTGGCGCGCATCGAGCACTATGGGACCTACGCCTGCCGCAACGTCTACGGCCGCAGCCAGGGCCGGCCGAGCGAGCACGCCACGGCCAACGCCCTGGATGTTGCGGCCTTTCGTACGGCCTCAGGGCGTCGGCTCACGGTGTCGGGTGATTTCCGAGACGAGGCAAAGAATGGCGCATTCCTGCGCGCGGCGCGCGATGGGGCCTGCCGCTGGTTCCGCGCGGTGCTGAGCCCGGACTACAACGCCGCTCACCGCGATCACCTGCATCTGGATTTCGGCCGCTACCGGCGTTGCAGCTAGCCGCCGCCTTGGGCACAACGGCGCATCGCCCGCAGGAGCTCGCGCATGGAACTTTTCGACCTCACCGGCAAGGTGGCCGTGATCACCGGATCGTCCCGCGGCATCGGCCTGGCGATCGCCGAACGCATGGCCCAGCACGGGGCCAAGGTGGTGATCTCGTCTCGCAAGGCCGACGCCTGCGAAGAGGCCACGGCCTCGATCAACGCCCGCTATCCCGGCGCGGCGGCGTCGATCCCGGCCAGCATCTCATCGAAGGAGGCCCTGCAGCATCTCGTCGACGAGACGCGTCGTGTGTTCGGCAGGATCGACATCGTGGTCTGCAACGCCGCCTCCAACGTCTTCTACGGCCCGATGAGCGAGATTTCGGACGAGGCGCTGCGCAAGACGCTCGACAACAATGTCGTGTCCAACCACTGGCTGATCCAGATGGTCGCGCCGGAAATGAAGGCGCGCCAGGACGGCGTGGCGATCATCATCTCGTCGATCGAGGGCCTGCGCGGCAGCGCCCACATCGGCGCCTATTCCCTGTCGAAGGCCGCAGACATTCAGCTCGCCCGCAACCTCGCCCAGGAGCTGGGACCGCATAATATCCGGGTCAACTGCATCGCGCCCGGCCTGGTGCGCACCGACTTCGCCAAGCCCCTGTGGGACAATCCCGAGCCTGAACAGCAGAGCCGCTTCGTAACGCAACTTGGTCGGGTCGGCGAGCCGGACGACATCGCCGGCGCCGCGGTGTTCCTGGCGGCGCGCTCAGGGTCCTGGGTGACGGGTCAGACCCTGGTGGTCGACGGCGGCGTCATGTGCTGACCGATAAGGCGGCGCGCGAGAGGTCCCTGGCGTGGGAGAGGCGCCGCACAGCTTCGTCCAGCACTTCGTCCTGCTTGGCGAAGCATAGGCGTATGAGGTGACTGGGCGCATCCGTCTCGTAGAAGGCCGAAACGGGGATCGCCGCGACACCGGCCTGGGTCACCGCGCGCAGGCAGAAGGCCCGGTCGCCCTCCGTCACGCCTGACGCCGCCAGGTCGACGATGAGAAAATAGGTCGCCGGCGCGGCCAGCACGGAGAAGCCGGCGGCGCTCAGGCTGGCCCCCAGGCGGTCGCGCGAGCGCTGCAGGTCGGCAGGCATGGCGGTGAACCAGTCGGCGTCCTCGTTCAGCCCCCAGGCGACGGCGACCTGCAGGTTGGGCGGGGTGGTGAAGGTCAGGAACTGGTGGGCGCGGGCCAGCGCCTGGGTCAGGGCCGGCGTGGCGCATAGGAAGCCGACCTTCCAACCGGTGAGCCCGAACATCTTGCCCGCCGAACCGATCTTCACCGTACGCTCGCGCATGCCCGGCAGCGCCATCAGCGGCTGGTGCCCGCGCCCTTCGAAGGTCACCTGCTCCCAAACCTCGTCGCAGACGGCGATCAGGTCGTGGGCGATACAGACCTCGGCCAGCAGCGCCAGATCCTCGGCCGGCGACACGGCGCCCGCGGGATTGTTGGGGTTGTTCAGCACCAGCAGCCGCGTCTTCGGCCCGATCGCGGCCTCCAGCGCCGCGCGGTCCAGTCGCCAGTGCGGCGGCTGCAGGGTCACCAGGCGCACGATGCCGCCAGCGCGACGGATCAGCGGCAGGTAGGCGTCATAGAAGGGTTGGAACACCACCACCTCGTCGCCCGGCTGGATCAGGGCGAAGAAGGCAGAAGCCAGAGCCTCCGTGGCCCCCGACGTCACCGTGACTTCGGTGCTCCAGTCGAGGTCCAGATCCTGGCGGCGGCCGTAGTGACCGGCGATCGCCTGGCGCAGTTCCGGCAGCCCCGACATCGGCGGATACTGGTTGTAGCCGTCTAGGACCGCTTCGGCCGCCTTTGCGCGTACGCCCAGCGGCCCCGGATCGTCAGGGAAGCCCTGGCCGAGATTCACCGCCCCATGGGCGCGCGCCAGCCCCGACATCTCCTCGAAGATGGTGGTCGGCATGTCGCGGTAGACGGGATGGCCCAAAGCGCAGCGAGGGATCAGGCGGCCGCGCCGCGCAGGGCCTCGTCCAGGTGCCGGCGGCTAATCGGCTTGGCCAGGAAGCCGAGGGGCTCGATTGCGGCCATGTCCTTGCGGAAGGCTTCGGTGATGCTGCCGCTGACGAACAGCGAGCGCACGCCCAGGCGGCAATAGAGCGTGCGGGCGAGCTTGCCGCCGTCTGTGTTGCGCGCCAAGCGGATGTCGATCACCGCCATGTCGGGTTTGGTCTGTTCGGCGGCCTCGAGGCCGGTGAAGGCGTCGGCGGCCTCGGCGCATACTTCGTGCCCGAGATCCTGCAGCAGCCACGCGATATCGAGAGCGATGAGGGCGTCGTCCTCGACGATCAGGATCCTCATGTCAGGCGACGCTCCTGGGGAACTCGACCAGGAACGTGGCGCCGACGGCATTGTTTTCCACGCTCAAGCTGCCGCCAAGCTGGCGGGACAGCGCGTCCACCACCCTCATGCCCAGACTCGTCTTGGAAGCCATGGAGAACCCCGCCGGAACACCGTCGCCCTCATCCGATATGCTCAACCGGTGATGGTCGCCCACGGTTCGCAAACTAATACGCAACCTGCACGGACGATCCGGCGGGCAGCCGTATTTCAGGGCGTTGGTGATAAGTTCGTTCATGATCAAAGCCAAAGGCGCGGCCTGGGCCATGTCCAGCACCAGCGGCTCGACGTCGGTTTCCAGGGTTATATCCTCGCGTCCCATGGAGTCGACCAGTTCGCGCGCCAGGCCGGCGGCGTAGCTGCCGGCGTCGAAGTCGCCGACCTTCCCGGCGTTGCCGTAGATCTGTTCGTGCACACGTCCCACCGCGACGATGCGGCCCAGGGTCTTGTCCAGCGCCGAGGCGACGACCGGATCGTCCGTCGTACGCGACTGCATGCGGACGACGCTGGCGATCTGCTGCAGCGAGTTCTTCACCCGGTGGTTCACTTCGGCGAGCAGGAGGGTGCGCTGCTGCAACAGCCCGCGCAGCCGCTCAGCGGTTTCCGCCTCGACCTCGCGATCGACGTTGATGTCACGCAGCGCCTTGATGAACAGCCAACCCAGGGCCACGGCGAACACCAGCAGCGCCAGCGCGCCGACCAGTCGCAGCGTCGCCGCCCGCGCCCGGCGCTCAGCCTCCAGGTGGGCCTCGACACCGTCGAGCACGGCGATCTGCTCGCGCACGGCGCGCATCACCGCAGTCCCCTGGCCGCTTCGCACAAGCGCCAGCGCATCTTCGCCTCGGCCTTCATGGGCCAGGCCGACGCCGCGTTCCAACAACGCCAGCCGTTGGCGCGTCAGGTCGCTCAGCGCCTGTGCGCCGCGTTGTTGGGAGGGATTGTCGCGGGTCAGGAATTCGACTTCGGTGACGCGGCGGCGCGCACGCTGGTCAGCATCGTTCAGTTGACCGAGTGCGACGGGCGTCCGGGTCAGCAGATACAGGCGGTGCGCCGCCTCGGCTTCACTCAACGCCTGGTGGACGTCGCTGATGCCTTCGCGCACCTCGCGGGTGTGCAGCACCATGCCTGTGGCGTTGTCGTACCAGACCAGCAGCCCGCCCAGGATCGCGAAGGCGCCGAACAATGCAGCGACGGTGGCGGCGAGCAGGCGGAAGGCGCGCTCGCGGGCGGCCTGGCGATCGCGCCCGCGCAGGCCCTCGACTTCGCCTTCGTCCACCGCGTCAGACCTTCATGTCGCTAGGCTTCCCGGACCCTTAGGCTTCGCGGACGCGCTTCTTGCGGAAGCTCGGGTTCAGCACCTGCTTGCGCAGGCGGATCGCCTTCGGCGTCACCTCGACCAGTTCATCTTCCTCGATGTAGGCGATGGCCTGTTCGAGCGTCAGACGCCGCGGCGGAGTGAGGCGGATCGCCTCGTCCTTGCCGGAAGCGCGCACGTTGGTGAGCTGCTTGGCCTTCATCGGATTGACGTCGAGGTCGTCGGGCCGGGAATTCTCGCCGATGATCATGCCCTGGTAGGCCTTCTCGCCGCCGCCCACGAACATCGTACCGCGCTCTTCCAGGTTCCACAGCGCATAGGACGCTGTCTCCCCATCGGAGTTCGACACCAGCACGCCGTTGCGGCGGCCTTCAATAGCGCCCTTGTACGGCTCGTAGTGGGAAAACACCCGATTCAGCACGCCGGATCCACGGGTGTCGGTGAGAAATTCGCCCTGGTAGCCGATCAGCGACCGCGACGGCGACTGGAACGACAAACGGGTCTTGCCCGCGCCGGACGGCCCCATGTCCTTCAACTCGGCCTTGCGGGCCGACAGCTTCTCGATGACCACGCCGGAGTAGTCGTCGTCGACGTCGATGACCACGTCCTCGATCGGCTCCAGCCGCGCGCCGGTGTCCGGGTCGGTCTGGAACACCACCCGCGGTCGGCTGATCGACACTTCGAAGCCTTCGCGGCGCATGGTCTCGATCAGCACGCCGAGCTGCAGTTCGCCGCGGCCGGAAACTTCATAGGCGTCCTTTTCCGCGGTCTCGGCGACGCGCACGGCGACGTTCGACTCGGCTTCGCGCAACAGGCGTTCGCGGATCACCCGGCTCTGCACCTTGTCGCCGTCGCGCCCGGCCAGCGGGCTGTCGTTGACCGATACGGTGATGGCGATGGTTGGCGGATCGATCGGCTGAGCCGGCAGGGCTTCGGTGACCTCCGGTGCGGCCAGGGTGTCGGCGACGGTGGCCTTCGACAGGCCGGCGATGGCGACGATGTCGCCGGCTTCGGCCACTTCCACCGGCTGGCGGCGCAGGCCGCGGAAAGCGAGGATCTTGGTGATCCGGCCTCGTTCGATTTCAACGCCGTCAGGGCCCATGGCCTTGATCGCCAGGCCGGGCGTCGCGCGGCCCGACTCGACGCGTCCGGTCAGCAGCCGGCCCAGGAACGGGTCGCTCTCGATCAACACCGACAGCAGTTGGAAGGGCGCATCGACCAGAGCCTCGGCCTTGGGGGCCGGCACGTGCTCGACGATCTTCTCGAAGATCACCGACAGGTCCTTCTGTTCGTCGCCCATGGCGGCGACTGCCCAGCCCTGCTTGCCGCTGGCGTAGAGGTGGGGGAAATCCAGTTGGTCGTCGGTGGCGCCGATGTTGGCGAACAGGTCGAAGACGTCGTTGACCACGCGGTCGGGATCGGCGTGCGGCCGGTCGACCTTGTTCAGCACCACGATCGGGCGCAGGCCCAGCTTCAGCGCCTTGCCGAGCACGAACTTGGTCTGAGGCATGACGCCTTCCTCGGCGTCGACCAGCAGCAGGCAGCCGTCGACCATTCCCAGGATGCGTTCCACCTCGCCGCCGAAGTCGGCGTGGCCGGGGGTGTCGATGATGTTGATCCGGGTCTCGCCGGTCGCGCCCTTCCAAAGCACTGAGGTCGCCTTGGCGAGGATGGTGATGCCGCGCTCGCGCTCCTGGTCGTTGGAGTCCATGGCCCGTTCGACGGTCGCCTCATTGGCGCGGAACAGACCCGACTGGGCGAGCAGTTGGTCGACGAGCGTGGTTTTGCCGTGGTCGACGTGGGCGATGATAGCGATGTTGCGGAGCGACATGGTGCGACTTCGGAAGGGGGGCGACTTCAAGGGGTCGGGAGGGGCGGCTTGTAGGCGACGCGAGTGCGGTTCGCCAGGGGTCATGGCGACTCATGATGAAGGCGAGTCGCCGGGTTCCGAGGCCATGAATTGTGCGGCGCAGCACGCGGCGCCGCGTCGCTATAACCCCCAACGATTTGAAAATGAACCAAAAACGATGATTCAGGCGCGAAAAGTGAGGTTGCTCTCAGAATTTCTCTTGGTGTTTTGTGCAGCGCACTCTATAAATGAGCTTGTGAGGCGTCCCTGACGTCTCTGCCCTTCCTGGGCGTTTCCTCCCTAATGAACTGCCGCGCCTTCGGGCGCGGCTTTTTTTTGGTCTGCAGGGTAGCGCGGGCCGTCCAGCGGCTCAGATGGCGCGCAACGCGCTCCAGTCGGCGAGCGCCAGCCGCTGGGTCAGCCGCTCCAGATGGCCCTTCAGGCGGCTGAAATCGGCGGTCTGCGCGAGGTTCGCCTCGTCGAGGTAAAGCGCGCGATTGATCTCGATCTGCAGCGCATGCACGCGGCCGGCGGGGCGGCCGTAATGTTCGGTGGTGTAGCCTCCGGCGTAGGGCGTGTTGCGCGCCACCCGGTAGCCCAGATCCTGCAGCTCGCGCTCGACCCGCGCGGGCAAAAGGTGCGAGCAGGCGGCGCCGAAGCGGTCTCCCAAAACCATGTCGCTGGGCCGCCCTCCGCCAGGGGACCTCGCCGCGGCGGCCGGCATCGAATGCCAGTCCACCAGGATCGCGAAGCCATGCTCGGCCTGGGCCTCCGCCAGCAGGCCGCTCAGCGCGGCGTGATAGGGGCGGTGGGTCGTTTCAATGCGGCGGCTGGCCTCGGCGAAGGTCAATTTGCGCGCATAGATCTCTTGGCCTTCCGAAACCACGCGGGCGATCGCGCCCAGGCCCGCGGCGACGCGGGCGGTGCGCGCACGAGCGAATTCCGGCAGCTCGTCGGCGAACATGGTGGCGTCCAGCTCGAACGGCTCGCGGTTGACGTCGATATAGGCCCTGGCGAGCTTGGCCGCGATCACCGCCGCGCCCAGCGCCGGCGTCTCTGCGACCAGGGCGTCGACGAACGCATCTTCCGAACGGCGGATCGCGAGCGCGTCCAGCGCGGCGGCGGCCATCATGTCCTGGGGATAGCAGCGTCCGGAGTGGGGCGACGCGTAGACCAGCGGCGTCGGCGGGGGTTTGCCGGCGGGCGCGGCGCGCTGCACCTCGAAGGCCGCAGGCGCGACCTGGGGATGTTCGGCGGCCAGCGCCGGCGGGGGATTCATTGCGTCGTATTGAACGCCGCGCCGTCACCATGGTCAAAGGGTTCATCGCGAGTTTACATGTGCCCGCCTAATCTGCCCGCGAAACACCCCCCGACGCCCGACTGCACGAGCGCCCATGCCCCGCATACTCCTGGCCGAAGATGACGACTCGCTGCGCGGCTTCCTCGCGCGTGCGCTCGAACGCGCCGGCTATGAGGTGTTGGCCTGCGCCGACGGCGACACCGCGGCGGCCGCCCTGGACGAGGTCTGGGACCTGTTGCTGACCGATATCGTCATGCCGGGCCTGGACGGTATCGAGGTCGCGCGCCAGGCCGCCGCCCGCCATCCGGGCCTGAGGATCATGTTCATCACCGGCTTCGCCGCCGTGGCCCTGGCCGCCGGCGACGCGGCCCCCGCCGGCGCCAAGGTGTTGTCCAAGCCCATCCACCTGCGCGAGATCGTCGCCGAGGTGGAGCGGATGATGGCCGCCTGACTTTCGCAGGCCCAGGCCGTCGGTCCGGGTTGCGCGCCCAGCGCCGCGCCGGTATATCCCCGCCTTCGCGCTCCCCGAGGGGAGCCGGCGGACGCGTAGCTCAGCGGGAGAGCACTACGTTGACATCGTAGGGGTCACAGGTTCAATCCCTGTCGCGTCCACCATTCTTCTCATAGCGCTAAGTCGGTACTTGCGCCCGCCAGAGGCGCTCAAGGCGCGTGCGCCGACGTCATATCGTCGTGGCTGGCGTTGACGCGCATTGACTCGGATGTTCTAATTTTGTTCACGTTCGGAAGTCGCTTCCGGAGGTGCAGTTGGTTCATCGAACGTACCTCGGCCTTGGCCTCGAAGCCGCCGCCGTCCGCGAATTC
The DNA here is from genome assembly GCF_030697305.1 of Phenylobacterium sp. GTDB lineage: Bacteria > Pseudomonadota > Alphaproteobacteria > Caulobacterales > Caulobacteraceae > Phenylobacterium. Next base: position 44,386 of record NZ_JAUYQL010000061.1, on the reverse strand, counting down.
GACGCCCTCGCGCCGTATGTGACCCAGATGCTGGCGATGCGGGACGAATGCGCGCCGGAAGGTTCCGACTATCTGGCGATGGAGATCGCGCTCAATGGGCTGGAGACCACGGCCTACCACTTCACCCGCCGGCGTAACTTCTATCACGTGCTCGGCGAAGGGCGGCCGCACCACGGCGACGGCAATGGTCGGCTGGGTGATCTCGCGGAGGCCGTCGCGGCCTTCAACGCGCTGGGACCGTACGTCGACAGGCTGAAGGCGATGCAGTTCAAATGCCGCCCCTTCGGTCTCGACTATCTGGCCATCGATATCGCCAAGCGGAGCGTGGAGACGGCGGCATTCCACTTCACCAGGGTCGATGCGTTCTACGCGGCGCGCGGCGACTCGTCGGGCCCTGTCGGTCCGAGGTTGTGACGCCTGGCGGGGCGCGGTCAGGCCTGAGTGACGGGGGCCTTGTGCGGCAGGGCCGGTCCGCCTTCTCGCAGGCGGATGACGCTTTCCCAGGCGCCCACGACCACCAGCGCCCCGCAGGCCGCCGCGGCCAGGGCGAGTGTCGCGGGGCCCGTCGCCGCGAATGGGACGAGTAGGGCCAGCAGGCCCAGGCCGACCAGACGGGGCGTCGCCCAGACGCGGAATACGCTGGCCTTGAACAGCAACGTCCCCAGCAGGAACAGCGCCGGCCCGCCCAGCAGCACCGCCGACACGGCGGGTGAGGCTGCGGCCATGGGATGGGCCAGGGACAGTTCGTCGCCAGCCGCCGCGACGATGATTCCGGCGACGATCGGGATGTGGATGTAGGTGTAGGCCAGCCGCGCGATCCTGCCCGGATCGTCCGACGACGCGATGGCGTGGCTGGCCGCCTCGGCGTGGGCGCTGAAATAGATCCACCACATCGCCAGCGTGCCGATGAACGCCACGAAGAAGGCGGCGACGATCTCGGGCGTCCAGTCGACCCCGGCGAAGGTCGCGCCGGTCACCAGCACGGATTCGCCCAGGGCGATGATCACGAACAGGCCGCACCGCTCGGCGATGTGCGCCCCCTCGACATTCCAGTCATGGGTGGGCGTGCGCCCAAGTCCCGGGATCCAGTAGGCGGCGGCCGGTCCCAGGCATTCGATGCCCAAGGCGGCGATCCACCAGGCCATCCGCAGGTCGGGCGCGGCGAAGGCACCGGCGATCCACAGCGCCGCCGATGCGCTGAGCCAGGCCACGATGCGCTGGAAGTTGTGGGTCAAGGTCGCGTACCCGCGGGCGGCGTACAGCACGAACAGGCTGCGGCCGATCTGGATGGTCACATAGGCCAGCGCGAAGGACCGCGCGTGTCCGCTGAAAGCTGACGGCAGCGAGGTCGACAGCACCAAGCCCACGCCCATCAGCGCGAACAACATCAGCCGCACGCTGGGGTGTTCAGGGTCCAGCCAGTTGGTGACCCAGGTGGTGTAGACCCACGCCCACCACACGGCGAGCAGCAGCACGCCTGCCTGCAGGACGCCGGTCCAGGTAAGGTGCGCCAGCAGGGTGTGGGATAGCTGGGTGATCGCGAACACGAACACCAGGTCGAAGAACAGCTCGACGAACGACACTCGGGCATGGGCGCCCGCCTGACGTTTACGCAGCAACCCGTGGCTCATCTTCGGCTGGCCTCCTGGCGGCGGCGTCGAGACTTAACGGGAAATCAACGGCGCGTCACCGCGGGGGCGATTTTACCTGTCGTTAGTGTCGCAGGGTGATGTTACGTAAAGTGACCATTGTGAGTAGATCATAAACAGACATTTGGTGGCGCCATGTTTCGGGTAGATCAGCGATTTGTCGGTCAGGGGCTGTGGAACACCTCCGCGCTCCCGATGAGCCTGCAGGCGGCTATGGGCTTGGCCAAGAACAGAAGTCAGAGCCAATTCGCCGACGACGTGCGGATCGTGCCATCGGAAATCCGCGCCATCGATCTACGCGTGTAACATTCTGGATCGCAGGACTTCCGCGGGCATGTAACTATAGGTGGTGACGTTAGGGTCGGCCACGTCGCGCGGCGCGGGCTTCGAACCGCGCCGGATCGACCAGCGCGGCCAGGTCGCCCGGCAGGGGGCTGGGCGCGCCCAGCGCCAGCGCCGCCACCTGTTCCGCAAGCAGCGGCGCCAAGGTGAAGCCGCGGGAGCCAAGTCCCGAAAGCAGGAACAATCCCGCCTGACCCGCGGAGCCAGCCAGCGGCAGGCGGTCGGGCGTCACCGCGCGCAACGCCGCACGCCCTTGCAGGCGAGAACCCGCCAGGCGTTGCGCAAGCGCGGGCAGGGTCGAAGCCAGGGTCTCCAGATTGCGGCGATGATCGGCGTCGCGCACGTCGAGGCCCGTGTCGCCCTTGTCGTGGGTGGCCCCGAACAACACGCCGTCAGCGGTGGGCGCCGCATAGCCGCCCCAGGCGGCCGCCTGCACCACGGGGACGTCCAGCGCCGCCCAACTCGCCTGGCCGCGGACGCTGGACAGCGCTGCGCCGGCGACCAGATCGCCACTCTGCGCGCCGGCCGCGACGATCACCGCGTCAGCCTCGCCGACGGCTTCGCCGTCGGATCCCAGCAGCCGCCATCCACCAGCCGTGGTCTCCAGACGCGCCACCTGCACGCGGCTCTGACCGCCGATCCAGGCGGAGAGCACGGCGGCGGGCGCAATCGTCAGCGCGGTCTCCATGGCCAGGGCGGCGGGCGCCGCTTCGCCCAGGCGCTGGCTGACCGCGTCAGGCTCGAGCAGATCGAGGTCGCCTGCCTCGAACAAGTCGCTGGCGGCGATGGTCGCAAACCGTCCGGGGTCGCGCTCGCCTACGGCTAGCTGCAGAACGCCCCGCGCCACCACCGCGCCGGGCGTCTCTTCGTAGAGCTGGGCGGCGCGCGCGAAGGCCTGGGCGAACAGTCGGGCGGGAGGACCGAGGCCAGCGTCGAGCCTCGGCGTCGCCAGCGCCACGGGGTTGCCGGAGGCGCCGGCGCCTGGAGCATGCGCTTCGTAAACCACCGCCTCGCCGCCCAGGACGCGGACGGCGCGCGCCGCCGCCGCGCCTGCGACGCCCGCGCCGATGATCGCCACGCGGTGGGATGGGCTGGTCGTCGCAGCGCCTTGCGGCTCGAACCAAGCTTCGAGGCGCTCTCGTTTGCGGCCATAGCCCGGCTGTTTGGCGATCGTGAAGCCCGCTTGCGCCAGGCCGCGCCGCACAGCGCCGGCCACGGTGAACGTTGCGGCCCGCGCGCCAGGCGCCGATCGCGCGGCGACCAGGTCCAGCACCTCCTGGCGCCACATCGCCGGGTTCAGCGCCGGCGAGAAGCCGTCGAGGAACCAGGCGTCGGCGCGCCCTGACCACTGGCCAAGCGCTTGGGCGACATCAAGCACGGCGACGTCGACGATCGCGTCGAACGCGGGCAGCTCCAGGCGGTGGAAGCCCGCGGCGAGGCCAGGCCACTGATCCAGCAGCGCCTGCGCGGCGTCAGCCAGCTCGGGCCAGGCGGCGAGAGCGCGGACGGCGTCGGCGCGACTAAGCGGGTGCGCCTCGACGCTGAACACATGGAGGCGGGCGCCCGGCGGCCGATGCGCGCGCCACAAGTCCAGGAGGGCTGCGATGTTCAGGCCAGTCCCGAAACCCAGTTCGGCGACGACGAAGCGGTCGCGCCCGGCCCAGGCCTGCGGCAGGCCACAGCCCTGGAGGAACACCGCGCGGCTCTCGGCCAGGCCGTCGGCGGTGGAGAAATAGATATCGCCATAGAAGCGCGACCGCGGTCCGTCTTCGGTCCAGATCAGCGGGTCGGCGTCGGCGGCCAGGGGAGGGATCATGTCCGAGAGTGGGCGCGCCATAGGTCAGCGGGCAAAGGAAAAGGGCCGCCCCCGGAGGGACGGCCCTTTAGACTTCAACGTGTCTGGTGAGACGCGCTTAGTGCTTTTCAGCCGGGGCCGCGGGAGCGGCCGGAGCCATCGCGTCGGCCTTGGGGGCTTCAGCGGCCGACATCGCGTCGGCAGCCGGAGCAGCGGCGGCAGCGTCGGTCGCGGCCTTGCTGGCGTCAGCGGCGGCGGCGTCGGCGGTCGCAGCCGCGTCGGTCGCGGTGGCGGCGGCGTCGGTCGCGGTCGCGGCCGAATCCGAAGCTTCAGCGGCCTTTTCAGCGGGCTTGTTGCAGGCGGCGACGGAGAGCGCGGCGACGGCAGCGCCGGCCACGAGAAGCTTGCGAAGGATTGCGGAGGTCATAGTCCCTGTCCCCTTAGACGAAGGTGGTGATACGCCTCGTCCCGGTGTCCCGCGACGGCGTTCGGAAATGACCGAAACGACGCAGTTGGACCCCATGAGGCGCAGCAGGAATATGCAGGGGTTTAGCGCGAGAGCAAGACTTTAATTCACGCGCTCGTGATCACTTTTTTCACCATTCACCATACGAGGTGTCTGACGAATGCCGAACGATGCGTCCTGCGAGGCTCTAGATCATGCTTCGTTGGGGATGGCCGACAGCGCTTCCTCGAGCTCGAGGAAGCTGGGTTGAGCGCCTGACGGGACGCTGCCGCGGCCGATTTCCACCGAGATCTGCGCGGCGTTGCCATGCAGGTGGGCGACCAGCACCGACTGGATGATGCGGTAGAAAGCGCCATCCTCTTCGATGACGTTCTTCAGCCGCGTGGCCATCGGGCCGACCAGGCCGTAGGCGAGGAACACGCCCAGGAAGGTGCCGACCAGTGCGCCGCCGATCATCTCGCCCAGCACTTCCGGCGGCTCGGTGATCGCGCCCATGGTCTTGATGACCCCCAGCACGGCGGCGACGATGCCCAGCGCAGGCAGGGCGTCGGCGAGATTGGTCAGGGCGTCGGCCGGGGCCAGGCCTTCGTGGTGGTGCTTCTCGAGTTGCTTCTCCATGGCGTCCTCGACCTGGTGGGGATCTTCCAGGTTCATGGTCATCATCCGCAGGGTGTCGCAGATGAAGTCCACGGCGAAGTGGTCCTTCAGGATCTTCGGGAAGCGCGAGAAGATCGTGCTCTCCTTCGGATTCTCGATGTGGCTTTCCAGAGCGATGACGCCCTTGGATTTCATCGTCTTGGTCAGCAAGAACAGCAGCGACAACAGGTCGCGGTAGTCGGACGCCTTCCATTTCGGGCCGGCGAACACCTTGGCCAGGCCGCCGCCGGTGGCTTTGATTACCGGCAGGGAGTTGGAAATCAGGAAGGCCGCAACGCCTGCGCCGCCGATCGCCATCATCTCGTGCGGCGTGGCGTGCAGGATGACGCCCATATTGCCGCCGGAGATAATGAAACTGCCGAAGACGAGCCCGAACAGCAGCACGACGCCGATGATCTGAAACATGAAACTGCCGGCCCCTGAGATGTAGCGGCCACCATCGCCGTTAATGTTTAATGGCGGGTTCCCGGGGCTTGGCGCGCACACGCTCGCCGCACGGTTTGCATGCCGCAGCGGCAAGGCCTAAGCGGTGCCGAATGCTGGACCAGGTCTACCCACCGACGCTTTCCCGCCGCGCATTTGCGATCCTGTTCGCCAGCTCGCTGATCATGGCGATCGCCAATACCGGACTGATGTCGCTGCTGCCGGTGATCGGCCGCTCGCTGGCCATTCCCGACACGATGGTGACGAGCGTCTTCGTGTTCTCGGCCTTGATGTGGGCGGCCTTCACGCCGTTCTGGACCAAGGCGGCCGATCGCATGGACCGCAAGACCCTGATCATGATCAGCCTGACGGGTATTGTGTTCGCAAAGCTGCTGATGGGGCTCGTGGTCACAGCGGGCCTCCTGCACATGGCGTCGCCGATGGTGATCCTCGCCCTGCTGGTCGTCTCGCGGGGTTGCTTCGGCGCCCTGGGATCGGCCTCGACGCCCGCGACCCAGGCGATCATCGGAGAAGGCACGCGGCCAGAGGACCGGACACAGGCGATGGCCAATCTCGCCGGGGCGTTCGGACTGGGGACTGTGGTGGGGCCGTTCTTCGCGCCGCTGTTCGTCCTGCCGATCGTCGGCCTCGCCGGCCCGCTCTATGTCTTCTCCCTCATGGGCGTCGCGGCCCTGGTGGTCACCTGGCGCTATCTCGGAAAATCGCTTCCGCCTCCGCTGCCGGTCAGGACGGCCGACGGAGAGCCGCAGAAGCGGGTGCGAATCTGGCGTGATCCGCGGGTGACCCCATTCCTCTGGTACAGCCTGCTGACCGCGGCCTGCCAGAGTTCGATCGGCCTTACCCTCGGCTTCCTGGTGATCGACAAGCTGGCCATCGAGCCGGTGGCCTCGCAGGGCTTCATCGCGCTCGCGATGATGTTCGGCGCGCTCTCCGGGCTGCTGGGTCAGTGGGGGTTGATCCGGATGTTCCAGATGACCCCGCGCCACCTGCTTCGCTGGGGCGTGGCGCTGGCGGCGCTAGGCAACCTGATCGTCGCCGTAGCCCCCAACTACTGGTCCGTAGTGGTCGGCTTTGCGGTCGCCTGTCTCGGATTCGCCTTCGCCCGCCCGGGCGCCGCTGCGGGCTCGTCCCTGGCGGTGGAGTTGCACGAACAGGCCCGTGTCGGCGGTGCGTTCTCCATCGTTGGCGTGATGACCATGACTGTCGCGCCGGTCTATGTGATGCTCTACGAGCGCGTCCATTGGGCGCCGTTCGCGGTCAACGTGGTGATGATGCTGGGCCTGCTGGTCTACGCCTACACCAACACGCAGCTTCGCAACGCCGACCCAAAGCCGACCAGCCGCCTGGAGACGGTGCTGGCCACGGTGGAGCGCAACGATTCCGGCGGAGTCTAGCTCAGGGCGCGGCGGTGCGCAGGCGGCGCACCATGTCCAGCGACAGGTAGCCGTCGGCGGTCAGGCCCTGGCTCTTCTGCCAGGCGCGAAGCTGGGCGCGGGTGTTGAGGCCGACCACCCCGTCCGGCGCTCCGGGGTCGAAGCCCAGTTTCGCCAGCGCCTGCTGGGCGGCGATGCGGTCGGCGATCCCCAACGGCGTCTCCACCGGCCAAGCCCGCGTCAGCGGCCCGCCGCCGCCGAATCGGTCGGCCAGTAAACCAATCCCCAGCGCGTAGGCGGCGGAGTTGTTGTATTTGCGGATCGCGAAGTGGTTGGGGAACAGCAGGAATAGCGGCCCACCGGCGCCGCTGGGCGCCAGCAGCTGGGCCGGGGTGTTCTGGTCGGCGGCCGGCCACGGCAATCCATCTGCGCGCCGCGCGCCCTGTTGCTCCCACCACGCCGGTGTCTCGCGCGGACCTTCTGTCAGCCCGTAGTCGAACCCGTCGCGCGCCACGACCTCCCGCGCCCAGGTCTGGCCGCGGATCCAGCCCCCGCTGGCGAGCAGATTGGCGGCGGAGGCCAGGGCGTCGGCGCTGGAGCCCCAGATGTCGCGTCGCCCGTCGCCATCGCCGTCGACGGCGTTGCTTAGGAAACTGCTGGGGATGAACTGGGTTTGGCCCATCGCGCCGGCCCACGAGCCGCGCAGCCGCGAACGCGGGAACTCGCCCGAGGCGATGATCCGCAGCGCCGCGATCAACTGGTCCTCGGCGAAGGTCCGCCTGCGGCCGTCGGCGGCCAGCGTGGCCATGGAACGCACGACGTCGAAGTCGCCCTGGATGGCGCCGAAGCCCGATTCCATGGCCCACACCGCGATCAGGATGTCGCGGGGCACGCCGAACCGCTGCTCCAGGCCCGGCAGGAAGGCGAGCTCAGCGCGGCGACGGCGCCCGATGGCGATGCGGTCGTCGCTGATCACGCCTTTGATGTAGTCGCCCACCGGCTTTGAGAACTCCGGCTGGCGGCCGTCCAGGGAGGAGACCTTGTCGTCCGGTGTCAGGCCGACCAGTTCGCGGTCGACGACAGCCGCGGGAAGGCCGGCGGCGATCGCGCGTTCCCGGAACTGGCCGCGCCATACGTCGAAGCTCAAGCCGCCGGCGGGCGGCGGCGCGCTTGGCGGCGGGGCCGGCGCAGGCGTCGGCGCAGGCGGCCGGGGCGTAGGCGTCGGCGTGACAGGGACGGGCCCTTGCGCCGAGGGTCCGGTGCAGCCGGCCAGCAGTAGAACGAGAAATACGCGACGATCCATGAACCGAACCTAGTGGCGGCGGCGGGTTGGAACCCTATCACAACCCCGCGACGGTCGGGCGCCGTTGACTTGGGTCCAGCCTGCCCGTATATGCCCGCCCTCTTGGATCGGCGCCCGCAAAGGCGGCCGGCTCGCGCGTGAGAAGTTTGAAGGTCATGAAGGTCAGAAGCTCGCTCAAAACCCTCAAGACGCGTCACCGCGACTGCAAGCTCGTGCGCCGCAAGGGTCGGATGTACGTGATCAACAAGACGAACCCGCGCTTCAAGGCCCGCCAGGGCTGAGTTCGGCCGGTGGTTCGCGCGATCGCGGCGCGACGGTCTAAAATCCACATCCAGACCCGGTCATCCCCGCGAAAGCGGGGACAGAAGGTTTTTGTGTCTGACCAGCTCTGAAGGGTCCAGGCGGCTCGGGCTCAGAAACGAGAAACGCCTGGGTCCCCGCGTTCGCGGGGATGACCGGTGTGTCGGGCCCGCCTACACTTTCACGAAATCCAGGAATTCCTGGCGCGTCCTTGGGTCGTCGCGGACCACGCCCAGCAGGCGGCTGGTGGTCAGGCTGGAGCCTGGGGTGTTCACCCCGCGCATGGTCATGCAGCTATGTTCGGAACGGATCACCACGCCGACCCCCTTGGGGTGCAGGATGTCCTGGATCGCCTGGGCGATCTCCGCGGTGAGCTTTTCCTGGATCTGCAGGCGCCGCGCGAAGCCGTGGACCACGCGGGCGAGCTTCGAAATGCCCACGACCCGCTGGTCGGGCAGGTAGCCGACGTGGGCGCGGCCGAGGAACGGCAGCATGTGGTGTTCGCAAAAGCTGACGACCGGGATGTCGCGCAGCACGACCAGTTCGTCGTAGCCCGCGACCTCGTCGAAGGTGCGCTCCAGATACTCCCGGGGATCGGCCTCGTAGCCGGCGAACAGCTCACGATAGGACCGCGCCACACGGGCCGGGGTGTCCAGCAGCCCTTCGCGGTTGGGATCGTCTCCCGCCCATTCGATCAGGGTGCGCACCGCGGCCTCGGCGTCGGCCTGGGTAGGGGCGTGATGGTCGTCGGGCATGGTCTGCGCACTCCGCGTCGATCCGTCTCAACGGCGTGCGGCGGCCAAGGTTCAGCCGGGCGATGACATCGCCTTCGAGGCTCGCTAGGGTCCGCGCCTTTCCGCATCCCCCGACTCGAGAGAGGCTTTCCCCATGGCTGACGACAGCTCCCACGTCGACGTGCTCAACGCCACGGCCCAGGGCCAGTTGAAGAGCATCATCGAGCGCGTAGAGCGCCTTGAGGTCGAGAAGGGCGAGATCGCCGAGCAGATCAAGGAAGTGTTCGCCGAGGCCAAGGGCAACGGCTTCGACGTCAAGATCATCCGCAAGGTTGTGCGCATCCGCAAACAGGACCGCGCCAAGCGTCAGGAGGAAGAGGCGATCCTCGACCTCTATCTGTCGGCGATCGGGGAAATTTGAAGCGCCAGCCGCCAGATCGAAAGGCCCAGGCCAAGCGGGCCGCGCTGAATGCGCTCAAGCGCACGCGGCGACTCGCCGATCGCGCCGGCGTCAAGCTGTCGGACTGGGAAGGCGAATTCCTGGGGTCCGTCGAGGAGCGGCTGAAGACCTTCGGCCGCGCCTTCGGCGACCCTGAGAAGGGCGGCGCCGGCGAGGCGTTGTCGGTGATGCAGCACGTCAAGCTCAAGGAAATCGCCGGCAAGGCCAAGGGCGACAAGCCGGCCCGCCGGCCCTTTCGCCGCAAGGATCGCGGCGGGTAGATTCCAATCCTCCGCTCATCCCGACGAAAGTCGGGACCCAAGCGGACTATCCGCGCGCAAACCCCTATTCCGCTTGGGCCCCGGCTTTCGCCGGGGTGAGCGGTGTTTACGGGCGGGTGAGCGGGGTCACGCGACCGCGGCGGCGGGATCTTCGCCTTCGTCCTCGCCGTTGCTCTTCAGCACATCGTCGAGGCCCTGTTCGCGCACCTTGCGATAGAGCGTCGAGCGGCCGATGCCGAGGCGGCGAGCGACCTCGCTCATGTGACCGGCGTAGATCTCGATGGCGAGCTGGATCAGGTCACGCTCTATCTCCTCGAGCGTGCGCAGGTGTCCGCGCCCGTCGAGGATGCGCACCGGCGCGTCGCGGGCCATCTCGGCCAGCAGCTCGCTTGATGTCGGTGGCGGGGTGAACGCGGGCTTGCCGCGGTCAGCTTCCAGTTCCGGCGGCGGCGCGGCGATCCCGGAGATCGACGGGAAGTCGTGCGGCTGCAGGTAGGGCGCGTCGGCCAGCACGATGGCGCGATACACCGCGTTCTCCAGCTGGCGCACGTTGCCGGGCCAGTCGAAGCCGGTAAGGCAGGCCACCGTCTCGGGAGAGGCGCCGACCACGGTCTTGCCTTCCTCGACGTTGAAGCGGCGCACGAAGGCGTCGACCAGGGCCGGGATATCCTCGCGACGCTCACGCAGCGCAGGCGCGTCGATGGGGAAGACGTTCAGGCGGTAGAACAGGTCTTCGCGGAAACGGCCTTCCTGGATCGCCTGGGTGAGGTCGCGGTTGGTCGCCGAGACGATGCGGACGTCGACCTTGACCGAGCGCTTGGCGCCGACCGGATCGATCTCGCTCTCCTGCAGGGCGCGCAGCAGCTTGACCTGGATGTCCAGCGGCAGCTCGCCGACCTCGTCGAGGAACAGAGTGCCGCCGTTGGCTTCCTGGAACTTGCCCAGATGCTTGTCGGTGGCGCCGGTGAAGCTGCCCTTCTCGTGGCCGAACAGGATCGACTCGACCAGGTTCTCGGGGATCGCGCCGCAGTTGACCGCGACGAACGGCTTGCCGGCGCGTTCCGACGAGCCGTGGACGGCGCGCGCGATGACTTCCTTGCCGACGCCGCTTTCGCCGGTGATCAGGATGGGGATCGACGACTTCGCCGCCCGCTCGCCCAGCCGCTTGACCATCTGCATCGGCGCCGAGGCGCCGATCAGGTCGTCGAAGGTGGTGCGCCCTGTCTTGTGCTTCTTCAGCCGGTCGACCTCGCCCTTCAGGGCGCCCATCGACAAGGCGTTGCGGATCGACACCAGGATGCGCTCGGGCGAGGCCGGCTTGACGAAGAAGTCGTTGGCCCCGGCCTGCATGGCCGCCACCACGACCTCGACGCCGCCCTTGGCGGTGACGACGATCACCGGCTGGGTGTGGCCGCGCGTGCGCAGCTCCTTCAGCGTGTCCTGGCCAGAGAGACCGGGCATCACCAGGTCCAGAAGGATGATGTCGGCCGCGCCGCCGGCGGCCAGGCGGTTCATCGCCTGGTCGCCGTCCTCGGCATGGGCGACAGCGAAGCCCTCGCGCTCCAGCACCGCCTGGAACAGCCTGCGTTGAGTCGGATCGTCGTCTACGACGAGCACCGTCTTGGTCATTTGAATACACCCACCGGACTGGACGCTCGTCTCATTGGACGGGCTCCTTATGTCGCGGATTGATACAGGGCCTGGGTAAAGGCGGGGTTTCGCAGACCTTTGTCACGGGTTAACGCCGCCCCCTCGTCCGGCTGCCCGGAGCCCCCCGGTTCAGCTTTGAGGTATAACGATCCGCGTTCGCGGATTCCCTCAGGGGGCGAGCGACTTTTAGGTCAGGCTGCGGACTTGGCCAGCGGAGCGTCGGAGAACGCCAGGCTGCCCTCGAAGTCGTTGAAGATGTCGAGCAGTTCGTCAGGCGTCACCACCGGCATCTTCCCGTCCGGGAACCGATATTTCCAGAAGCTGACGATGTGGTTCAGCGCGCCCAGTCGCTCGCCCAGCGCATTGAACATCGACGGCGCGCTGAGCAGGAATTCGCGGAACGCCTGCGGCTGGCCGTCCACCAGGCTGTCGAAGGCGTCGTCATAGACCTTGAGCGAGGCGGTGGCCGAATTGCACAGTTCCTTGAGCTGGTCGGCCAGCAGGCCGCGCGTGCGCTCCAGATAGCTTCGCGTTTCCAGGCTGCTGTCGCCGCGCGGACGGATGGTGGCCACGGCCTCGGCGACCCGCTTCGCGGCCGGCAGCGCGTCGTGCAGGGTCCACTTGTAGTAAAGGAAGCCCTTCCAGCAGAAGACGCCGTCCTGATACTCGTCGCGCTCCAGCCGCAGCGTCAGGCGCAGGGGCTCGGTCTCGGCGTCGACGGTGATCGACAGGATCTTCTCCACCAGGCGGGCGCCCGCCTTGTGGTTGTCGCTGGATGAGCCGGCGAAGCACAGGTCGACGAGCTTGCGGATCTCGCGCTCGACGAAGCTGATCATCCGCTGCATGTCGGCGTCCGACACCTCGAAATAGCAGCGCGCCGGCGCGCGGCCCTCACTCCTCAGGCGTTCGCGCAGGAGAAATGGATCCAGCGAAGGCAGGCTGTCGAGGATCTCCAGCATCTCGCGGTCGGCGAGGTTCTGACCCCAGCTTTCGCCGAACGCGGCGTGCATCACCTGTTCGAAGTTCGATTGGCCGACGAAGATCGTCCGGCCGCCAAAGCGCAGGTCGTTGACGTCGATCGGCACGATGATCTTGGTGGCCAGCCGGCGGCGGTCGGGGAACAGTTCGGCTTCGTCGCGGCGCACGCGGTGCTTCAGCACGATCGACTTGTTCAGCGTCTCGTTCTCAAAGAACGGCGATGCCGAATGGTCCGGATTGCGGCGGTTGAGGCGGTCGATGCGCAGCAGGTTCAGCACGCGGGCGGTGGACGCGGTCTCCTGCAGCCGTTCAAGACTGCGAACGGTTTTCTGGTCCATCGGATACGCCCGTGTGATGTTCTGGAACTGTCGTTCCTGATACCGAAGCCGCGTTACCGGGGCGTTGATATGGTCAAGCTTGCGGAGGCGTCGCGCAGCGGATCTGCGGCGACGCCTGACCGAAACCAGCCAGTTGCTCGAATCCTATCAACTAAGACGTCGTTGGCGGTGGAGATGCACGGCGTCTGGGGCTAAATCGCGCCCATGAACGCGCCCCTGAAGACCGAAAACCTGCCGGAATGGCGGCTCGACGACCTCTACGCCGGCCGTGACGACCCGCGGATCGAGGCAGACCTCGCCGCGGCCAAGGCGGACAACGACGCGCTCGCCGCCATGGAAGGCCAGTTCGAGGCCGCGCGTGCCCACCCTGCGAAGCTGGGCGCGCTGCTGGACCGCGGGCTCGAGCTCTACGAGGGCGCGGTCAACAAGCTCTGGTCGACCGGCGCCTACGCCTCGCTGTCGTCTTCGGTGGCGCGCGACGACCCGGCCTGGGCGAAGTTTGAAGGCGACTTGCGCGCGCGCTCGGCCCAGATCGCCGCCGACAGCCTGTTCTTCACCTTGGAGATCAACCGGCTGGAGGACGCCGAGCTGGAAGCGGCGCTGGTCGCCCATCCACCCGCCGCGCGCTGGCGGCCGTGGATCCGGCGGGTGCGTCTGGGCCGGCCGCACGAACTGTCTCCCGATCTGGAGCGGATGCTAATCGACCGGGGTCCGGCGGCCGCCAACTGGTCGCGGCTGTTCGACGAGACCCTGGCCCGCCTGGTCGCCAACGTCGGCCGCGACCGGCTGACCCTGCCCGCGGCGCTGAACCGCCTGTCGGATCCCGACATGCGCCGTCGCCGCCAGGCCGCCACGGGTCTCGCCAAGGCGCTGGCCGAGCGGACGTCGACGATCGCGCTCAGCTTCAACACCTTGGCGTTCGAGAAGCAGATCGAGGACCGCTGGCGTAAATACCCTTCGCCGGCGGCGGCGCGGCACATCGCCAACGAGGTCGACGCCGACGCAGTCGAGGCGCTGGAATCGGCCGTCGTCGACTCCTACGCCTCGGTCAGCCACCGCTACTATGCGCTGAAGGCCCGGCGCATGGGGCGGCGCACACTCGACTACTGGGACCGCAACGCGCCCCTCAGCACCGCCCAGCCCAGGCTCTATGGCTGGGACGAGGCTCGCAGCGTCGTGCTGGACAGCTTTTCCAGCCTCGCGCCGCGGTTCGCCGACGTCGCCGAGACTTTCTTCGCCCAGCCCTGGATCGACGCCAGGCCAAGGCCCGGCAAGCAGTCCGGCGCCTATTCGCATCCGGTGACCGCCGACCGACACCCCTATGTGTTCATGAACTTCATGGGCGAACGGCGCGACGTGCTGACCCTGGCCCATGAGCTGGGCCACGCCGTCCACCAGACGCTCTGCAGTCCGCTTGGCACCTTGCTCGCGGACACGCCTCTGACGCTGGCGGAGACCGCCTCGATCTTCGGCGAGGGCCTGGTGTTCGACCGCCTGCTGGCCGAGGCCAAGGGCGAGGAGCGGCTGGGCCTGCTGGCCGGCAAGATCGAGGACGGTCTGAACACGGTGGTCCGCCAGATCGCCTTCCACCGCTTCGAGAGCCGCTTCCACATCGCCCGCCTCGATGGCGAGCTTTCGCCCGACCAGATCGGTGCGCTGTGGCTGGAGGTGATGGGCGAGAGTCTGGGGCCGGCCGTGCGCCTCAACCGTGGCTACGAGCACTACTGGGCCTATGTCAGCCACTTCGTGCATTCGCCGTTCTACGTCTATGCCTATGCGTTCGGCGATCTGCTGGTGCGCAGCCTGATGGAAAAGCGCCGCGAAGACCCGGTCGCGTTCACACCGCTGTATGAGAGCCTGCTGTCGGCGGGCGGCGCCAAGACCTATGTCGAAGCCCTTGCGCCGTTCGGCTTGAATCCGCGTGAAAAGGCGTTCTGGGCGTCCGGCATGAAGCAACTCGAACGCCTGGTTGATGAGTTCGCAACGCTTGTCTGAGCGTCTGCGCCGCCGTTGCGGCTTGCCAAGCGCGCCTTGGTCCTGGCAGCAACGCGCATGAGCGACGCCCCCAAGTCCGCCGATGAACAGTCTGGCGAGAACTACGACGACCGCCCGGTCCGCGCGGAAGCCGAGTTGCCGCCCGAGGTGCAGGCCCCGCTGGCGATCTTCGCCGGCGCCGAGCCGCCCTCGCCGCAGTGGTTCAAGGATGCTGTGGCCCAGGCTCCGGAGCGGATATTCGTCGAGTCGCTGGGTTCGAAGATCGAGCTGCTCACCTGGGGCGAGATCGGCAAGCCCGGCCTGCTGCTGGCGCACGGCAACAGCGCCCATGCCGGCTGGTGGAGCTTCATCGCGCCGTTCCTGGCCAACGACTATCGCGTCGCCGCCATGTCCCTGGCCGGCATGGGCCAGTCGGACTGGCGCGACCAATACCGCTTCGATGATTTCGCCGCCGATGCGGAGGCGTGCGCGCGGGCGGCCGGGCTCTACGAGTCCGGCGAGAAGCCGATCTACGTCGGCCATTCGTTCGGCGGGATTCTGATATCCCATACCACGGTCACCCATCCGGAGCTGATGCGCGCGGCTGTGCTGGTCGACACGGTGTTCGGCCGTCGCCGGCCGCCCAAGCCCGGCGCAGAGGCCGAGGGTCCACGCATCCTGCCGAGCGCGGACCGCGTGAACCGGGTCTATCCGACCATGGCCGCGGCCCTGGCGCGGTTCCGCCTGATGCCGCCGCAGGTCGCCGGCGAGATCTTCACCGCTGACTTCATCGCCCGCGGATCGCTGAAGGAAGCGCCGCTTCCCGACGGCTCGGGGACCGGCTGGACCTGGCGGTTCGATCCGCAGATGTGGAACAAGATGGATCCCGGCGCCCTGCGCAGGGTGCGCAGCGGCGAGAAGCTCGCGGTCGGCGTGCCGATGGCGCACCTGTACGGCGCGGAGTCGACTTTGCTGGCCAATAGTCTGACGCACGGCGCGTCGCCGCTGCCGGACGACATCATCAAGATCGCCATCCCGGCCGCCAACCATCACGTGATGATCGATCAACCGCTGGCGCTAGTGGCCGCCCTGCGCGCCTTGCTCGCGGTCTGGCCGGCTTGAGCGCTGGCGCACACTCGTGTAGCACCGCCCCGACGCGCTCGAATTTGGGAACACCGACGTATGGCCGAGCAGGCTTCCGACTATCATCACGGCGAGCAGGACATCCATCAGCAGGTGTCGACCTTCCATCTGTTCGTCGGGATGACGAAGTGGGGTTCGCTGTATCTGGCCGCATTGCTGCTGCTGCTGACCATCTGGTTCTGCACCGACGCCGGATTCATCGCTGGCCTGATCACTGCGGTGGTGGTGAGCGCGCTGGGTTTCCTGGTGCTGCGCGACAAGGGCGATAGCGCGCACTGAAAGCGTCGCGCATACGAGAACCTTGGCGACTGGACAGGCTCACGACGCCGTTCATAAGCTTCCGGCGCTGTTGGGAGGATTAGCGGGCATGGCTCTGGTAGCCGTCACCAAGGAACGCCGCGTGGGCGAAACCCGCGTCGCGGCCACGCCGGAGACGACCAAGAAGCTGATCGCCGCCGGGTTCTCGGTGGTCATCGAAGCTGGGGCGGGCGCCGCAGCGTCCTATCCTGACGCCGACTACGCCGAGGCGGGCGCGACGATCGCGCCCAGCGCCGAGGCGGCGCTCAGCGCCGCCGACGTCCTGCTCAAGGTCCGCGCGCCGTCCGACGCTGAGGTTGCGGCGCTGAAGCCGGGCTGCCTGGTGGTCGGCTTGCTCAACCCGCACCAGGAACGCGCCGCGCTCGACGCTATCGCCGCGCGTGGGGCCGCCGCCTTCGCCATGGAATTCGTGCCGCGGATCACGCGCGCCCAGGTGATGGACGCCCTGTCTTCCCAGGCCAACCTCGCCGGCTACCGCGCCGTGATCGAAGGCGCCCAGGCCTATGGCAAGGCCATGCCGATGATGATGACCGCGGCGGGCACCATTGCGCCGGCGCGGGTGTTCGTCATGGGCGCCGGCGTCGCCGGCCTGCAAGCGATCGCCACGGCGCGCCGCATGGGCGCTGTGGTCACCGCCACCGACGTGCGTCCCGCCGCCAAGGAACAGGTCGAGAGCCTCGGCGCCAAGTTCGTCGCCGTCGAGGACGAGGAGTTCAAGCCCGCCGAGACCTCCGCCGGCTACGCCCGCGAGATGAGCGCGGAATATCAGGCCAAGCAGGCGGCCCTGGTCGCCGAGCACATCAAGAAGCAGGACATCGTGGTCACTACCGCGCTGATCCCCGGTCGCCCGGCGCCGCGGCTGGTCTCCGCCGCCCACGTCGCCTCGATGCGTCCGGGCTCGGTGCTGGTCGATCTCGCGGTGGAGCAGGGCGGCAATGTCGAGGGCGTGCGCGCCGACGAGGTCGCCGAGATCGGCGGTGTGAAGCTGGTAGGCTACGCTAATCTGCCCGGCCGCATCGCCGCGGACTCGTCCGCGCTCTACGCCCGCAACCTGCTGGCCTTCGCCGGCTTGCTGCTCGACAAGGACGGGGCCTTCGCGCCCGACTTCGCCGACGAGATCCTGGCCGCCTCGCTGGTCGTGCGCGACGGGTCGATTGTCCACACGGCGCTGCAGTCGTGACCCCCGCGCGCCACCCCACGAGGGAGCTGATCTGATGGAAGTCGTCGATCCCACCGTCTACCGCCTGGCGATCTTCGTGCTGGCGATCTTCGTCGGCTACTATGTGGTGTGGAGCGTCACGCCTGCTCTGCATACGCCGCTGATGGCGGTGACCAACGCGATCTCTTCGGTGATCATCGTCGGCGCCCTGCTGGCCGCCGCCGCGCACGGCGTAGACGGAGAGCTGACCCGCAATGTGCTGATCTCCAAAGGCGCCGGCGCGGTCGCCGCGGGCCTGGCCGCCGTGAACATCTTCGGCGGCTTCCTGGTCACCCAGCGGATGCTGGCCATGTACAAGAAGAAGGGCTGAGCCCCGCCATGAACGCCAACGTCGCGGCTGTCGCCTATGTGATCTCGGGCGTGCTGTTCATCCTGGCCCTGCGGGGTCTGTCCAGCCCGGCGACCAGCCAGGCCGGGAATCGCAACGGCATGATCGGCATGGCCATCGCGGTGGCCACCGCGCTCGCCACCCTGTGGACGCAAGGCGCGCTGGATGCGCTGACGCTGGCGCTGATCGGCGGCGGCGTGGCGATCGGCGGTACGGTCGGCGCGGTGATCGCACGCAAGGTCGCGATGACCTCGATGCCGCAGCTCGTCGCGGCCTTCCATTCCCTGGTCGGTTTGGCCGCGTGCCTCGTGGCGGTGGCCGCCATCCACACGCCTCAGGCTTACGGCATCGCCGGCGCCGACGGCGTCGTCCACATGCAGTCGCTGATCGAGTTGTCGCTGGGCCTGGCCATCGGCGCTGTGACCTTCACCGGCTCGGTGATCGCCTTCGCCAAGCTCAACGGCAACATGTCCGGCGCGCCGATCCTGCTGCCGGCCCGCCACCTGCTGAACGCCGCCATCGCGCTGGGCGTCGTGGCGCTGATCGTCGTGCTGGTTCAAAGCGGCGGTTCGGCGCTGTGGGCGTTCTGGGGGATCTTCGCCCTGGCGCTGGTGATCGGCGTCACCCTGATCATCCCGATCGGCGGCGCCGACATGCCCGTGGTCGTCTCGATGCTGAACAGCTATTCGGGCTGGGCGGCGGCGGCGCTGGGCTTCACCCTGGAGAACACTACCCTGATCATCACCGGGGCGCTGGTCGGCTCCTCCGGCGCGATCCTGTCGTACATCATGTGCAAGGGGATGAACCGCAGCTTCGTCTCGGTGATCCTGGGCGGCTTCGGCGGCGAGGACGCGGCGGCCGCGTCCGGCGGCCGGATAGAGACCCGCCCGGTCAAGCACGGCAGCGCCGACGATGCCGCCTTCATCATGAAGAACGCCTCCAAGGTGATCATCGTCCCCGGCTACGGCATGGCCGTGGCCCAGGCCCAGCACGCGCTGCGCGAGATGTGCGACCGGCTGAAGGAAGAGGGCGTGGAGGTGAAGTACGCCATCCACCCCGTGGCGGGACGCATGCCCGGCCACATGAACGTGCTGCTGGCCGAGGCCAACGTCCCTTATGATGAGGTGTTCGAGCTGGAGGACATCAACTCCGAGTTCGCCACCGCCGACGTCGCCTTCGTCATCGGCGCAAACGACGTGACCAACCCAGCGGCCAAGACCGACCCGACCTCGGCGATCTATGGCATGCCGATCCTGGACGTGGAAAAGGCCCGCACCGTGCTGTTCGTCAAACGCGGCATGGGCTCCGGCTACGCCGGCGTCGAGAACGAACTTTTCTTCCGCGACAACACCATGATGCTGTTCGCAGACGCCAAGAAAATGGTCGAAGGCATCCTCAAGGGTCTTTGAGTTCAGCGCTCCCGTCGCCAACAAGGCGGCGCTTATTCTCAGTATAACGACACAGATGACCTGCGACCGCTGGTCGCGCCGGGGTGTCGCATGGGCGGGCCGGCCCCTACCTGTGGCTTGAGCGGCCGGATGCAGAATCCGCTTGCCTCGCTTTCGCCCAGAATGTCTATCACTTAACCCGGCGTTAATTTCCCACCACGGTCGCGTTCGTCGTATTGACCTCACCAGGCCATCGCGAAGCGTGACTGTACTCGGAGAAGCTCTGTTTGACTGAAACGGCAACGGCTCTACCCGCGCGCGGCCATTCCTGGCGCCTGGACGCCCTCGTCGGCGCGGCGGCGGCCCTGGTCGCGCTCAGCGCCGCCCACGCGGGCCTTCCCGACACCGCTACGCCTATGGTGCGGCCGGCGCCGGCGCACGTCGCCGCGGCCCCCGTCATCGTCGCGCCAGAGCCGGTGAGCCTGATCGCCTTCTCCGAACCTGTTCCTGGCCGCGCGATCAACTCGCCGTTCGGCCTGCGCAAGCTGCCTTGGGAAGAAGGCGGCCGGCTGCACGAGGGCGTCGACATCGCCGCCGAGCCTGGCGAAGCCGTGATGGCCGCGGCCGATGGCGTGGTGACCCGCGCCGGCTCCGACGGCGGCTACGGCCGCTTCGTGGAGGTCCGTCACGCTGAGGGCCTGACCACCCTCTACGCCCATCTAGGCGCCATCGACGCCGCCGCCATCCCGGGCACGGCGGTCAAGTCCGGCGTGCGCATCGGCGCGATCGGCAACAGCGGTTCGTCCACCGGCCCGCACCTGCATTTCGAGCTGCGCGACGCCCGCGACCGACCGCTCAACCCGACCCTGTTCCTGGACCGCAGCTTCGCCACCGCCGACGACCTGCCGTTGGCCCACGCCGCGCGGATTCCTCGCGGCGTCCGCATCGCCTACGTCTCCCACATTCCGCAAGCCAAGCGCGAGCTGATGGAAGACCGTGAGCAGGCCAAGCTGGAGGCCGCGGAAGCCAAGAAAGCCAAGGCGGCCGGCGTCGTTGAGTTCACCGCCGGTGAGCGCGCCCGTGGCCGCATCGATGTCGTCAGCGCCCAATTCACCCCCCTGCAGGAACGCAAGGCGCTGGTCGCCAAGGTCGCGGCGGCTCAGCATGCCGAGATCGCCGCCGAGGCCCAGCAGGCCGCCGAGCCCGCATCGGCGATCGTCCCGATAGCGCTGAACGCGCCGCTGAAAATCACGCCGTAGAATCGGGCGCCGCGTCTCGACGCCGGGGACCCCGCTTCCTAGATAAAGCCCATGGCGCAGGCAGCTCGCGGCTTTCACCCGCCCCGCGGTGAGATGATCGACCTGGGCGGGCGGCGCATGCGGCTCGTGCGCGAGGGCGCGGCGTCCACACATCCCACGATCCTCTGCGAGGCGGGCTCCTTCGGCTCAGCCTCCGACTGGGCCGTGGTCCAGGAGATGCTGGCCGCGGATGGCTTGCGCAGCCTCGCCTACGATCGCGCCGGTCTGGGATATTCGGACCCTGGCCCCATCCCGCGCCACGGCCGCGCCATCGTCGAGGATCTCGAGCGCCTGTTGGAGCAGGCCGGCGAGCCCGGACCGTTCGTGCTGGTTGGCCATTCCATGGCGGGGTTGTGGGTCCGGCTGTTCGCCGTGCGCAACCCCGACAAGGTCGCGGGACTGGTGCTGGTCGACGCGGCTACCGCCGAGACTATCGAGGCGCCGATGATCCGCCACGCGGTGGAGCGCTATGCGCGCGCCAGCCTGTGGTGGAGCCGTGGCGCGGGCCTGGGCCTCGCCCGCCCCGTGGCCGCCCTCTACGGCGATAACATGGAGCTAGCCGGCGCGGCGGCGGCGGAGAAACGCCGGATCTTCGGCATGCCGCATCATCACCGCGCCGCCGCCGACGAGGTCGCCCACTGGGGCGAGGCTTCCGAACAGGCGCGCGCCGCCGGCGCCTATCGCGCGGAATGGCCGGTGGCGGTGATCACCGCCGGCGTCGCGGCGCGGATGAACGGATTGAAGCAGGTGCAGTCGGAACCGGCGCACGCCTCGCTGCGCGGCCACGTCGAGCACGTCGCCGGAGCCAACCACGCCAACCTGCTGGGCCGCCGCTTCGCCGACCGCATCATCGCCGGCGTTCGCCACGTGCTGGCGATCGGCTGAGGCTCAGTCCAGCAGGGCCGGGAGTTCGCTCAGGCTGGTCAGCACGCCATGAGCCCGCGCCGCCTCGGGCTGTTCGGCGTGCAGCACGCCCCACGGCCCGCGGCGGATCAAATAGGCCCGCATGCCGGCGCCCAGCGCAGGGAGCACGTCGTTGTCCAACCGGTCCCCGACATAGGCGATCTCGTTGGGCGCCAGGCTGGCGAGTTCGGCGACCTTGGCGAAGAACGCGAGCGACGGCTTTTCGACGCCCCAGGCGGCTGAGGTGGCCACATGGTCGGCGGGGACGCCGCAGGCGATCAGCGCCGCCTCGGCTTCCGCCGGCTGGTTGCCTGCGACGCCCACCGCCAGGCCGCGCACGCGCAAGGCCGCCAGCGTCGGGAGGGCATCGGGATAGAAGTCGCCCGGCCGGATGGAATATGGGGGTCGCGGGCCGCCTCGCGCCGCCGCAAACTCAGGGGCGAAGTGCTCGAACACGGTGCGGTGGTGCTGACCGCGGGCGATCACCGCGCCTAGCACGCCGAAGAAGGTGAGCCTGGGAACGCTCAGCCAGTCCGCCAGCTCGCCCCAATGCCGTGTCTCGTCGATCAGCGTCTCGCCCACATCGAAGAACACCGCCCGGATCGCCATCGTCGCCTCCCGCATGTCCATCCAATGGAACGGAGAGGGTTAGACCTCCCCTTGGACTGCGCCCAGCGCCGCCTGCAGGCGGGTGAGCGCGAGGGTCTGGACCTCCACCGCGGGCTCCGCCGCGAGCAGCGGACAACTGACGCCCTGCGGACCATGCAGCGCGGGCAAGGCGCCGCGCAGGCTAGCAGGCACGCGGGCCAGGGCGCGGCGCTCTGCGTTCGGCAGTGACGCCGCGAGGCCGACCAGTGAGCGTACGGTCATGCCAGGGCTCGACACGGGGATTTCGTATCGGCCGTCCCAGACAACCCCGGCGCCCGCCGTCAGGCCTATCGGCGCCAATCCCCCGCGCGCCGTTTCGCCGGGTTCGCGGGAAAAACGCGCGACCTCGGCGCCGGCCACGCATCGTGCGCCGGCCAGGGTGGCGCGCACCGGAGCTTCGCCGAGTAGGGCGTGGGTCAGGCGCTCCGATCGCTCGCGCCGCGCCGGCGCCGCGCCGCCGGCGGCGCAGAGGCAGGCGGCGGCCACGAAGGCGTGGGCGGCCTCGAAGGGCGCGGACCGCAAAGCAAGGCGCGGGATACTCAATTCACCCAAAGGCGAGGATGTGCATAGCTCGGCGAGGGCGGCGGCGTCATGCAGGCTGAACGCCCCCGCGGCCGGCGCAGTCGCACCAGCGGCCAGCGCCCTGCGCGCCCGGCTGCGCGCGTAGTGGAGGTCGTCGTTGGCGGGGTCGTCGATCCAGGCCTCGCCGTGGGCCGCCAGCCAGTCGCGGATCTCCGCCCTACGCACTGACAGCATCGGGCGCAGCACGAAGACGCCGCGGCCCTGCGGCCAGGCGGGCGAGGCGCTCCATTCCTGAGGCTCGCCAAGCCGCGCGCCGCGCTCGCGCATCAGCCGCGCTTCAGCGATGTCGTCGGCGGTATGCCCCATCAACAGGACGCTTGCGCCGGCCTCCCGCGCCGCCTCGGCAAGCAGGGCGTGACGCGCGCCACGCGCCGCGGCCGGCAAACCCGACGGCGGCTTTGGGCCGTCCCAGGTCAGCGCGCGGAACGCAGCGCCCGCCTTGAGCGCGCGCTCGCTGCAGGCCTGCGTCCAAGCGGCGCTCTGCGGCTGCAATCCATGATCGAGGCTGAGCGCGAGGACGCGTCGTCCATGACGCTCTGCCCAGTCGAGCGTGGTCAGCAACAAGGCCAGGGAATCGCCACCGCCGGAAAAGGCGACAGCAACCGGCGACGGCGATGTCGTTGATAGCCGTCTGTCCAGCGCCTCGTCGACGCGGCCATCGAAGACGGCAGACGGCGACTGACGCCGGGTTGTCAGGCCGCGCACTTGGCCTGGGCGCGAGCGGCCTGGGCGCGCGCCAGCACGGCGGGCGGCGCCTTGGGATAGCGGCGGGTCAACTCGGCCAGGGTCTGACAGGCGTCGGTGGGTTTCTTCAGGCCGATCAGCGCGCGAGAGAGTTCGACCACGGCGTCGGGCGCCCATGAGGTTTGCGGCCAGCCGCGGATCGCGCCGATGAACGCCGCGGCCGCATCACCATGCGCGGCGCGCACGGCAAGGGTCTTGCCGAGCCAGTAGCGGGCCTCCGGCGTCTTCGGGCTGTCGGCGTAGTTGGCCACATAGTCGCGCCACGCGGCTTCGGCGCCGTCGTAGTCGCCGCCTAGCATCTGCTGGCGGGCACGGGTGAACGCCTCGGCCGCGGTGGGCGCAGCCGGGCCGCTCGCCACGGGCGCAGGGGCGGCCTCGGGCGGGGCGACGGCGCGCTGTTCCGCGGCGCTCAGCCGGTCGGCCAAGGCGCGGTTCTGAGCTTCCAGCGCCTGGGTCGCGGCGCGCGACTGCTGAAGTTCGTGGGAGGTCGCGTCGAGCGCGCCGTTGATGCGGGTGAGCGTCTGTTCCAGGTCGCCGACCCGGCGGGTCAGCTCCTGCATCTGGTAATCGGTCTCGGCAGGCTGCACGACCACGGGCCGGCCGGTGTCACGAGCCTGGAAGACGATGGCGCGCAGCTCGCGCACCACCTTTTCCATCCGCTCGACACGGCGGGCGTCGCGAGCGTCGAGGGGATCGTCCATCGGCGTCTGGGCAAAGCCCAGCGATGGACTCAGCGTCATCAGGGCGAAGGCGGCGGGAATCAGCAGTCGGCGAAGCGGCATGGGCGGATCATCTGCAAGGCGCGGCGTTCAAATTGCGGCGGTCACGCCTGTTCCCGGACGGGGCCGCTCCGTCCGGGATGGTCGCGACGGAGGCTTAGCGTGCGCCGGAGGTCAGCGTGGTGTGGGCATTACGGTTACGCTGGTAGGAATCTTCCGACGTCCCCGGATCGATCGGCTGTTCCTTGCCGTAGGACACCGTGGCGATCCGCGAGGCCTGGATCCCGCGGTTGACCAGGTAGTCGCGCACGGAATTGGCGCGGCGTGCGCCGAGCGCCAGGTTGTATTCGCGGGTGCCGCGTTCGTCGGCGTTGCCTTCGATACGCACGGCCACCGCCGGATAGCGTTGCAGCCACGCCGACTGGGCGTCGAGCACGGGGCCGGCGTCGCTGCGGATCGTGTAGCTGTCGAAATCGAAATAGATCCGGTCGCCGGCGTTGATCACGAAATCCTGGACCGATCCTGGGACCGGCGCCTGGCTGACCGGTCCGGGCGGCGGGAGCTTCGATTGCGAGTCGGTGGGGCCGGACGGCGTGGGAGTGACCGGCGCGGGCTTCGGCCGCGCCGAACAGGCGGCCATCGATGCGGCGACGCCGACGATTAGCGCCAGTCTAACTGCGCCTTTGGTGTTGAAGCTCGTGATGATCACGCGAGGCCTCTCCTTGAGGTTGGGGGTTTGACCAAAGGCGCAATGCGCGCCAGGTCCAGACTCCACCGCGCGAACTGGCGGTGCAACATTCGAACGGTCGAGATCACGCGATCGTTTCATTTGACTCGACTTGTCAGTCCAACAGCGGCGACCAGGCCGGATCGGACCCGGACCCCGGATAGGGCGTCGCGCGCTGCACGCGACCGGTGACGTCCACCGACCACAGGCGCGGCCCCTGGCCCTGGCCCTCGCGGAAGAACATCAGCACGCGGCCGTTCGGCGCCCAGGTGGGGCCTTCGTCGAGGTAGCTGTCGGTGAGCGTGCGCTCGTCGGATCCGTCGGGCCGCATAACGCCGATATGGAAACTGCCGCCGGTCTGTTTGGTGAAGGCGATGTATTCCCCGGTCGGGCTCCACACCGGGGTGGTGTAGCGGCCCGAGCCAAAGGACAGGCGACGCGCGCCGGAGCCGTCCGAGTTCATCACATAAAGCTGCGGATTGCCGCCGCGGTCAGAGTTGAAGACGATCTTGGTCCCATCTGGCGAGAACGACGGCGAGGTGTCGATCGCCGGGTCGGCGGTCAGCCGCGTGGAGGTGCGGCTGCGCAGGTTCATCACATAGATGTCGCTGTTGCCGCCGCGCTCCACGGAGAAGGCCACGCGCCCGCCGTCGGGCGAGAAGCGCGGCGCGAACACCATGCCGGGGAAGTCTCCCAGGGTCTCGCGGCGGCCGGTCTCCAGGTTGAACAGGTAGATGGACGAGCCCTCGGGCCGCAGCGCCATGTAGGTGATCTCCTGGCTGGTCGAGGAGAACCTGGGCGTCATGACGATGTAGGAGCCATCGGTGAGGTAGCTGGGATTGGCGCCGTCCTGGTCCATGATCGCCAGCCGTTTCACCCGTCCGACCCGCCCGCCGCTTTCCGCGACGAACACGACGCGGGTGTCGAAGTAACCCTTCTCTCCGGTCAGCCGCTCGTAGACGGCGTCGGAAATCTTGTGCGCCACGCGGCGCCAGTTCTCGGGACTGGCGGTGAACTGCAGGCCCAGCAGCTGCTGTTCGGAGAACACGTCCCACAGGCGGAAATCGACGCGAAGCCGCCCGCCTTCGACCGTCACCTGGCCGTTGACCAGGGCCTGGGCGTTGACCGCCTTCCAGTCGGGGAAGCGGGGCTGCACCTCGACCTTCAGGTCCTTTTCGATGAACGCGGCCGGGTCGATGGGCTTGAACAGGCCCGAACGCTCCAGGTTGGCGGCGATCACCTTGGCGATGTCGCCGCCCACGGCCCCGCCGCCCAGGGCCGGGATGGCGATCGGAAGCGGCTGGACGTCGCCGCGGTTGACGTCGACCTCGATCTCGGCCCGCGCGGGCGCCGGTGCGGCGGCCCCGATCGCCAGGGCGGCGGCGATTCCCAGCATCACCAACTTCAGTCGCATCGGGCGTTCCTCGTTACGGTCATCGGGCGCAGGCTTCACGGGCGTTGAACTTCACGGCGATTCTCTGACCGTAGAACTCGCTGGGCAGGTTGCGGAACGGCGAGGCGGCGTAGACGGCGCGCACCGCTCGGTCGGCGGCGGCCTGGATCACCGCGTTGGACGAACGCTCCTGACCGTCGGCGCGCACGTCGCCGACCACCTGGCCGCCGGCGCCCAGGGTGAAGGTCACGCGCACCTGGACGTCGCGCCCGCCCTCGACGTCGCAATTGGGGTTCCAGCGCCGCTGCAGCTCTTCCGACAACCCAGCCAGGGCGTTGGCCGAGATGCCGCTGCCGACCGCCGGACGGGCCTGTGGCGCAGTCTCCGGGCGGGCAGGGCCTTTCGGCGCGCTCGAAGCGCGCGGGCCTCCGGACTTGGCGCTCTTGGAAACACTGGCCAGCAGGGCGTCCAGATCCAGGTCCGAGGGCTTGGCTGTCTTGGTCGCCGGCGCCGCCTTCGTGGGCGGGGTCTTTGGCGCAGGCTGGGCCGCCTTGGGGGCCGGCGTCACGGTCTTCGGCGTGGGTGTCGGCTTCGGCGTCGGCGCAGGGGTCGGCTTGGGGACTGGTTGTGGCGCGACCTTGGGGGCGGGGGTCGGCGGCGGCGCGGGCGTCGGCGTCGGTACAGGGGCCGGCGGCGTCGGCTCCAGCGGCGCTTCGGGGGTCGGCGTCTCGACCTGGGCGGCCTGGGGCTCGGGCGCCTCGAGCGCGGCGCGCACGTCGGTGATCGAGGCGTTGGTGATGATCTTCACCGGCACGACGACGCCAGCCTTCAGCTCCTTCGACCATGGCCAGGTGATCAGCAGGGCGGCGGCGAAGGCCGCATGCAGCAGGGCCGATCCCAGCAGCGCCGGCGACAGATCTGAGCGCTCGCGCGTCACCGCTTGGGCGTCTCCTGTCCGCCCGAGGACGGCCCGCCGGTCTCGGTGAGCAGGTTGATGGAGGTGAATCCCGAGGTCGACAGCGCGGCCATCACCTGGGCGACGACCGCATAGGCCGCCTTGCCGTCGGCGCGCACATAGATCGGCTTGGCGGTCTCGTCGCCTGCCACGGCGGTCAGCCTGGGCGACAGCTCGGAAAAGGCCACCTGTTTGTCCTGGACGAAGATCGTGCCGTCGGCGCGGATCGAGACGGAGAGCGGCTCCTCCTGGTCCTGCATGGCGCCGGCCTCGGTCTTGGGCAGCTCCAGCGGGACGCCGGCGGTG
Organism: Phenylobacterium sp.; assembly: GCF_030697305.1. GTDB lineage: Bacteria > Pseudomonadota > Alphaproteobacteria > Caulobacterales > Caulobacteraceae > Phenylobacterium. The sequence continues at coordinate 16,992 of NZ_JAUYQL010000061.1, read as the reverse complement.
AGCAGCGGCGCGCTGATCATGAAGATGATCAGCAGCACCAGCATCACGTCGACCAGCGGGGTCACGTTGATCTCGGACAGCGCGCCGCGCCGGCCGCGGCCCCGTCGGCGGCGTCGGCCACCTTGGGCGGAAAACGCGTCGTTGGCGGACAGCGCCATCAGAATCGCTCGGTCAGGCGGCGTTGGATGGCGGTCGACAGGTCGTCGGCGAAGCCTTCCAGCCGGCCGGCGAACTTGCCCGCGTCGGTCGAGAACTTGTTGTAGGCGATATAGGCGGGGATCGCCGCGGCCAGGCCGATGGCGGTGGCGAACAGCGCCTCGGCGATCGACGGTGCGACCACGGCCAGGCTGGTGTTCTTCTGGATCGCGATCGACTGGAAGGCGTGCATGATCCCCCAGACGGTGCCGAAGAGGCCGACGAAGGGCGAGGCGGTGGCGACGATGGCCAGCAGGCCGAGGCCATCCTCAACCTTCTGACTCTCACGCGCGATGGTGGTGTCGAGGGTGCGGTCAATCCGCTGCACCAGGAAGGCCGCCTGGGAGTCGCCTGACAGGCCCTTTGCCCGCTGCTCGCGCCATTCGCGCAGGGCGCCCTGCAACATGCGGGGCAGGGCGTGGCTGGGGTTCTCGCCCGCTTCCGCGGCGATCTCCTCCAGCGAGCGGCCGGCGGCCACCTGGGTCTCGAACGCGTCGGCCTCGCGATTCAGGCGGGCGAAGCGGAAGGTCTTGTCGATGATTACCGCCCAGGACCAGAGCGAGGCGCCGGCGAGGCCGAGCATGACCCCCTTCACGACCCAGTCGGCGCGCAGGAACAGGGTGATAAAAGAGAAGCTGTCGGCGTTGATCGCGGCGGGGACGGCGGGATCCATGCAGCTCCTTCTCCAGGGTCATGCGGCGGGCGACTGTGGCCTGAGTGAATCGCCCGTTTGGCGAACTTAAGGCGCCTCTGCCAGCAGTGGGGCCACCGCGTCCAGTAAAGCCTTCGAAGGTTTGCGTGCGCGCCCGGCCAGGTCGATGCAAGCGGCGACCACTTCGGCCGTGGCGATCAGCGTCTCGCCGCGCCAGATCGACTGGCTGACGAACAGGCGTGCGCCGCGTACGCGCTCGTAGAGGGTGCGAACCTCCAGCGCGTCGTCGATATGCGAAGCCTTGAGGAAATCCACCTCCAGGCGCGTCACCGCGAATGCGGTGGGCCGTTCGTCCGCCGCCAGTTCCCCATGGTGGACGCCGGCCAGCCTCAGGCAGTCGGAGCGACCCCGCTCGAAGTAGCGCACATAGGCGGCGTGATAGACCACGCCGGTGAAGTCGGTGTCCTCGTAGTAGACGCGCACGGCGAGTCGGTGCTCTCGCCCATCAAAGCGGCCGGCGGAGGGGTGCTCGTTCATGTGACGGTCGCCGCTCGCGCGCTGGTCGCCGGCGCAGCCTCGACGCGACGCGCTTTCGTCTGTTGCGCCACGAAATCGATGAGGAAGTCCGCTTCGCCGCGCGCCATGCTGCGGCCGACGGCGACCAGCGTGATCCCGAACAGAAGGAAGCCGGGCGGCGCGAGCAAGCCGATGGCCGGCGGGATCTCGCTCTGCGCTGCGCCGGTCAGATCGACCAGCGCCGCCAGGAACACTGCGCCGCCGATGACCGTGACTATGCCCAGCCACAGCGTGATGAACACCAGGGCCGCCGGATGCGCGCCGCTGCGGCACTGCATCCGGGTTCCGGGCGCAGCGTCCTCGAGGGTCACCCGCAAACGGGTCTGGAATGAATTGCGGTAGCGCAGGCGCTTGCGCAGCACTGCGCGTTCGTCGTCGACATCCCCGACCACCGACTTCTTGCCGAACAACACCAGCGGCGCGTCCACCGCCTCACGCAGGCGCTGGACGCATTCGCCGCGGGAGAGGGGCGAGAGGAGGCTGACGCTCGGCATGCCTTAGGTCTCGTCGTCGAACAGGGTCGCCTGGCCGGCCCGCGGCGCACTCGCCGGCTCGGTAAGCCCCAGGTGCGCGTAGGCCTTGGCGCAGGCCATGCGTCCGCGCGGCGTGCGCTGGATGAAGCCCTGCTGCATTAGATACGGCTCGATGACGTCCTCGACAGCGTCGCGCGCCTCGGCGATGGCGTAGGCGAGGGTCTCCACCCCCGCCGGGCCGCCGGCGTAGTTTTCGATCAGGGCCCGCAGGTAGCGGCGGTCGAGGCTGTCCAGGCCCGCCTCGTCGACCTCGAGCCTCGCCAGAGCGCGGGCGGCGGCGGCGCGGTCGACCAGCTCGGAGCCCTCGGCGGCGGCGAAATCACGGACCCGGCGCAGCAGCCTGCCGGCCACGCGCGGGGTGCCACGGGCGCGGGCGGCGATCTCGGCGGCGCCGTCGTCGTTCAGCTTCAGCCCCATCTTGCCGGCCGCCTGGGCCAGCACCTTCTGCAGCTCGGCCGGGGTGTAGAATTCCAACCTCAGGGGGATGCCGAAGCGGTCGCGCAGCGGCGTCGCCAGCAGGCCGGCCCGTGTCGTCGCCGCCACCAGGGTGAACGGCGCCAGGTCGATGCGGATCGAGCGGGCGGAGGGGCCGTCGCCGATGATCAGGTCCAGCACGTGGTCCTCCATCGCCGGATAGAGGATCTCCTCGACGTTCGCGGCCAGGCGGTGGATCTCGTCGATAAAGAGGACGTCGCGCGGCTCAAGGTTGGTCAGTATCGCCGCCAGGTCGCCGGCCTTGGCCAGCACCGGCCCGGAGGTGGCGCGGAAGTTGACGCCCAGCTCTCGGGCGATGATCTGCGCCAGGGTGGTCTTGCCCAGGCCAGGCGGTCCGAACAGCAGCACGTGGTCCAACGCCTCGCCGCGCTGGCGCGCCGCCTCGATGAAGATCAATAGGTTGGCCTTGGTCTGCGCCTGGCCGACGAACTCGGCCATGGTCTGCGGCCGCATGGCCTTGTCGGAGCCCTCGAGCGGCTGCGGTTCGCTGGACACCAGGCGGGTCAACGGCCGAGCTCCTGCAAGGCGGCCTTGATCAGCGCTCCAGCCTCGGCGTCTTCGCCCAGGCGCAGGGAGGCCTGCTCGACCAGCCGACGGGCGGCGGGCTCGGCGACGCCCAGGCCCATCAGGGCGGCGACCGCCTCGCCGGAGGCGGTGGGCGCGTGCGGGGCGGCATGGGCCTGCACCTGGGCGTGGAAGCCCGCGACGCCGCCGTCCGTAAGCGGCTTGTCCTTGAGTTCGGTGACGATCCGCTGGGCGAGCTTCGGCCCCACCCCCTGGGCGCGAGCGACAGCGGCCTTGTCGTCGCGCGCCGCGGCCTGGGCGAGTTCGCCGGGCGAGAGCACGTCGAGCACGCCCAGCGCGGCCTTCGGCCCCACGCCCTGGATCGCCTGCAGGACCACGAAGGCGTGACGCTCATCGCGGGTGTTGAATCCATAGAGGCGCATGCCGGTCGCCTCTGACCACTGGGTCTCGACGTGCAACACGGTCTCGTCACCGATCGCCGGCAGCCGCGACAAGGTGCGCGCGCCGCAGCGCACGACATAGCCGACGCCGCCGACGTCGACCAAGGCGTCCTCCTCGGCGATCTCGGCCACCACGCCGCGCAGGCGCCCGATCATGCGGCCGACCCCAGGGTGCGGGCGCGCCGGGCGTGGGCGTGGGTGATTGCGACAGCCAGGGCGTCGGCGGCGTCGGAGGTGGTCTCGCCGGCGGTCGGCAGCAGCCGGCGGATCATGAAGGCGACCTGGGTCTTGTCCGCGGCCCCTGTCCCGACCACGGACTTCTTGACCACCAGGGCCGCATATTCCGCGACGCTGAGGCCCGCGCGGGCAGGCGCGATCATCGCTGCGGCGCGGGCGTGGCCGAGCTTCAGGGTGGAGGCTGCATTGACGCTGACGAAGGTCTCCTCGATCGCCGCCTCATCGGGGGCGTAGGCGGCGATCACCTGGGCGACGCCTTCGAAAAGGGCCAGCAGGCGCAGCGAGAACGGGTCTGTGGCCGGCGGCGCGATCACCCCGTGGGCGACGTGCGACAGGCGCGGCCCGTCGATCGCGATCACGCCCCAGCCGGTGCGGCGGAGGCCGGGGTCGAGCCCGAGGATGCGCAAGGGGGTCGCCATGAATCGCGTTCGCCGTCTGTTCCGTACAGGGGATAGATGATGGGCGCATGGTTGAGAAGAGGTTGAGGTCGATCGGGTTGATTGCGTCGGACAGCCTCGCGGCGTGTAGGCTGGCCTGAACAATGGGAGGCGACTCGCATGCAGGCTATGGCGATCTTGGCGATAGCGGCGTTGGTCGGCGCCTGTGCGACGGCGGCCGGACCGCAGCCTGCGCCCGGAGCGCCGCAGGTCGGGACCTATGTCGGCCGGTTGCCTTGCGCGGACTGCGCTGGCGTCGACACCCGCCTGACCCTGTTCGGGCCGCCGGACTTTCGTTACCGGCTGGAGCAGTCTTATTCGGGCGGCGCGACCAGCACCTCGGAAGGCGAATATGTGATCCTGCGGGGCGACGCCGTCGATCCCGACGCCACCGTGTTTCAGATCGGCGTCGAAGGCGAGACGCCGTTCTTCCAGCGCATCACCGACGATGAGATCCGGCTGCTGGACCGAGAACAGCGCCCGATCGTTTCCGGCGCGAACCTGAGCCTGCGCCGCGTGCGCTAGACGTTCGCGGCCTCCGGCGCGAAACGCCGGGCGAGCGTCGCCATGACGGCTTCGAACTCGGCCATTGTCTCGTCGATGATCGCCGCCACCGGCTTGATCTCGTCGATGCGGCCGGCGACCTGGCCGCAGAGCGCGATCGAGGCCTCCATGTCGCCGCCGAAGTAGAGCGCCTGGGCGGTCTTGAATTCGTCGCGCGCGCCGGCGCCGCCGTCGATCTCGTAGGCGGTGGTCTTTTCGGTCCGCAGTGCGCGCAGGGCGGGTCCTGGGCCCATGCGGTTGAGGAACACGGTGTCGGTCTCCTGGGCGTCGAGGATCGCCTGCTTCCAGTTGGCGTGGACCGGAGACTCCATGGACGAGACCATGCGCGTGCCCATCTGCACGCCCTCGGCGCCGAGGGCGAAGGCCGCCGCCATGCTGCGCCCGTCGGCGATGCCGCCCGCGGCGATTACCGGCACGCCGACCCGTTCGCAGACCAGCGGCAGCAGGACCATGGTGGAGACGTCGCGGGCGTTCTTGAACCCGCCGCCTTCGCCGCCCTCGACCACCAGTCCGTCGACTCCGGCCTCCACGGCGCGCAACGCCGCGCGGAGCGACGGGACGACGTGGAAGACGGTCAGGCCGGCGGCCTTCAGTGCGTCGCAGTATTTCATGGGATCGCCCGCCGAGGTGGTGACGAACTTCACCCCCTGGTCGACGACGAAGCTGACGATGTCGGGATCGCGCACGAAGGCCAGCGCGACGTTGAGGCCGAACGGCTTGTCGGTGAGCTCACGCATGAGCCTGATCTCGGCGCGCACGGCGTCGAGGTCGCCCGACGACGTCTCGATGATCCCCAGGCCGCCGGCGTTGGAGACCGCCGAGGCGAGCTGGGCGCGGGCGATCCAGCCCATCGGGGCCTGGACGATGGGATACTTCACGCCGAGCAGGTCGGTGATGCGGGTCTTCATCGTGCGTCGCTCCGTTGCGGGATGATCTTATCGGCGCGCGCGCATCATGTATTCTGCGCCCGGTATCGCGCCGGCATGAGCGCGGGCAGCGGGAGCGATCAGATGCGCATCGAGTTCTTCTTCGACTGTTCCAGCCCCTACACATATCTGGGCTTCGAGAACATCCAGCCGCTGGCGGCGGAGTTCGGGGCCGAGATCGTGTGGCGGCCGATCCTGGTCGGCGGGGTGTTCAACCAAGTCAACCCGGGCATCGAATTCTTCAAGCAGAAGGACGCCGGCACGCTGCCGCAGCGCAAGGTCGACTACATGCTGAAGGACCTCGGCGACCGGGCGCTGGCCGCGGGCGTGAAGCTCAAGTTCCCGCCGAGCGGCCACCCGGTGAACAGCGTCAAGGTGATGCGCGCCTGCATCGTGCTTGAGCCGCAGGGCAAGCTGATCCCGTTCGCGCGTGCGGCGTTCCAGGCCTACTTCGGTGAAGACCGGCTGCTCAGCGACGATGCGGTGATCGTCGATATCTGCAAGGCGGCCGGCGTCGACCCGGACTGGCTGTTCGCACGCATCGCCGAGCAGAGCGTCAAGGACGCGCTACGGGCCAATGTGGACGAGATCATCGCGCGCGGCGGCTACGGTTCGCCGACCTACTATCTCAACGGCACGGACATGTACTTCGGCGACGACCGCCTGCCGTTGCTGAGGAAAGCGATGGAGCGGGCGCAGGCGGGCGCGCCGCAGCCCGCCTGACGCTAGCCGCGAGCGGCGGCTTCCAGTTCGGCGATGTCGAGCTTCACCATCTTGAGCATCGCCTGCATCACCCGGCCGGCCTTGGCGCGGTCGGGATCGGCGGCAAGTTTGCCCAGGATCGTCGGCACGATCTGCCAGGACAGGCCGAACCGGTCCTTCAGCCAGCCGCACTGCGACGGCTGGCCGCCGTCGGCTATTAGGGAGTCCCAATAGTGATCGACTTCGGCCTGAGTCTCGCAGGCCACGGAGAACGAAACCGCTTCGGTGAACTTGAACATCGGCCCGCCGTTCAGGCCCGAGAATTTCCGCCCGTCGAGCTCAAAGGTGACCATCATCACCGAGCCCTTGGGACCGGGCCCAGTGTCGCCGTAGCGCGAGATATCGCCGATCTTCGAGTTGGGGAAGATCGATACGTACAGGTTCGCCGCCTCTTCGGCTTGCCCGTCGAACCACAGGCACGCGGTGATATCCTTCATGGCGTTCTCCTTGACCGTGTGCGCGCGGCGCGCGGGGTCTGAGGTGAAGACGTGTGGAATCAGCCGATGCCGACATCGCCGTGCGCGCGGAGGATCTCGAACAGCTCCAGCACGCACAGGGCGGAGTTGCGCGCGGCCATCGCCGCCATTTCGGGATAGGTCAGGTGGCTGTCCTCGCCGGCGAGGTCGGACAGGGTGCGGACGACGTACAGCGGGGCGTCCCAGGCGGCCGCGACCTGGGCGACTGCGCCGGATTCCATGTCGATGGCGTCGGCCCCGAACGTCGCGTGCAGCGTTTGGCGCGTCTCCACGCAGTTGAGGAAATAGTCGGCAGTGACCAGGCCCCCCAGCCGGATCGGATCGCCGAGGGCTGTTGCGACGCGCTGCGCCAGCAGGGTGAGGTCGGCGGCGACCTTAGGCGCGACGGGAGCCAGAGTGGTCAGCCGCTCCGCACCGATCGGCAGCTGACCCGAGAGGGTCGGGATGAACTCGCCCGCCGCCACCAGGCCGTAGTCATGGATCGCCAATCGGTCGGCCAGCAGAACGGCGCCAACCGGAAGCTCCGGATTGAGCCCGCCAGCGACGCCTGCGAACACGAGGGTCTTTGCGCCGAATACGCTGAGCAACAGGGTCGCCGCAGCCGCGGCGTTGACCTTGCCCAGACCGCAGAGCGCCAGCGCGAACGGCTGGCCGGCGTGCTCGCCGGTCCATACACGGGTCGGACCGAAGCGCCCTTCGGCTGGTTCCGCTGAAAGGCGCGCGCGAAGCGCCGCGAGCTCTTCCGGCGTGGCGCAGAGCAGGCCGATCATGTGCGTTCCATGTGGTTCCCCGATCTCCTGCGCAGCTTAGTCCGCACGTCGACGCAAGGCGAAGCCGCGCCCTTGCCGAGCGCCGGGACGCGTGTCTAGGGTTCGCCGCCCAGAATCCTCAAGAGGACGCCCGATGAACCGTTTTGCAGCGACCCTGTTCGCCACCTGCGCGCTGACGTTCGCCGCCGGTGCGGCTGACGCACAGACCGTGGCCGCCGCCCCGCCCGCCCCCGTCGCCCCGGCGGACGTGAAGGGCGGCGCCTATACGCTCGACGCCTCGCACGGCAAAGTCACCTGGTCGGTGTCTCATGTCGGCTTCTCCACCTACATCGGCCAGTTCACCGGCGTGACCGCCAAGCTGAACCTGGACCCGAAGACGCCGTCCGCCAGCACCCTCGAGGCTACAGTCGACACCACGACGGTCGGCACTCTGAACGCCGCGCTGGATACGCACCTGAAGTCCCCCGACTTCCTGGACACCGCCAAGTTCCCGACCGCCACCTTCAAGTCGACCTCGATCACCTCGACGGGGGAACGCACCGCCGACATCGCCGGCGACCTGACCTTGCACGGCGTCACCAAGCCGGTGGTGATCAAGGCGACCTTCAACAAGGCCGGTCCCGGACCGGGCGGAAAGTACCGAGTCGGCTTCGACGGCGAGACGGTGATCAAGTTCGCCGACTTCGCCATCTCACCGAAGATGGGCGCGATGCTGGGCGGCGAGACCAAACTGGACATCGAGGGCGAGTTCGTTGCGGCTCAGTAGAGCTGCGACAAACTAGTCGTTGCGGGGACTGAGCTCGAATTCCTGCACGCGCGGGTCGGCGCACAGGCGGTCGACGATCGCCTGGGTGTCGACGTCGCGCGCGGCGTGGAGCGTGGCGGAGATCTCCGCGGTGCGACCCTCGTCGAGCAGACGGTGGCTGAGCGCGCTGGGCCGCATATTGAACTCCGCCGCCAGGGCGCGGAATTCCGCCTCAGGGAAGTTCGCGCCGCGCTGATAGCGGACCTTGGCGTCGAGCATGGTGGTCCCGGGCAGGTGGTCGTCGAACCAGCGGAAGCCCGCCAGCACAAGCAGGGTCGTCGCCGTCCCGCCGATCGCCAGCCCGAAGAAGCCGATCCCGTAGAGCACGCCCAGCGCCGAGGTGATCCACAGCGACGCCGCAGTGGTCAGGCCGTGCACCGACAGGCCCTGGCGAAAGATCACGCCTCCGCACAGGAAGCCCACGCCGGTGAGCACGCCATGGGCCATGCGCACCGGATCGATGCGGATCACCTCGGGCGGGGTGTCGGTCAGCCAGCGCACCTGGTGAACGGCCGCAAGCATCAGCAGGGCCGAGGCCAGCGACACCAGGATGTGGGTGCGAAGACCCGCCGGACGGCCGCGATACTCCCGCTCCAGCCCGATCAAGCCGCCGGCCAGCACCGACCCCGAGATCGGCGCCACATAGTCCAGAGCGATGGTCGCGTAGTCCACGGGGGTCGCCTCTCAGCTCTTGTTCGGAATGGCCAGAAGTTGGCCGCAGGCCTTGCAGTGCACCGCGTCGGGGTCGTGCCGCAGCAGGCCGCAGGACGGGCAGGGCCAGATCACCTTGTGGGGTCGGAACAAGGTCTGAGCCAACTGCACGAACAGGGTGATCCCGGAGATCATCACGCCGATCGAGATCAGCCGCCCCCAGGTCCCCGGCAGCGTGATGTCGCCGAAACCGGTGGTGGTCAGCGCCGCCACGGTGAAATAGAGCGCGTCCACATAGCCGTCGATGCCGGGGTGGATGCGCGCGAAGCTCGCGTAGACGAACCCGGTGGCGACGAACACGAAGGTCACCAGATTGACGCCCGCCTTGGCCACATCCTCCCAGCGGGTGTCGTCGTAGCGCCGTCCGATGGTCCGCCAGAAGAACTCGCTGTGCACCAGGGTCCAGAGGCGCGCGACCCGCAGGAAGCCCAGGTTCAGGAAGATCTCCGGCAAGAGCAGGGTCAGCCAGATGAAGATGTCGACCCAGACCACCGGCCGGCGCAGCCAGCGGCTGAGCTTGGGATAGGTCAGCGCGCGGGCGGCGAGGTCGACGCCCAGCACCGCGGCGATCGCGTAGTCGAGGGTCAGGAACACCCACTGCTGGCGCAACATCGGGCCGGCGATGAAGAAGGCGATGATCGCAAGATCGATGCAGATGACGCTGTAGCGGAAGCGCACCGCGGCCGGGCTGTCGCCGCGATAGAGGCTGCGCAAGCGCACTCTCAGACGATGGAAGGCATGTGGCGGCGAGAAGCGGCGTGGGGCGGTCTTTGCGTCCAAGGCGGCCTTCATCGTTGGCGGGACCCGATCGCCCGGCTCTTGGCGTCGATCCATAACATCAGGGGCGTGGCGGTGACGCCATGGATCAGGATCGACAGCAGCACGATCAGGCCGGTGACGGCCCAGATCCGCGCGCTGTCGCCGAACGTCGCGTGGTTGAGCGCATAGGCCAGATAGTAGAACGAGCCGATCCCGCGAATGCCGAGGAAGGCGATCATCCCGCGGTCGCGGCCGGGCACGCTCGTTCCAGCGAGCGACAGCCAGCCCGCCAGGGGGCGGGCGACCAGCAGGACGAGCACGGCCACGCCCGCGTCGCGCCATGTGAGCGGCGCCAGCATTCCGCCGGCGATCGCGCCTCCGAACAGCACCAGCACCAACATCATCAGCAGGCGCTCGATCTGTTCGGCGAAGTCATGAAGGGCGGTGTGGAATTCGTGACCCGGTTCGCGGCGTCGCAGCGCCAGGGCGGCGATGAACACGGCGAGGAAGCCGTACCCGTGCAGCACTTCGGTAACGGCGTAGGCCAGCAGGGTCGCGCCGATCGCCACGAGCCCGTCTCCGGTGTGCGACAGCTTCACATGCGGTGCGCCGAACGCGAGCCACCCGAGCGCGCGCCCGACCAGCCACCCCACCGCCACGCCGCAGACGATCCGCCACGCCACGTCCACCGCTAGCCAGCGCAGCAAGTCGCCGGCCTCAGGCTGGGCGCCCTGGGCGAAGACAATCGCCAGCATCACGAACGGGAACGCGAGTCCGTCATTGAGCCCGGCTTCCGAGGTCAGGCCGAAACGCACCTCGTCCTCCTCGCCGGACTGCGGCGGACCCACCTGGACGTCGGACGCCAGCACCGGATCAGTGGGGGCCAGCGCAGCGCCGAACAGCAGCGCCATGGCCAACGGAAACCCCAGGCCGTAGTGCCCAAGCGCGGCCACCGCGGCGATGGTCAGGGGCATGGCGATCGCCAGGAGGCGCCACGTGGTGCGCCACGCCTTCCACCCGAACGGTCGGTCGAGCTTCAGCCCTGCGCCCATCAGCGAGATGATCACCACCAGCTCGCACAGGCGCTCTGTGATGGTGTCATAGGTGCGCGGGTCCGGCCTGAACGCCAGCAGGCCGGAGCCAAACAACGCCAGCCCGATCAGCACGCACAAGATCGCCAGCGACAAAGGCGCGCGTTTGAGCGCCAGCGGCACCCAGGCGACCAGCAGCACCACGGCGCCCAGGCCGGCGAGGAACAGGACATAGGGGTCGGGGGACAAAGGGCCTCGAACGTCACGCGCGCCGAAGCGCGGCGCGCAGGGTCAACGTGCGGCGCGCGGTTTGGTGGCGCGGGACGGCGCGCAACACCCGCTCATCCCGACGGTGAGCGGGGAGATCACCCCGCCAACTTCTCCAGGTCCTCGTCGGAGATGTCGTAGTTGCCCCAGACGTTCTGGACGTCGTCCTCGTCCTCCAGGGCGTCGAGCAGGCGCATGAGGGTCGACACCTGGTCGCCGCTCACCGGGGTCAGCGTCTTGGGCCGCCAGGCGATGGCCGTGGACTTGGCCGCGCCGAGGGAGCCTTCGAGCGCCTGGGCGACTTCCGACAGTTCTTCGAAGGCGGTGAAGATCACGTGGCTGTCGGCGTCGGATTCGACGTCCTCGGCGCCAGCCTCGATCGCGGCCTCCATCACCTTGTCCTCGGACCCCGCCGCGGCCGGATAGATGATCTGGCCAACCCGGTCGAACATGAAGGCCACCGTGCCGCTCTCGCCCAGCGCCCCGCCGTTCTTGCCGAAGATGGTGCGCACAACCGATGCGGCGCGGTTGCGGTTGTCGGTCAGCACCTCGACGATAAGGCCCGAGCCGCCGGGGCCGAAGCCTTCGTAGCGAATCTCCTCGTAGGTCTCACCCTCGCCGCCGGAGGCCTTTTTGATCGCCCGGTCGATGTTGTCCTTGGGCATCGACTCGCCCTTGGCGTTGGCGACCGCCAGACGCAGGCGCGCGTTCATCGCCGGATCGGGCAGGCCGTGGCGCGCGGCGACCGTGATCTCGCGGGAAAGCTTGGAGAACAGCTTTGATCGGGCCGCGTCCTGGCGACCCTTCTTGTGCATGATGTTCTTGAATTTTGAATGTCCGGCCATGGTCTCAGATGTCACGTGCGCGGTGGATGGGCGAGGCGGCTTCTAGCGCCCGGATGAGATTAGCGCCAGCATCGCAGGCGGAACCTTGGCCGTGCCGACGGGTTCACCACGGCGACTAGCGCGGGAGCCTCCAGCATGAGCGACCTTGTGGACGAGCCTCTGTCAGAGGAGCCGCCCGCGTCTGACGGCGTATTGGTGCACTGGATGGAGCCCAGACCGATGACGCTGGGCCCCGCCGGCGTTTCGGCGACGGCGGCCGGCGCCTTCGCGCTCGGCGCCGTGGCCGCCGTGGCGCTGCTCAGCCTGCTGCACTACCTGGGCCCTGACCGCGAACCGCCCCGCCGCCGCTGGCGCTAGCCTGAGAAGGCCCGCACCGCAGCGATCACCTGATCCTGGGCCTCAGGCTCCAGGTACGGATGCATCGGCAGGCTGATGACCACCTTCGACTTGGCGTCGGTGACCGGCAGTCCCCCGGGCGCCTGGGGATAGGTCGAGTAGATCGCCTGGCGGTGGATCGGGATCGGATAGTAGACGGCGGTGGGGACGCCGGCTTCGCGCAGATGCCCGGCCAGGCCGTCGCGGTTGTCCACCTCGATTGTGTACTGGGCCCAGACGCTGATCCCCTTGTCGATCACCCGGGGCGTGCGCGCGGCGCCGGCGAGCCCGGCGGCGTAGCGATCGGCTATGCGGTTGCGGGCCTCGATCTCACTCTCGAAGATCTTCAGCTTCTCCAGCAGGACGGCGGCCTGCAGGGTATCCATGCGCGCGTTCATGCCGATGCGCAGGTTGAGGTACTTGGGATCGTGCTCGAAGGTCGCGCCCTCGGTGTCGGACTTCACCGCCTGGCCGTGGACCCGCAGCGAGACCATCACGTCGTGCAGGCGCGCGTCCTTGCTCAGCACCGCCCCGCCGTCGCCGTAGCAGCCCAGCGGCTTGGCGGGGAAGAAGCTTGCGGTGGCGACGTCGGCCCAGTGGATCGGGTGACGCCCATCGAGGGTGCATCCGAAGCCTTGTGCTGAATCGGCGATCAACTTCAGGCCGTGGCGATGCGCCACCTCGGCGATGGCCGGATAGTCGGCGGGCTGGCCGAACAGGTCGACCGCGATCACCGCGCGCGGCGTGAGCTCGCCTGCCGCCTTCACCGCCAGGATCGCCGCCTCAAGGCTGGCGGCGTCCATGTTGTAGGTGTCGGCGTCGATATCGACGAACACCGGCGAGGCGCCGATCAGGGGCATCACCTCGGCGGTCGCCGCGAAGGTGAAGCTAGGGCAGAAGACCGCGTCGCCGGGGCCGACGCCCCAGGCCATCAGCGGCAGGATCAGCGCCTCGGTGCCGCTGCCGCACGACAGCACGAACGGCGCCTGGCCAAAGCGTGCGAGCTCGCTCTCGAGTTGGGCGATCTCCGGACCCATGATGTAGGCGCCGCTGCGCACCACCTTGAGGATGGCGGCTTCCAGCGGCTCGCCGAGCCTCCGGCGCTGGGCCTGCAGATCGATGAACGGAATCGGCATGATGAGCGCCTCGCCAAACGGATGCGGCGGCTAGATGCCACGCGCCGCACCGCTTCGCCAAACAACCATGTTTTCCGATCGTTTCGAACTCTACCCGAACGCGCGGCGTACGGCGCGGAAGGCCAGACAGCCGGCGGTGGCGGCCATGGCGGTGACGAAGGCGCCCCAGGCCATGTCCGCCAGGGTGATCTTCAGCGACCAGACCTTCAGCGTCGCCTGGTTGGTGAGGTCGTAGGTCGCGTAGGCGACGACGCCCAGGGTGGCCCCCAGCGCCATCGCGCGCGGCCAGGAGCCCTCGCGGGCGGCCGGCGCCGCAGCTAGGACGACAACGCCAACCAGGTAGATGAGATAGAAGGCGATGGCCGGGCCCGCCGCCACGCGCTCGGCGAGGATCTCGCCGATGATCGGCTTGTAGAGTTTGGGCCCGGCGAGCGTCAGCCAGGCGGCGTCGAGCAGCACGAAGGTGACGGCGGCGGCCAGATAGGCAGCGATGTAGGACATGCTTCAGCGCCTCACGCGAGTTTCAGGCGGTGGTGGCTGACGCCCCATTCAGCCCCGCCGCGATGGCCGAACAATCCCGCCACAGCCAGGAAGAACAACCGCCAGCGTCGACGCCACAGCAGCGCCTCGTCGCCGTAGACATCGTGCAGCACCGGCGTGATCGCGGCCGCTTCACGATCGTAGTTGGCCAGCCAGTCGAGCGCGGTGCGCTGATAGTGAGCGCCGCTCCAACGCCAGTCGGCCTCGACCGTGAACAGGTCGGGGAAGCGGCTCGCCAGATCGTGGCTGGGCATCAGGCCGCCGCTGAAGAAGTACTTGCCGATCCAGTCGGCGTCGCCCTCGGCCTCGAAGCGATAAGGCGTCGTGGCGTGGGAGAAGACGTGCAGGAACAGCCGACCGTCCGGCTTCATCCAGGTCCGGACGCGCGTCAGCAACGCGCGCCAGTTGGCCATGTGCTCGAACATCTCCACCGAGACCACGCGGTCGAAGGCACCCTGGGTGTCGAAGGTGTTCATGTCGCAGGTGATCACTTCCAGGTTGGTCAGGCCCCGCGCCGCAGCGCGGGCGCGGATGAACGCCCCTTGGCTCTGGGAATTCGACACCGAGACCACGCGCGCCGCCGGAAAGCGCTGCGCCATCCACAGCGACAGCGAACCCCAGCCGCAGCCGAGTTCGAGGATCGCCTGGCCATCCTCCAGTCCGGCATGCTCGGCGGTGAGCGCCAGGGCCGCCTCCTCGGCCTCGGCAAGCGTCGTCGTTTCGTGGGCGTAAAAGCCGCTGGAGTATTTGAGCTGCGGGCCCAGCGCGGCCTGGAAGAAATTCGCGGGCAGTTCATAGTGCTGGGCGTTGGCGGCCTGGGCGTATTCCGCAATGGCGTGGGCCTCCATCGCCTGGGCGAACGCTTCGGAGCCTCCAGGCGCGGCCAGCAGGCGGCGGCGCTGCTGGGCGACCAGCAGTTCGATCGCGCCACGGCTCAGCGCGTCGGGGAGGGGTGTCGCCTCGAAGGCGTGCAGGGTGCGGGAAATCAGGCTCATGCGGGCAGGCTCATGCGGGTGTTCCTTTGCGCGGGGGCAGGGGGAAGAAGGCGCTGACGCGGGCCTGGTAGGCGACATAGGCCTGGCCGCGGGACGCCAGCATCGAGGCTTCCAGCGGCGGCAGGCCTGAGCCGCGCGTCAGCAGCAGGTACATGACCAGCGGGGCGGCCAGAGAGAGCGCGCTCCACGGATTAGCGGGATCGAAGGCGATCACCGGATAGGCCAGCCAGCCCATCCATTCGAAGAAGTAGTTCGGATGCCGCGACCAGCCCCAGAGGCCGGCGTCGGCGATGCGGCCCTTGTTGGCGGGGTCGGCTTTGAAGCGCGCCAACTGCGCGTCGGCCAGCGCTTCGCCGGCGATGGCCGCGAGCAGGATCGCCGCGCCGAGGAAGTCGGTGACCTGCAGGCTGTCGCCCGGGCGCCGCGCGGCCAGCACAACGGAGACGGCGAGCAGCGCGGTGGCCGGCGCCTGGATCAGCGTCAGCGCCACGAGCCTACGCTGATATGTCTCCCCCCACTGCTCGCGCAGGCGCACGTAGCGGGCGTCGGCCGGACCGCTGGCGACGCGGCGTGCGACATAGGTCCCGAGCCGCAGGGCCCACAGCGCCACCAGACCCGCGACGAGCAGCTGGCGTGCGCCCGACGGCGCAGGGACGAGGGCTGCGACCGTCAGGCAGGCCCCGGTCCCGAAGGTCCAAAACACGTCGATCCAACCGGACTCGCCGACCTGACGCTGAAACGCCCAGGCGGCCGCCATAATCGCGGTCATCGCCGCCAGCACGCCAAGGACGATCATCAGGGTCATCGCTGCTCAGGTCTCCGCGTTCAAGCGCAGTTACGCAGGCGCCGGCCGAGCGGATGCATCCGGGCCGCAAGCCGCCGCGTAGCTCTCCTTAACCGGGGCCATGGCCTCAGCAGCTCAGGAGGGCGCAGTGGCGTTCGGCGAGACGGATCGGGCCTTGCGCATCGCGGTGGTAGGGGGCGGCATCTCCGGCCTGTCGGCGGCCTGGCTGCTCTCACAACGCCACGCGGTGACCCTCTACGAGGCCGACGAGCGGCTGGGCGGCCACGCCAACACCCACCTCGCGCCGGGGCGCAAAGGGCTCGCGCCCGTCGACACCGGCTTCATCGTCTACAACGAGGAGAACTACCCCAACTTCACCGCCCTGCTGGGTGAGCTGGGCGTCGCCAGCCGGGAGGCGATGATGTCGCTCAGCGTCTCGCTGGATGACGGGGCGTTTGAATACTCCAGCGACGTCACTGGCCTGTTCGCGCAAGGGCGCAACCTGTTCAGCCGCCGTTACTGGGCGATGCTGCGCGACGTCGGCCGGTTCTACCGCCATGGCGTCGCCGAGGTCGCCGAGATCGCCGACCCAGAGCTGGCTCTGGGCGACTATCTGGAGCGAAAGGGATACTGCCGGGCGTTCCAGGAGGACCACCTGCTGCCGCAGGCCGCGGCCATCTGGTCGACCCCGCTGTCGGCGATCCGCGACTATCCGGCTGAGGCGCTGGTCCGGTTCTTCCAGAACCACGGGATGATGCGGCTGACCGGGCGGGGTCGCTGGCGCACGGTCGTCGGCGGCTCCCAGGCCTATGTGCGCAAGCTGGCTGCGGCGTTCGACGGAGAGACGCGAGTGGGCGCGAAGGTTGCTGGCGTGCGGCGCGACGCGGCCGGCGTCGAGGTGCGCGAGGCCGACGGTCGCGTGCAGCGCTACGACCACGTGGTGATCGCCGCCCACGCCGATCACGCCCTGGCCATGCTGGACGATGCGGGCGCGGTGGAGCGGCGCGTGTTGTCGGCGTTCCGCTACAGCGCCAACCAAGCCGTGCTGCACAGCGACCGCAACCTGATGCCCAAGCGCCGGCTGGCGTGGTCGAGCTGGAACCACATCGGCCGCCGCGATGCGGCGCAGGACGGCTGCGTCACCTATTGGATGAAC